>NC_019757.1:3070500-3406500 GCF_000317535.1 Cylindrospermum stagnale PCC 7417
TGCATTGTATCTGTCGTTAGCTATTTGGTAGTTTTTGGCTTGCTCTCATATTGCAAGTTATTTGGGGGAAACTAAGCTCTCTAAGTTTCTGAGCATTAGTAGCCTAGTATAAAAAACAATGAGCCTAAAATCCAAGAAATTTTTCCGAGTTTTAAATTGTCGATTATGCCAATTTAACTAGATTGTAAATAGTTGGACAAAAGAAATTAGTCACCAAGATTTATATGGTGTATAAATTCATGATTAATCTCGTCAGCCATAGTTTATTAAATGGAATTAATCCGAGTTGCCGTTTATCGTTGCCAGTTGATTTTGTAATATTTGGCAACGAAACTGTTTTGGCTGACAAAAACGATAATTTGATCAAAGCCCAGTAGCAATTTTCCAGATAAGTCTCTAGCTGTCAATACTAAGTTAAGTTAATAGATAAACCGGACTTAGCTGGTACGGTCGTCTATTATTGCATAGCTGAATCAGCTAAGTAACCTAGCTTGGCGCAATCACAAATATGAAGATGTAGCAGGAAATACTTGCTTTTCATGAGTTTTTGTGGAATGCTCCTATCTAGTTTACCGAATAACTCCGATAAGTCAATCAAGTTACCGTAGTTTATACAAAAAATATGGGAAGTCTTCTGGGTGAATACTTCAGAAATATTTATACAGGGAATCTTGCCTTGACCGAAAAGGGGACTGAGGACAAGGGAAGGGGGAATTATTGATGAAGTCTCTTTCTTCGCTTTTCCCCTTACCAATTACTAACTACCCGATTTACCAGTCAGCTTATTGATTGACAACTTATGCCAACAGCTATCAAAGAATCTCAGGACTATGTCGCGCTGGCTACTTCTTTAGCGCTAGATTTTGCCCAGAATGCGGTGGAAAGGGACAAACAAGGGGTAACGGCGAAGTTTGAAAGAGACCGTCTGCGCCGGAGTGGTTTGCTGAAACTGATTATTCCCCAAGAATATGGCGGACTGGGAGCAACCTGGATCACAGCACTGGAAATTGTGCGCGAGTTCGCCAAAGTAGACGGTTCTATTGCTCATCTTTTGGGCTATCACTATTTGCAGGTGGTTACGCCTCATCTTTTTGGCACCTTAGAACAAAAAGTGAATTACTACACATGGACAGCTAGAAATAACTGGTTTTGGGGAAATGCCCTCAACCCCCGTGATTCGCGGCTGACTCTCACTCCCAACGGTAATAACTTGCGTCTCAATGGAATCAAGAGCTTTTGTTCGGGTGCAAAAGATTCCGATATGCTGACAGTATCAACGCTGCTGGCAGGGGCATCTAAACCAGTTGTGCTTGCTATTCCGACATTCAGCCACGGAATCACTATCCATAATGACTGGGATAATATTGGTCAACGGCAAACAGATAGTAGTAGTGTTTCTTTTTCTAACGTATTGGTCAAAGAAATTGAGATTTTGGCAGATCCTGAGTCTTTAGGTAGTCCTTTTGCTGGACTGCGAGTTTATATTTCCCACTTAGTCAGGGCGAATATTTTGTTAGGAATTGCTTTGGGTGCGTTTTCTCAAGCGAAGGAATACACTACCAGCCAAACCGAACTATGGCAAACATCAGATATTGAGAGTAAGAGTACCGATCCCTATATTTTGCAGACTTACGGCCAGATGTGGATTGATTTGCAAGCTGTAACCTCGCTCACCGATGAAGCTGCGGTTAAGTTACAAGCAGCATGGGAGCAGGGACTACAACTCACGGAGGCTGAGTTTAATGAGAGTGCGATCGCTATTACTACAGCTACGGCCTTAGCTACAAGAGTGGGGCTAGAAATCACTAATCAGATATTTGAGGTGATGGGTGCGATGGCGCAACGCCCGCTGGAAGCGATCGCCACAGATCCAGAATACGGTTTTGACCGCTACTCGCGCCATCTGCGATCGCTTACCCTTGATGAGCCGCTAGCTTACAAGGTGCGCCAGGTCGGCCAATGGGTGCTCAATCAGGAATTATCCCGAACCAAGGCTTAATCGATCAACCGACTTGATTTTTAAATCTGTCCATGATAGCTTTTGCTTGGAGATAATTCAACGGTTTTCCGAGCGACTTACCGGAGTATAGGTGAACTGATATCACAGCTAAATAGGCGGTCAAGGCGAGAGTACTAGAGTTTACCTTTAGGCTCTCATCCTTTCTTGATAAATTTTCAACAGTTTGCCCAAGAAAGCGAAATCGACGATTGCCACTGCTACTGGTGCTGATGGCAATAATACAGCCCTTGTGGGGACTCCAGAACAGGTAGCGGAATCCCTGGTGAATTACTAGCGGGGGTGACAACTCTGCTGATTCGCGGCTTTAACCCAAGCTTAAGATGCGATCGCTTACGGTCGTGATTTGATTTTCTTAGTCCGAGCAGAAGTGCAACAGCGAGAGCGACAAGCAGTTGTCGTCTAGTCCATTTTTACCAAAGATGAGTAGATAACCCATGACCAAAGTTTTCCTTCTCAATGCCAATCAACAACCGTTATATCCCATACGCATCAGCCTAGCCCGGATATTATTGTCACAAGGTAAAGCCACTGTGTTTCGGCGATATCCATTTACGATCATTCTCAAAGAAACTTTTAGCCACCCAAAACTGGGGCAATTAGAGTTTAAAATGCAACCTAGTGGCAAAACCCCTCCCATGATAGGCCAAAAACTCAATATTATTGATGTTGGTCGGTTCTCGAAGCGAGGAAACAAATGACAAACTACACCAGCCTAAAACCGCTACCAGAAGACCAGTGGTTTATTCAAAGCCAAGAACTACGTTCTTTTGTGGCGACAGTGCGGGAAATTAACGCCAGCATTGCTGATAACCGCGCCCAAACTCTAGCTAGATTAGAACCCTATTTTCAAGAATTACTCGCTCAACAGGGATGGTTGCCCGAACATTTCGCCCAAGTTAACCCCAAAAGCAAAATGGGCGGTGGGATTGGTCAATGGCTGCTTTATCGCTCAAAAGACCGTGCTCTGTCAGTCTTCAGCTTGGTGATTCCCGCTAGTTCAACAACGCCTGTTCATGATCATTTGGCTTGGGGACTGATTGGTTTATACCAAGGCAATCAAGAAGAGACAGTATATCGGCGTGTAGATGATGGTTCCTCAGCACTCCAGGCACAATTACAAGTAGTCGAAGTGCGATCGCCTCCGGCGGGCGCTCCGCGCCATCGCTCCAACCGGGAGATATCTATCGCCTTTTACCGCCAAAAGGTGATATTCACGCCGTGAAAACCACATCCCAGACTCCATCTATATCCATCCATATCCTCGGTAACGATACTGGCTGCATCTGGCGTCACCAGTTCACTCCCGAATCCCACAGCGTCAAGCCATTTCGTTCTGGATATGCCAACGCTCCCTGTCAGGAAGAAGAAAAAGAACGTGTCCACATTTAATCGACCCCAACCCCCGATATTTGATCGAGTTGAAGAAGAACGCCTGCACCGCAAGCAACGCCTAGCCGCAGCCTTTCGCCTATTTGGCAAGTTAGGATTTAGTGAGGGAATCGCCGGGCATATTACAGCTCGCGATCCTGAATTTACAGATCATTTCTGGGTGAATCCCCTAGGCGTATACTTCGGTCATATCCGAGTCTCAGACCTATTATTGGTGAACAGCGAAGGCGAAGTTGTTAAAGGTTCTCGTTCTGTAAATCAAGCTGCTTTCGCCATTCATTCCCAGATTCATGAAGCTCGACCTGATGTCATAGCCGCAGCACACGCCCATTCACTTTATGGTAAAGCTTGGTCTAGCTTGGGTCGTCTACTTGATCCCTTGACTCAAGACGCCTGTGCATTTTACCAAGACCAAGCGTTATTCAATGACTACACAGGAGTAGTGCTAGACACCTCCGAAGGTAAGCTTTTAGCTGAAGCCTTGGGTGACAAGAAAGCAATTATTTTGCGGAACCACGGCATTTTGACCGTGGGACACACAGTTGATGCAGCGGCTTGGTGGTACATAAGTTTAGAGCGATCGTGCCAAGCGCAGTTGCTAGCAGAAGCCGCAGGCAAACCCCATATCATCAAACACGAGACTGCTACTTTAGCACGCAGCCAAGTGGGGTCACATTCGAGCGGGTGGTTTAGTTTCCAGCCACTTTATGACAGAATTTTGCGCGAAGAACCTGATTTGCTTGATTAGTATTGTATTTTTGGCATTGGGAAAAGAATAAGGGAAGTTTCAAATTACTCCACTTTCTAGTTTTTTGAATTCTGCAAGCCGCATACTCGTGACTTCTAGTCATGAGTTAGGCGATCGATATTTCCAGATTTATTTCTAACATATGTTCGCGCATTTTTATTCTGTCTCTGTACCAGTGCAATTACCACCACAATAAGTCCTGGAGTAACGAGATATTTTAGCAGGGTTAGTGAGGTATGATCGGCATTGAACCGAGATGTTGTAATTACTTGCATTCTAGGTCTGATAACCCCAATCTAGACAGGGAAAAAATCAATGTTTTTCAAAACATCTTGCAGTTTTTTACAAGAATCTCGGTGCTATACCGTTAGCTTATACCTGCTATTTAGGAACGAGTAATTCGATATCTAAGTGTGTAATCCCAGTCTGAGTAGCCTAGAGAGCTACCTGTTTTTTTAAATCTCCAGGCAACTTCTTCAAAGGCTGGTCCGGTGGAAGATATTACTAATTCGGTAGAACCAAGTAAGTCATCTTTATCTAAACTAGCAAGAATGCCCACTCCCTTGACAGATGCTGACAGTATAGTTCCCGCCAGTACTCCTTTGGGGCCTGCTGCTGCTAATACTGCTGATACAGCGCTGGTAATCCCTGTAACTGTATCACCGTACTTAGACCAGTCTTTGCCAGCATCTTCGTCGTAAGCTTTGATTCCTCCTTTAATGCTTTCATCGGCTGGTACATTGCCTTCAAATAAAATGGATTGATCTGGCTTAAATTTTTTGACTTCTCCATCATTAATGTCTATGGGAGTTGTCAGAATTGCCTTGGTGATTCCCCCTCCTACCAACGCACCGACTAGATAAAGCTCATCAGCACCTGTTACATCTTCAGTATCTTTGCACTGAACATTCACCAGTTGGATTTTTATTCTCGGCATACTATTCTCCGATAAATATGTTGGATAAATTTCACCTTGATTCCAGAGTTTATTTACGTCAGACATCGCCCCAATTTGCCATTGCATAACAATAGAAAATTTGGGTTAAACACAGGAATATGGGTGAAGTAGTACAATTAGTAATCATCCTCAAGAAAAAGTTTTATGCAAACTTATTCCTGCTAAAAAACTATTTTTAATTGTTGGTAGATGCCGTCGTGAACTACCCACACTGACTTGGAGTACCAAGTACAGTGTCGGCTTCTGTACTCACGGGGGAGTGCCGCAACTTAGACTTTCGCCCAAATTTTGGTCTTATCCCCCCTCCTACAGCAGAGACGGCTGAACCTTCCGCCTTTATCAATCTGATACCTTCTGCTCTAATATTTATCGCTGCATTTCCATCACGATCATGATGAGTGCCACAATGAGGACAAGTCCATTCACGGACATCCAATGGCATCTCACTCACTTGATAGAAACAATTAGAACAGAGCTTGGAACTGGGAAACCATCTATCAATCTCAACCAACTTTCCGCCTTTGCATTCTAGCTTATAGGCTAGAAAATTGGTGAATGTTCCCCATCCTGCATCAGATATTGATTTTGCCAAATTGTGATTACGAACCATGCCCAAGACATGAAGACTCTCTACTATAACAGCTTGACTATCGCTGACCAACTTATAGCTAAGTTTATGCAGAAAATCTTGCCTAGAATTACTAATTCGTTCGTACACTTTAGCAACAACTTGGCGATATTTATTTCTTGATTTACTACCTTTTTGTTTACGTGCTAATTTTTTCTGCTTGCGCTTGAGATTATTTTCGTAC
The DNA here is from genome assembly GCF_000317535.1 of Cylindrospermum stagnale PCC 7417. Taxonomy (NCBI): domain Bacteria; kingdom Bacillati; phylum Cyanobacteriota; class Cyanophyceae; order Nostocales; family Nostocaceae; genus Cylindrospermum; species Cylindrospermum stagnale. Next base: position 3,076,428 of record NC_019757.1, read on the forward strand.
TTGGCAAGGTGTTTAGGATTATCATACTGAGAAACTTTTTCGCCATCAGTAACAACAGCAAAATGCTTCAACCCTAAATCAATACCGTAAATCTTCCCGAATGTAATAGTTGGATTTTCCCCTTCTACTTCCGTCAGGATAGATACAAAATATTTACCTGATGGTGTTTTACATACAGTTACAGTCTTGATTTTCCCCTCAACTGGTCTATGTATTTTGGCTTTGACTATTCCGATATTGCCGGGAATTTTGATATTACCATCTACAATTTTGACGTTTTGAGGATATTGAATAGACTGTTTTCCATGCTTAGATTTGAACTTAGGAAACCCCGCACGTTTATCAAAAAAGTTTTTGTATGCTGTGGTTAGATTTAGTGTTGTAGCTTGTAAAACTTGGCTGTAACAATCACCTAGCCAAATAGTATCTTCTGCTTTCTTGAGTATAGGAAGAAATGCGTTGAGTGCAGCACGGTTAAGTCCTTTACCCGTCTCTTTGTAAGTTTCAATTGACTTGTTTAGAGCATAATTCCACCACCATCTAGCACATCCAAAAGCTTGCGCTAGTTGTGTTTTTTGTTCTTTTGATGGGTATATACGAACCTGAACAGCCTTGTGTAGCAATCAAATCACCTCCTTGATATTTATTTTACCATGATATATAATTTTTGATAAGAGTTTAATACATAATTTTGGAAAAACCTCAAATGTTCTTTGCTCTTACTCGGCTATGCCTCGTATTGATTGAGAACGATTTCGGTTTTTCCCGCCTTATATCCCGCCACTGATTTGGAGTACCAAATTCAGTGGGGGACTTACGGCGTAATAGTTAAATCTCAGGTGTTGATGAAAGTGCTTGCATAGACCCCTGCCAGAGTCATCTTTGCATAGAGCTTCAAGATCCAGTACTTGAGCATACAGCAACAGCCGTATCGGGGTAATCGCTAAATACCCCATCAATGCCTAAATTGAAGAACAGTTGATATTCTCCTTGGGGATTTCCTTGAAAATCTAGGGGTAAAAAGGAATCTTCATTGCGGAAAGTCCAGAGGTGAACCAATAAACCAGCTGCATGAGCATCAGTGACTAAAGATGTCGGTGAGAGCAATTTACCAAGGCTATCTCTCTTCACAACTAGGTTTTTATTGACACCAACTGCTTGTGCATATTTAGCTATCTCCTTTAACCCTGATGTAGCGGCTAAATCTGCATAGGTGCGGTGATTGCCACTGACTACAAAATCATAGGGCAAACCATGCTCGTTAAGCAATTGCACTAAAGGTAAATCAGTTGTTTGAGATAATTCTTGGAGGTTGCTAACTTCAAAAGACTGAATAAAAACAGGTGCGTTGGCTCCCTGATAACCGTTTGCTGTTAAAGTTGCCAGTAGGGGCGGTTCTAGTGATAAGCCAAGAGATTTAAAATAAGTAGGGTGTTTAGTTTCTGGGTAAATACCAATGGTGCGATTAATTTGGGCACTTTTGCCTTGAACTAAATCAATGATTTCTTGCAGCGTCGGGATTTCCCATCGTCCGTTGTATGCGGTATTGTGCGATCGCATTTCGGGAATTCGCTCGATTGCTCTGAGGGTTTTCAGTTCCGCTAAGGTGAAGTCTTCTGTAAACCAGCCTGATTTGGATTCACCATCAATGATCTTGGTAGTTTGACGGTGAGCAAACTCCCCACGGCTAGCAACATCAGTGGTTTCGGAAATTTCGTTTTCATGACGAGCAATTAAAACCCCGTCTTTGGTGGAAACCAAATCTGGTTCAATAAAGTCAGCCCCTAGTGCGATCGCTAATTCATAAGCTGCTAAAGTATGTTCTGGACGGTAGCCACTAGCCCCTCGGTGGGCAATAATTATCGGGGGTTTACCTGTAAATGTATGAGTCATAAATTTCTGTTGTTGGGGATTTTGTTATAGTCATTTTATCTAATTTATGCAAAGATTTTTTTGAACAAACTGCACAGGACATAATCAATATCAAAAGCAGCGTTGAACCAGAGAAAAAGCACAGTTTGAGCAATAAGTTTGGCAACGGTGTAGTTAGGGAATTTCTTGTTAAGATATGCTAAAGTAAAAACCAAAATTTACTTAAAAAATGAGATAAAAAAGGTGAAAATTTTAGCCAAATCTTTAAAATAAATTTATTCAGATAAACCGCCAAAGAGTTAAAATAGAAGTATCAAGTAAAAACTGGGTGCTGGTAAAGCTATGACAAACAACAATATCGAAGTTGTTTTTAGTTTTGATACTACTGGAAGTATGTATCCTTGCCTGACTCAAGTACGACGAAAAATCAAAGAAACCGTTACCAGATTAATTAATGAACTTCCTCTAATCCGCATTGGGATTATTGCTCATGGTGACTATTGTGATGTCGGCTCAACTTATGTCACTAAAATATTTAACCTCTCTGGTGATGTTGATAAAATTTGTGATTTTGTCCAAAATGTCGAAGCTACTGGCGGCGGAGATGCGCCAGAATGTTATGAGTTAGTATTACATCAATCCCAATCTCTAGCTTGGTCAAAGTCTGCATCTAAATCACTGGTTTTGATTGGTGATGATATTCCCCACCCGCCAGCACACAATCCTCAAAAGCTAAATTGGCGCCAAGAGTTAGATAAATTAGCTGAGGCAGAAATTACGGTTTATGGAGTTCAAGCACTCAATCGCTCTCATGCTACTCCTTTTTATCGAGAAATCGCTGAAAAGTCAGGCGGTTTTCATATCAATCTTGACCAATTTTCTTATGTTACCGATTTGTTTTTAGCTGTTTGCTATCAGCAATCATCAAATGATCAGCTACAAGCTTATGAAAAAGAAGTAATTGACGAAGGGCGGATGAGTCGGGGGTTAAATAAAATATTTAACTCCATGATGAAGCGAGAAGCCGTATCATATTATGAATCGGCTGACTTACGGGCAGTTTCTCCCCAACGGTTTCAGGTTTTAGAGGTTGATCAAGATATTTCAATTAAAGCTTTTGTGTTAGAAAATGGGTTAAGCTTTAAAGTGGGACGTGGTTTTTATGAATTTACAAAAACCGAAACTATCCAAGCTGCTAAAGAAATTATCTTGATGGAACGGGCAACAGGTGATTTATTTGCCGGCAGCGCCGCTAGAGAAATGTTAGGTCTACCGATGGATGCGTCAATCCGGATCAAACCGAGTAACCTAGAAAAGTATGTGGTGTTTGTTCAAAGTACTTCTGCTAATCGTAAATTGATTGGCAAGACCCGATTTTTATATGAAGTCGAAGATTGGGATCGCTGATTAACGTTTAAGATCAGATTCCCGACTTCTCTAAGAAGTAGGGAATCTTGATTTAGCCTGCACTCAGCAGGTTTTATGATCTTTAATCGTATTTTGCCATAAGTCTCATGATCCAGATTCAGCCTGAATTAAAGCGCGTAAAAGAACTGCGGCAGCTGTTGCAACAAGCAAGCTATGCTTATTACGTCCTAGATGCACCCACTATGGAGGATGCAGTCTATGACCAGTTATATCGAGAATTGCAACAGCTAGAAATTCAGTATCCAGAATTGGTGTCTGCCGATAGTCCAACTCAGCGAGTGGGTGAAAGACCAGCAACGCACTTTACCTCGGTACGGCACAATATCCCCCTATACAGTTTGGAGAATGCCTTTAATATTGATGAGTTGCAAGGGTGGGAGCAACGTTGGCGGCGTCAAGCACCGAAAATAGAGGCGGTGGAGTACGTCACTGAACTGAAAATTGATGGTTCTGCTTTGGCGCTAACCTACCAAAATGGCGTTCTGGTAAGGGGTGCAACTAGGGGGGATGGGGTGATGGGTGAAGATATTACCCAAAATGTGCGGACAATTCGCTCAATTCCCTTGCGCTTGAATTTTGAGGGGTTAGAAGAATTAGAAAAGGTGGAAGTGCGGGGTGAGGCGTTTTTACGGCTGGATGTGTTTAAACAAATCAATGAGGAAAGGCAAAAAGCAGGTGAGCAGTTATTTGCTAATCCCCGAAATGCTGCTGCTGGTACACTTAGGCAATTAGATTCTCGCGTTGTTGCTAAACGGCGGTTAGATTTTTTTGGCTATACGCTGCATATTCCTGGTAGGGATGACGCCAGTATTGCTAATACCCAATGGGAAGCGCTGGAATTGTTGGAAAAGATGGGTTTTCATGTCAACCCTAACCATAAGTTGTGCGGTTCTTTGACTGAAGTTGCTGAATATTATCAATATTGGGATACAGAAAGGCTCAATTTACCCTATATGACTGATGGGGTAGTGGTGAAGCTGAATTCCTTTAAGTTGCAAGAACAACTGGGGTTTACGCAGAGGTTTCCCCGCTGGGCTGTGGCGCTGAAATATGCAGCAGAAGAAGCACCTACCCGCGTGGAAAATATTGCGGTGAATGTGGGGAGAACGGGGGCATTGACACCTTTGGCAGAAATGCGTCCGGTGCAATTGGCGGGAACAACAGTTTCTCGCGCTACTTTACATAATAGCGATCGCATCTCCCAATTAGATATCCGCATTGGCGATACTGTCATTGTCCGTAAAGCTGGGGAAATTATCCCCGAAGTCGTGCGGGTACTCAAAGAACTCCGTCCCCCTGATACACAACCTTTTGTCATGCCCACTCATTGCCCAGTTTGCGGTCAATTGGTGGTGCGAGAGTCAGGTGAAGCGGTGACTCGGTGCGTTAATGCTTCCTGTGCGGCGATTTTGAAGGGAGAGATTGAACATTGGGTAAGTCGTGACGCCTTAGATATTAAAGGCATGGGCGAAAAGCTGGTGCATCAACTTGTGGATAAAGAATTGGTGCATTCCGTTGCCGACTTATATAACTTGACAGCAGAAAAATTTTGTGTATTGGAAAGGATGGGGCAAAAGTCGGCAGAGAAATTGGTGAATGCGATCGCCCAATCAAAAAGCCAACCTTGGTCAAGAGTATTATATGGTCTAGGCATCCGTCACGTTGGCAGCGTCAATGCCCAATTATTAACCGATAAATTTACCACAGTTGAGCAGTTAGCAACAGCCAGGCAATCAGATATTGAGGGTGTTTACGGTATCGGTGCGGAAATTGCTCAATCTGTATATCAATGGTTCCGCATCAGTGCCAATCAAACTTTGATTTCTCGACTCCAAGACACGGGGTTGCAATTAGCCACCACCGCAGAAGCTAAAGCCGTGGGTGATGGCAATCAAAAGTTAGCAGGTAAAACTTTTGTGGTTACGGGCACTTTACCAACCTTAAAGCGGGATGAAGCTAAAGCCTTGATTCAAAAATCAGGTGGTAAAGTGACTGATTCTGTAAGTAAAAAAACAGACTTTCTCGTTGTGGGAGAAGATGCTGGTTCTAAGTTAGAAAAGGCGCAAGCGTTGGGAATTACTCAATTAAGTGAAGCGCAGTTAATAGAGTTGTTGCAAGAGTGAAGTTTGGGTATTTGCTCTTCGAGTGCCTAAATAAAGAACCCATTTGCTTTCCTCGGATTACCCAGCGTCACACCTCACAGCTTCCACGGCACTTACAAACCTGTTTAACCAAATGGGGAAACTTCTTTCTGCTTAAACCAAGCAACGAAGAAATTTCCCCAATCAAACTACAGTCTAGTTTTTGGTAATGGTTAGAGAACCGCCGCTGTTAGAACTCAAAGAACCAAAACTGGGCAGATTTGCAATCAGGTTTATCCCATCTACATAAACAGTGCCTGTAACACTTGCGTCACGATAGGCACCAACAGAGCGGTATTTTGATTGGTAGCCTGGCCCTTGATAATGGCTGTGGGAGTTACCACGGAAGGTATCACCCGTACCCGCCCAACTCAAATTCACTGCTGCGGTTTTGTTAACTGCTGTTGAATAATCATAGAGTGTAAAAGTGCCACTCAAAGAGGCAGATTGTAGTGAATTGCCAATTGTGAAAGTCGCGTCTTTACTAGAGCCATCCCCATAAGACCCGACTCCGGTGCAGTAGTTATAGTTTGAATAGTAGAGGTAAGCCTCTTTCTGTGAAGTTGGCGCACCAGGTGCCTCTTTAGTCACATTGTCAAAAGCGTAAACATTAACGTAGGTTGAATTGCAACCGTCATATTGGGAAAAAGAGGCTGAAGCGCTCTCCCCCTTGAATTTGTATTGATTAGTGGTAGCGGCAAATGCTGGGGCAGTCAAGCTGAGTAAGGTTAAAGAAGCGATAATTGCGGCTTTCATGTTTTTGATAATTTGTCGTTATGGCTACACAATATATATCTTCTCCAATTTGTTTCTTTATGCAGATTCTCGTAAAAATTTTTCAGGGGGTCGTTATTGGTATATCCCTAAAAGGGCGGAAGTTTGAGTATTCGTTCGTCGAGAAGACAAAATAAACCTACTATTGTCATCCCCCCTTAGACAGATAAATTAATTATTAGTAGTCAAATAATAATCACCAGGTGTCACAGCAGAAGTAACTTGGGCAACTTGCTGATAAATTGGGATTTCAACCACAAATTCTGTTTCTTTTTCTGGTGTTGATTGGTAGTAGAGACTGCCACCATGCTTTTCTACAACAATCTGGTGACTGATAGACAATCCCAATCCGGCTCCTTTGCCGATAGCTTTAGTTGTAAAGAAGGGGTCAAACAACTGCTCTTTTACTTCTTCACTGATTCCCGAACCATTATCAGCGATGTGGATAGCAACCGATTCATCTCCTATCATCCTAGTACGAATTTTAATTCGACTTGGTTGCTTCTGAACATCGGCAAATGAACGGTGTTGATTGTATTCATCTAGTGCATCAATGGCATTAGAAATAATATTCATAAACACTTGATTTAGTTGTCCTGGATAGCATTCAACTGGTGGCAACTGACAATATTCTCTAACCACTTCGATTCCGGGATGCTCTAGTTTTGCTTTGAGGCGATAATTCAAAAGGGTGAGTGTACTATTAATAGCTTCATGGATATTAATTGGTTTCATGTCAGCTTCGTAGACACGAGAGAAAATCCGCATAGACTTGAGGATTTCGCGAATGCGTTGTACACCAACATCCATTGAGTTCAGCAGCTTCAACAAGTCATCCTGGATAAAATCTAAATCAATATTTTCAAGTTCTGCTTGAATTCGCGGGGTAGGATTTGGGAATTCTTCCTGATAGATATGCAGGAGTTGCAACACTTCTTGGTTATATTGACTGGCATGAATTAGATTGCCATAAATGAAATTTATAGGGTTATTAATCTCATGAGCAATTCCAGTGACTATTTGTCCTAAACTGGACAGTTTCTCACTTTGAATTAATTTAATTTGCATCTGTTTCAATTCATCATAAGCAAGGCTTACTTCGCCAACTTTTTGCGTTAAAAGTAGATTTTTTTGCTCTAATTTTTCTGCTAAATCATGCAGCTTTAAGTGCAATTGAACCCGTGATAGCACTTCCTCTTGCTGGAAGGGCTTGGTAATATAGTCAACCGCGCCTGTCTGAAATCCTTTGACCTTATTAGCAGTGTCGGAAAGTGCCGTCATAAAGATGACAGGAATATCTTTAGTTGCCGGATTTGCCTTTAATTGACTACAGGTTTCAAATCCATCCATCTCTGGCATCATCACATCCAACAAAATTAAATTTGGTAGAGCATATTCGACCCTTTCCAGCGCTACTTTTCCAGATTTGGCTACCCATACTTCTAACCCAGCTAAATCGAGGGCATCAGATAAGACACTTAAATTTGCCGGATTATCATCAACAATCAGAACTGTTGCCATTTGCTCAGTTATCAGATTCATAAAGTTTTGTGGGATGTGTAGAAACCAGTCGCCTTTTGGCACGGGAGGAAATTCGATAGTACTTACTTGTAAGATTGAATGAGTGCTAGAATTTCTTGGTCTTGGAAACCTTTTGCCAGTTGGTGCAATTTTTTCGCAAAGGGGATGTATTTTTCATCCATTTGTTCAAGCCATGCTGCTTGTTTAATAATTCCTTTGAAGTTGCCTTTCATAACTAACTTGTACAATTTTTCCATTTCTGCTGTAGATGGAGCAACTAGCCCAGCATCGTCTCCTGCTGGCTGGCTGACAGTGTTTTTCTCTTCATAAAGCCACTCCAGTTGAAGAAGTTTCCGCAATTTCTGAAACAGAACGATCGCCTCTACAGGTTTGGAAAGAAAATCATCTCCTCCTACTTCCAAGCTGCGATGTTGATCAGTTTCAAACACGCTTGCTGACGAAACAATGATGGCGATATTTTTGAAGGCTTCTGAGGAGCGAATGCGCTTGATGAGAGCGAATCCATCAATTTTTGGCATCAGTATGTCGGTAATCACAAGATCTGGCTGAATTTCGGCAAGTTTCTGCCAGCCTTCTTGTCCGTCGTTAGCTTCAGCAACATCAAAGCCGATGGGACTGAGTAAATTAGTGATGACTGAGCGATTTGCCCATTTGTCATCAATGACGAGAATCTTTGGTCGGCGGTCTTTGATGCCGATAATTTGTCCATAATCATCGGCTTGAGATGTTTTGACCCACTCATCAGCTGGGGGCAGATTGACATCAAACCAGAAAATACTGCCCACACCCAACTCACTCTGCACCTGAATAGTGCTGCCCATCAACTCGACAATTCTTTGACTAATTGCCAATCCTAAGCCGGTGCCTTCAGTCTGTCGGCGGCTGTCTCCCACTTGCTCAAAGGGTAGAAAAATAGCTTGGAGTTTATCCTGGGGGATGCCCATCCCTGTGTCGCGGACTTCAAAGCGAATTTTGCCTTCAGCGGCATAGCTAATTGTAAAGTTGACGCCGCCTGCATCGGTAAATTTGATGGCATTACTCAGAAGGTTGATTAATACTTGCCGCAGGCGTTTTTCATCGGCACAGATACCGATGGGTAATTCTGAAGCTAATTGATGGTCAAACTGAATTTTCTTGAGTTCGGCGCGGATGCGGCACATCTCGGCGACACCTTGCAGAAACGCCGGAAAGTGAAAATCTGTCACCATGAGTTCCACTTTTTGGGCTTCGATTTTAGATAAATCTAGGATGTCATTGATTAAAGTCAGCAAATGGGAACCGCACTGGTAAATCACCTCAATGCGCGATCGCTCTTCTTCGTGCAAGTTTTTAGAACGCTGAAGAACTTGAGCATAGCCCAAGATGCCATTGAGCGGTGTCCGCAATTCATGGCTCATGTTGGCCAGAAATTCGCTTTTTGCGTAATTTGCTGCTTCCGCTATTTCTTTTGCTTTGGCCAGCGCGATTTCCGCTAGCTTGCTCTCTGTAATGTCGGTATTGATGCCAATCCACTCTCGGATACTGCCATCGGCAGACAACATCGGCACACCTCGTCCAGTCATGTATCGGTACTCGCCGTCGTAACGGCACACGCGATACTCAATTTGATAAAGTGCCTTATTAGCAACGGCATTTGACCAAGCCTCTGTGGTGTCAGCTCTATCTTCGGGATGAATTTGATTCAGCCAGCCCAATCCAAAAGATTCCTCAAAAGACTGTCCGGTAAATACATTCCATTGAATTTGTTCAGTAACAAATTTGCCTTCTGCATTAGTAGACCAGACAATATTGGTAGTTGCTTCAATCAGCGAGCGAAATCGTTCTTCGCTATGTTGAAGCGCTATCTCTGTTTGTTTACGCTCAGTAATATCTCGTGTGGTGGCAATGATGCCGAGAATGTTGCCATCAGCATCTCGCCAAGGGCCTTTTGTCGTGAGATAGGTGCTGCTGGTAGAAAGATCTTCTTCGTAAGTCTCGGTAATGCCTGTTGTGATAATCTGGCAATCTTTGGCGATGATTTCCCGCGCTACCTCAGGCGGAAATACTTCAGCATCGCTTTTGCCGATGATCTCCTCAATTGGCTGGCCAAGAAAGTTTGCCGCGTTAGAGTTGAGGGCGACGTAACACCCGTCGCCATCTTTAACGACGACAAAGTCTGGTGTACTTTCTAAAATGGAACGCAGTAGCAAGTTGTTTTCGCGCAGGGTTTCTTCAGCTTTTTGGCGATCGCGTAGCGCCGCTTGCTGTTCGCTAATATCTCTTGTTGTGGCAACGATGCCGAGAATGTTGCCATCAGCATCTCGCCAAGGTGCTTTTGTAGTGAGAAAAGTGCCGCTGACCTTACCATTAGAGACATCTTCTTCATAAGTCTGGGTAATGCCTGTTGTCATCACCTGGCGGTCTTTTAAGATGATTTGACGCGCAGCTTCAGGCGGCAGCAGTTCAGAATCATCTTTGCCAATGATTTCCTCAATTGGCTTGCCAAATAAATTTGCCAAATTTAAATTGAGGGCGACATGCCGCCCTTGACAATCTTTAACGACAACAAGGTCTGGTGTACTTTCCAAAATAGAGCGCAATAGCGTGTTGCTTTGGCGTAGGGCTTCTTCAGCTTGTTTGCGCTGTGTAATATCTTCGCTGAACAGAATGATGCCGCCGATTTCGCCACTGGTGAGATACCAAGGGCGGATTGACCAGCGCACCCACTGGACAAACCCGTCTGCACGTGGAAACGCATCTTCCTCACGTTGTTCGATTGCCCCTGCTAAACACCGTTGATGAATCTGCTTCCATTCTGGAGGAACGTCAGGAAAGACTTCGTAGTGGGACTTGCCGATGATCTCATCCGTCAGATTATACTCTTCTAGCCATTTGTTACTGACAGCAAGATAGCGCATTTCTCGATCAAACATGGCGATCGCTACAGGAGCATATTCAATGGCCTGCTGTAAGTATGCTTTGTTCTCACGCAGTTTGCTTTCTGTCTGGTTGCATCCAGTCGTGTCGGTGTTGGCTCCCATCCACTCACTCATCTCACCGCTGGACTGTGCTTCGTTTTGTTTGAGAGCATCCTGGGGGTTTGCTTGCTCTGGCGTTTCGCTCATACTTGACCGTTGCTCATTTGCTTGTGGCTGTAGTCTGGGAATTTCTGGCTGATGATCAATCCTGAATTCCATCGGTATTTCAGGGCTTTTACTGGCTCAAGGGTCCGATTCGCTGCAAAGGAAGCGATTTGTTGTTTAGGCAGAACCGTCCATATTATATTTGGGTATCGAAAATACATAAATACGTATTTCTCTGTAAATAGGGAAAATAATAGTGATCAGTCGATATATTTTTTTCATGCCACTTTTAGGGGGTGGGAAAAAATTTAATCGGTATAAATAATTCGGATTTAATTTTTTGGGGAACCAGCAATCTGTAAACTAGGTCAATATTCATGGGATGCTATTAGTGTCTAAGGATACTATATTAGCTTTCTCAAAAGCAATTACCTCCCAGACATTTTCACCTATCACAGGTAGGAGATTTTTATCACTGAAAATCTCCGTTTTACAATGCAAAAGTTATCAAGGTTACATTCATGAAAGCATCTCACCGTTTACTTATTACAACAGCTGGTATAGCGATCGCCGCAACTGGTCTTTTCGCTAGTTCTCCCTCTTTGGCTAAAAAGAAGCATCAACAAGAAGTTATACAACCTGTCTTAGTTACTCCAGTAAGTTCTGTAGGTTCAATTGTCGAAGTTGCCAGCACCAGCACTTGCGGCTGCAATACTTTTGTCAACGTTATCCAAAGAGCCGGACTGGTAGAAACCCTCTCTAGCAATAGATTATTTACTGTTTTTATCCCCTCTGATGCTGCATTCGCGGCTTTACCACCGGCTACTTTAGAAAAACTGCTCAGACCAGAAAACAGACTACTCTTACAGCAAGTTTTGACTTACCACGTTCTTTATGGCTCAATTGATTCTAAAAAAATCAAGCCTGGAAAAATCAAAACTTATGCAGGCGGACTGGTGGAAATTAAATTTAAGAAAGGTTATTTTGAAATCGGTAAGGCCAAATTCAAAAAATCCGACCTCAAAGCTAGAAATGGCTATATTCACATCATTGATACAGTGTTGATACCTCCTGGTTTGCTGCTGTAGTCCCCCTTTAAGAATCTTGAGAGCAACTTAGCATATCCCCCAACGCCCTGCTGAAAAAGATGGGTGGTGGGGGATAGTTGTTCTCGCTGCCTTGGGACGGTGTAAAAATACTCAAGACTCCCCTAATCAGTTCAATCAATAGGTTGCAGCGCTCAAGGTACTCCCTGTTGTAACATATGAGCCGCTACGGTTACAGCAGAAATCATTTATTCATACCACAGTGTAGAGACGTTGCATGCAACGTCTCTACCTACTCGTTAAACACTTTTGCCAGACGTCTAATAATCCGAAATGTTAAGTATTATTGACGATTGACCCTTGACACTTAATTTAATGATGCATCAAAGTTCCGGTCGCTGGCGTTTAGGTCTAGCATTATCGCTGGTGACTGTTTTGTTATGGGGGATTCTACCTATTGCTCTAACGGTGGTGCTACAAGCGCTAGATGTCTATACCGTCGTTTGGTTTCGCTTTTTAGTGGCGTTTACCTTGCTAGCTACGTATTCAGGGATAACTGGAAAGTTACCCACTTTACAACAACTGCGCTCGGCTTCTGGGAAATTATTAGCGATCGCTATTATCGGTTTAGCAAGTAATTACGTTCTGTTTACCCAAGGTTTAGTGCTAACAGCACCGGCTAACGCTGAGGTGCTGATTCAGTTAGCGACTGTTTTATTGGGTTTCGGCGGTTTGGTTGTGTTCAAAGAACGTTATACCCTGAGTCAATGGCTTGGCGTTAGTGTGCTGACTCTGGGGTTCGCTTTATTTTTTCATGCACAGCTAACGAATTTAATCACAGCACCTAGTACATATCTTCTTGGCAGTGGTTTGGTTGTACTAGCAGCAGCGGCCTGGGCTATATATGCTTTGGCCCAAAAGCAGCTATTGCGATCGCTATCTTCATCAAACATCATGCTGATAATGTATGGTGCCTGTGCTTTATTATTCACTCCTTTCGCCAGAGTAAAAACAATTCTCACCCTTGACACAATACATTTAGGAATGTTAGTTTTTTGTGCCTTAAATACTCTAATTGCCTATGGTGCTTTTGCCGAATCATTACAACATTGGCAAGCGTCACGAGTGAGTGCAGTCTTAACTTTAGCCCCTATTATCACCTTAATTTCAGTTTGGCTGACTTCAGCAATTGCACCTACTTTGCTCCCCCCAGAACACTTGACTGTAATCGGAATTTTGGGAGCAGTGCTAGTTGTTGCTGGTTCGGGAGCGATTGCTTTAGGAAAATCTGATTAATCGGAATAATTATCAAAATGTCAATCCGATTATTCTCTGGATAAATTTATTTCCGATTCAAAGCTACATTAGAAATACTGAGGTGAGGTAATTTCTTCTTTGTTATACTTTTAAAGTAAATGCAGCCAAGTTGAGTCAAACTCTTGCCAGGTCGATATTTTGCCTACATGAGTAGCTCTATAGCATTTAAGTTTTGAATTTGTGTCCTAGAAAAACAAATCTCGAAAAAATTCCATAAAACTGAGGCGAATCATATTAAGTAAATGAACCAGGGTGCTTGAATAACTACCAAAGCCAACGCCTCGCGAAACAACACCACTGAAAAAGTTGAGCGATGAATAGTTTGTTTGGTAATTGGGCCAGCACCCTGAGAAAAAGTTTGCTATTGCTGGCTCTTTCAATACTGCTGCCAATATTAGGTATCAGTAATTCTGTCATGGCAGCAGAGCGAATATATGCATCTTATTCACCCCTAGAGATAGCCTTTCCGGTTAGTATTTTAGAAAACTACGCAAAAACAGGTGCCATTAATGACGAGTTGAGCAAATATCAACAGTATCTGCCAGCGCCACAACTCCAAGAATTGCGGCGGGTATTACTCCAGCCGGTAAAAGTTAGTCCAGCAGTGGTTTCGCAATTTCTCTACACAGCGCAAGGAGAATTTTTGCTGCGCCGGTTGGCAAAATTAATTAAAACCCCCTGGAATCAAGCAGAATCAGGACTTCAGACTTTGCGTTCAGCGTTGATTTTAGCCACTGCGGAACCGGGAGGCTTGACGCTATTGAATCTGTTGCGTAAGTATCCCACCAGCAGCATTCATCTTGATTTAGTCCATAGCCTGGGAATAGCTGCGGAACTGGAAAACCTGATTAGCGAAACCAGTCGTGCGATCGCATTAGTGATCAAACAGTCAAATATAGAAGCTGATACCATCCCGTCTGCAAATGTATCCTCATTGCCAGATTTACAGACAGAGGGACAGTTTACAATGGACAAATATCATCTGAAGTTTTTCGACTCAACGCGCGATCGCCTGTTGTTCACAGATATTTATGTTCCTCATGTCCAAAGTCCCGCACCTGTAATTGTCATTTCTCATGGTTTGGGTTTAGACAGCAGCAACTTTCGCTATTTAGCCACTCATCTAGCTTCCCACGGCTTTACTGTCGTTGTTCCCAATCATCCGGGTAGTGATGCTAAACAATTACAATTGCTGCTGAATGGTAGCGCTAGTGAAGTTGCAGCACCAGAGGAATTTCAAGACCGACCAATGGATGTAAAATACATCCTAGATCAACTTGAGGAGAGCAGCCAGTCTGATTCCCGGTTTCAAAATCGGTTAAATCTGCAACAAGTTGGCGTATTTGGTCAATCTTTTGGTGGTTACACCGCTTTAGCTCTAGCAGGAGCAGAAATTAACTTTCAGCAACTAAAGCAAGACTGTCAACCAGAGTCACTGCAAGATACCTGGAATATGTCTTTACTGCTGCAATGTCGCGCTTTAGAATTGAGCGCAAAGCAGTCTGGTAAAGAGCTTAACTTGCGGGATGAGAGAGTTAAAGCAGCGATCGCCGTTAATCCCATGACAAGCTCTATTTTTGGCAAACTTGGCTTAAGCCAAATTAAAACTCCCGTGATGCTTGTTGGTAGCAGTGAAGATACTGTAGCACCAGCTTTATACGAACAAATCCTTCCTTTCTCCTGGTTCGCTAATGCACACAAATATCTCGTCATCCTAGTTGGTGCAACCCACTTTTCCACCATTGGTAATAGTAACCCTGAGAGTACACAAGTAGCCTTACCTGCGGAGATGGTTGGCGATGCTACTCAAGCACGTCGTTACATCAATGTCTTGAGTCTGCCTTTTTTCCAAAGCTATGTGGCGGGAAGATTACAATCCAGTTCCTACCTTAACGCCGCCTACGCCAAAAGCATTTCTAGTAAATCTCTTGGTTTGAGCATCGTTCAGTCCCTAAGTACCAAAGAATTAGCAGCAGTGCTGAGTGATAATATTAACGCCACTAACTCCGCCAGGAAAAAATCCCCCGACATCATAGTTAGATTTGGATTTTGGATATTAGATATCGGTGTTTCCCTATTGCAAGTCACGATTTTTTTGTAAATCACACACATACTAATACATCACGGCAGAAATAAATCTAGTATTCAAAATCGCTGAAAGCTTTACACCACAAGCTTTTTAATTTTTAATTTCTAATTTTTAATTCTGCAAAGCGGTACTAGCTCCGCTGCGTGAAATAAAATAGGATGTCTGAGGCA
Source organism: Cylindrospermum stagnale PCC 7417 (assembly GCF_000317535.1). NCBI lineage: Bacteria > Bacillati > Cyanobacteriota > Cyanophyceae > Nostocales > Nostocaceae > Cylindrospermum > Cylindrospermum stagnale. The sequence goes on from NC_019757.1 coordinate 3,091,869, forward strand.
ATAATAAAAACTCTAAAATTTGACTGTGCAAGGTTTTCTTAACTTAAACAAACCGTTCGACTGGACTTCCCATGACTGCGTAGCGCGGGTGCGAAAACTCCTGCGCCTCAAACGTGTAGGACACGCGGGAACCTTAGATCCAAAGGCTACCGGCGTGTTACCTATCGCTTTGGGGAAAGCCACAAGATTATTACAATATTTACCTGGTGAAAAAGCCTATAAAGCCACAATCCGCCTGGGTGTGCGTACCACCACCGATGATTTAGAAGGGGAAGTTATCACATCTGTTCCTTGTTCGGGGTTGAATTTAGCAGATATAAATACGGCACTTGGACAATTTCAGGGCAAAATCGCGCAAATTCCCCCAAGTTACAGTGCTATTCAAGTAGAAGGGAAACGCCTGTATGATTTGGCGCGGAAAGGCGAAATAGTTCAAGCCCCAACCCGGACAGTAGAAATATTCCAGATTTCGGTTCTAGACTGGCGCGACGGGGATTTCCCGGAATTGGATATGGCGATCGCTTGTGGCGCAGGGACATATATTCGGGCGATCGCACGCGACTTAGGTATAGCCTTACAAACAGGAGGCACCCTCGCCGCCTTAATCCGCACAGAAAGCTCCAGTTTCCCCTTGACAAACAGTCTCACCTTAACCGACTTAGAAGCACATCTGTCAGCAGGAATATTTCAACCCATCTCCCCAGATGCGCCCTTACAGCATCTTAAATCTGTGAGTTTACCAGCAACATCAGCCAAAAAATGGTGCCAAGGTCAAAACATTCCTGTAACTCCAGAAGTTGAGGGAATAGTGCGAATTTACGAAGAAGAAACCCGATTTTTAGGAATTGCACAATCACAAGACGGCGTATTAATTCCCCAAATGGTCTTTGAACCAATTTCTTAAGTAGAGCAGGATAAATGGAAATACTTTTATTGAAAACATATTTAACAATAAGTTTTGAGGATGTTTATTAGATAAGGTTTTCAGTCTTAACGTCTGATTTTCCCGCTTTGGGTGCGACACGATAGCGCTCACCCTCAATCACCATCTTCACCCCACCTTGAGGTACGATGAACGAACCGAATTGTAACTGCGGTCGCACGGGACGGCTGTCTGACAGCGCCAGTTGATAGTGCGACAGAATAGTTGCTAATACCAGCTTCATTTCCAACTGTGCTAGCGCCGCCCCAACACAGCGACGACTACCGCTGCCAAAGGGCAAATACTCGTAGGCAGAAAATTGTCGCTCTAAAAAGCGTTCTGGCTTAAACCGCTCTGGTTCTGGATATATATCCTGGCGATGGTGCGTTAGATAAATATTTGCGACAACCTTCGTACCAGGCTCCAACTGGTAGCCCATCAGCTCAACTGGCTCTCTCACCACGTGTGGCAAATTTAGGGGAAGAACCGGGTAAATCCGCAGGCTTTCAAAGCAGACCGCAGTCAGGTATGGTAGTCGGGAAATGGCCATTGGGTCAGAGGAGTCACCCAAAGTATCGAGTTCCTCAAAAAGTTTGTTGCGAATTTCTGGCTGGTGGTGAACCCAGCACAGCGCCCAAGTTATTGCTGTTGCTGTCGTTTCATGTCCCACTAATAAGAGTGTCAGCAACTCATCGTATAATTCCTCATCGGTCATCCCAACACCTGCTTCGTCCTTTGCCGACAGCAGCAACGTCATAATGTCGTTGTCAGAGGGGTCGTATTTCTGGCGGCGTTCCCGAATTTCAGCGTAGAGCAGTTCGCTCAGTGCTTTATTCCGGTTCTGGATGTATCCCCAAGGACTTCTTGCGCCTAAATCCTTTTGCAGGAAGGGCAAAAGCAGGAAGATGGGAAAAGCCGGAGAACTCATTGCATCCAACCATGCATTGAGTAGTTGCTTGAGCCGTTCGCTACGCTCTCCCGACTGCAAGCCGAAGACAACCTGAGAAATCACCTCTAGGGAGATATTCAGCATCACGTTGCGAGCCTTGAAGGGTTTGCTTTGATCCAATCGGCTCATTACTCGCTCGGTGATGCTACTGATTTGCGCTCCGTAGGCTCGCATCCGCTCTCCATGAAAGGGAGGCATCAACAGTTGGCGCTGACGTCGGTGGCGATCGCCCTCCACCCTCATTATCGAGTGTTCCCCTAAAAACGGTTTCATAAAGTTGATGAACAACTCACTATAGGGGGAAAACTGTTTTGACTCGCTAGTTAAAATCTGCTGAATCGCCTGGGGATTGCTAACGAACACGTGGGGAGCAACACCCCAACCCACCTGCGCGGTGAAAATGTCACCGTAGTGTTTAGAAGCAGTTTCCAGATAACCGATAGGGTCAGCAATCCACTGCAGCATCTGCACCAAACGGGGGTTCTTAGGGCCATCTGGCCTTCTCAACTGGGGATGTTTTTTACTGTTCCGCATTTACTGTTTTGCACGCTAAAAGCTTATTGAATTGGTGACATCTCCCACACTTCCCTTTGGGTAAGTGTGGGCTTCTCAGCGACTCCTAATCCGGACATTGACTGAGCTTTAAGACCGTGTGTCCCACGGTTCTTTATATTTATAGCCGCATTTAAATCTCTACACAAGCTTGCATGACATACAGGACAATTGTGCATTCTTTGAGATAACGACTTTTTGACCTTGTGACCGCAGTTAGAGCATTCAAGGCTAGTACCGTTTGGATTTACAGCTATTACTTTTAAACCAGCATTCTCGGCTTTGTTTAAAAGTATGGTTACAAACTGACTCCAAGCAGCATCATTAATACTTTTAGCCAATTTAGTTTTAACGAGTCCTTTGATATTCAATTTTTCCACAGCTATAACATCATACTTATCAAGTAGTAATTTAGCTGTTTTAAAGTGGAAGTCTTTACGAGTATCAGCCACTTTTTTATGCTGTTTACCCAATTTTTTAATAGCTTTTTTGCGTCTGTTAGAACCTTTTTTACGCCTTGATACCATACGCTGCAATGATTTAAGCAAGCGTTCAGCTTTGCGTAGATATTTAGGTGCTTTGATTCTAGAATCATCAGAAGCTACATAGAAATCAATTAAGCCAACATCAATACCAACAATATTGTCAGGATTAAAGTCAGGCTTAACTGTAGGAACTGATTTGTCATCAAGGCTGAGAGTGATGTAGTAACCATCCGCTTTTTTGGTGACAGATACAGTTTTGATGTCAAATCCAACGGGTATTGGGCGATGAACAATTACCTTGATATCTCCAATTTTTGATAGCGTGATTTTGTTGTTAACAAAATGATGTCTTTTAAATTGGGTATAAGTAAAAGTTTTGTATTGTCCTTGACCCTTGAATCTAGGTCTACCTGATTTCTTGCCATTAATGTCACCTTTTAACCATCTATCAAAAGCCAATTCAACTTTCTTAGGAACTTCTTGAAGTACCTGAGAGTGAATATCTTTGTACCAAGGTCTATCTAATTTGAGTTGAACTAGAGATGCTTTTTGATTGTAATAGTTAGGCTGTTCTTTTAATTCGGGCAGATGACAAATTAATGGACATCTATCAATAGGACTACGATTCATCTCATACCAGTCAAATCTTTGAGCCAACAAATAGTTATATTGACAACGCAACATTTCCAGTGTTTTATTGATTTTTTCCGCCTGTTCTTTAGTTGGTTTAATTTTGTACTGGTATGAGATTTTCATTTTTTGTCCTTGCCTTCGACCTATACAAACGATAGCATAAACGTACAGGCGTTGTATAGGCATTTATGAAAAACAAATCATTGAATCTGAGAATATCCGAGCGGAGATTAAATAAACTGCGTTTATATTCGGCTCAACATGATAAAACTATGACCAATGTAATTGAGGATTTTATCGATTCGCTTAACGTCAAAAATGGCGATTCCTCATCGACCCACTGTCCTGTCAATCCTACGGATTGATTTGGTTGTGGGTCAATTCGTCATCGCCCAAAAATTCATCCCACACTGCCCTTCGGGTCAGATGTGGGGCTTCTTTTTGATTAAGCTAAACCTCAGAGTTGAGGTTTATTAAGTATAAATGTAGGGGATTGTAAGCAAGAACTTCTCAAAGATGTCATTACAGCAGGGGAGTTAAAAGCCAAAGTGATTGGTAATATCTGGCGAGTTAAGCGCAGTCACTTACAGGAGTACATTAACTATCTCTATATGTTCCGTGGGGTTGTATTATATTTTAATCAAAAATAATTGCAAATTTCCCTAATTTTGACAAAATCCTGTGAATAACCTCAAATTCCCCAAATTTTATTGTCCCTTTCCTTCTGCCATTAATCAGCATTGCGAAGCTGCCGGCCAGCATACTCTCGATTGGGTGCGTTCCTTCAATCTTGTTACAGATGAATCAGTTTACCAAAGTTTGCTGGCGGCAAACCTTCACGTTCAGACTGCACGCGGCTACCCCAATGCCTCCCTTGAAACGCTAAAAATTTTTAATGATTTCATGTTCTGGGGTTTCTTCGCTGACGACCAATTTGAGAAGGCTGGAATGAGCAAGCAACCAGAAATATTGGAACCAGAGCACGCTCGGTTAGTCAATATTTTGAAGGGGGCGGAAGTCACGGACATCGATACGCCTGTAGCGCGAGCATGGCGAGATATTGTGCAAAGGCTACACCAGTTTCCCCATGCGACGTCAGAGTGGATGCTTCGTTTCACAAAGAATATGGAAGATGTTTTCCAAGGAGTGCGCTGGGAAGCTCTGAACAACTCGCAGGGGATTACGCTAGATTTTGCCACCTTTACAAAAATACGTAATTTCACGATTTGGATGTATCCTTGTATTGACTTAATACTGTTAGAGGCTCGGATCTCTCTCCCGCCTGAAGTCATCGAACACCCTATTGTGAAGCGCCTGAATCTGGCGACAAGTAATGTTATCGCCTGGTCAAATGATATTTTCTCTTTTGAAAAGGACACAAGAGCGGGGAATACTCACAATCTAGTCATTGTTCTACAGCACGAATACCAAATTCCTCTTCAAGAGGCGTTTGACCGCGCCGCCGAGCTTCACAATGCTGAGGTGCGAATCTTTATTGAGTTGTCGGCGCAACTGCCGTCTTTTGGAGCGGAAATAGATACCAATCTCCAACGCTACCTATCAGGTTTGCGCTCCTGGCTACGCGGCAATCTGGATTGGACTTTGGAATCACCGCGCTACATGATTGCACACCCCTAGTATTAGACTTTGTGGTGGCATCCAATACTCTTGGGTGTCACTCAAACCCCTCTAACCAAAAAAAAGCGACTTGACAAAAATGCAATTACCCTAACCTCTCACCGATGCCCCGGCTGCTCCTGGTGCTCAAGAACATCTTGATGCTGTTATGTCTGTTTTTAGACGTTCTATTTGGGACGAAATACAGAGAATATGGCTATTCGATTTATAAGGCAATTGGCTGCAATATCCAATCGCGGTCCATCCAAAAAATACTGTCACGGCAAACGTCAGCTTCGGTGAGCTTACCCCATTTTGTATTGCACACAATCGAGAAGCGCTATATTACTTTACAAAAAAGTTATTCCCAAGTTGACACAACCCGCAACAAATCAGGAATTTCTCCTTGGGATAAGGGGAACTCTAATATGGTTTCTCGATAACCCAAATATCCCGACTCAGCAAACGACAACAGCATCCGCGCTAGGGCTAGCCAAACCTCTGATTCATATTCCCAATCACGATTACGCCCAGCATGACCAGCAATTGAACGTAGCGCCCAAAAATAAGAATTCCTGACCACAGATCCACCCTTTTTAAACTCTGGTAGATCCTCGTGGTGGAGAAAAAGTAGCTTGTTTTCAATTCTGGCTCTCATATCAGCCATTGTAATTGATTTGGAAAGAAAATGAAACCACAGATGAACACAGATAATTTATCTCTTGTTCGTCTGTGGTTAATAATCTAAATATCTCAACCCTAAGGCTAGAGACTTGAACTTAAACCCACACGGAGAGTAAACCCAGGACTGTAGATTCGATTAACTCGCTCATATTGCTCATCTAGCAAATTTTCTAAATAAATAGTCAAACCCAAATTGCTAGTTAGAGGAATCCGACCACTCAAATCTAAATTCACAAAAGACGGGACAAAATCTGTATTTTTGTCACCAGTTCTCGCAAAGACAGACCGACGAGCACCACTGTTGTAAGTCACATACAAATTAGCCTGCCATCCAGCATTTTGATAACCGATACCACTCTGAAGCGAAGAATAGGGAATCTGACCTAATTGTAACCCTTTTTCCGTTCCTGTTTTGATTTGGGCATCTGTATAAGTATAGTTGAGGAAAGTTGACCAGCCAGAAGCAATTTTTAATTGTAATGCTGCCTCTAAACCACCTGTATCTACTAACCCAATATTTGCCCATTTCCCATTTATCACTCCCAATCGATTATCTAAACTACTCCCGAAGTAAGTAAATTGCCCCAGTAAATTGTCAGATAACTTGACATCCACACCCGCAGTCCAAGATGAGCCAGTTTCTGGTTTTAAATCGGGGTTTGGTTCCCAACCATGAACCGTATCATAAACATATAACTGATCTAAACCAGGATTGCGCTGTCCTCCAGCCCAACTTCCTCGCACAGCAACTGCTGGTGTGAAGGCATAACGTAACCCAGCACTAGGGTTGAAATAATTGCCAAACTGCCCGTCAAAGCTCTGTCTTAGCCCTAAATCTACCTGAAAAATATCGCTAACATTCCAAGTATTAACAGCAAATAATGCTGTATTCAATACACTCCGATTTTCAGTTTCATTATTGGCAATTCTACTGGGGTTGCTACTCAACACATCACCGTTTAAGTCAGTGTTTTTCAAATCTAATCCCCAGCGCAATTTATTACTAGGAGTAAGTTGCCACTCATGATCTACCCTAGCTGTGATTTGTTGTGTATCTAAAACCCCAGTACGGTTATATTCTATGTTGTTAACAACTGTAGGCCCATAGGTGCTAAAGTAATCTTGGTTATAACCAAGTGAAGTTGTGAGATTAGAGTTTTTTCCATCGCCAAGCCGAGTTTTCCAAGATAAGCCAACGTTAAAATTATCATGGTCTAATCGGTCTTTTTGGAGTGGGAAACCAAAATAAACTAAGCCTCGACGACTACTAAGTTTAGTAACATCCAAGGTTAAAGAATTTTTTTGATTCAAATTTATGTCAATGCTACCAAAATAGGTGCTTGTGCCTGTGTCTGCATTAGATAAAAATCCCTGATCATCACGATTTGCTGCACCTACAGGAACGCGGTAACGGTTATCTGTAAAATACCTTTCAAAGCTGAAGTTGTACTTGACAGCGCCAGATGAACCACCATAGCTTGCCTGTTGATTATTTAAACTCAATGAGCCAAATTCTACACTTCCAGTCAATTTAGGCTTACCATAACCCTCTTTGGTGATGATATTAACAACTCCTCCAAAGGCTGATGAACCATATAAGCTGGAGGCGGTGCCGCTGTATAATTCGACTCTGTCAATAGCCTCTACAGGAATGCTATTTAAATCAGTTCCACCATGATAAGTATTAACATTAGTATTTATTTGTCTGCCATTAATCAGAAATACAGATTGATTAATTGAGGCTCCCCGGTAGTATGTACCTGTGTGGATATCTGCACCATGACCGACGTCATTAATGGCAAAACCTGGCATTTTCTTTAAAATATCAGCTACGCTTGTAGCACCCTGTTTTTGAATCTCTTCTTGTTCAATCACATAAGTGGGTGTAGACTCAGGGATAGTGTCTTTCTCCCCAATCACTTCTGTAGAAATGTCTGCATCATCTGTAGGAGTTGGCTCAGTTTCTTGCTCTGTGATTGGCTGATTTTCTTGCTGAACTTCACTTTGTTGAGTTAGTAATTCAGCATTAGTAGCGGGTAACTCAATTTCACTCAAACTAGGAATCTCGGAAATTACTTCGGGTAATTTATCAGCAGCAATAGCAGGAAAGGCAATCAATAAACTCTGTACAGCAACTGGAAACAAAAAAAAACACTTATTCATGAAGATGCCTCAGACCTGGTAATATCACTTACTAAGTGAATTGTCCTGGTTACTAGAAACGGTGTCAAAAGACAAGATGTCATAGTATCGCTAAATACTGGCAGGGCAAAGGTTACAGCTATTTTCAGGTACATGTACCACAGGTTGTTCATTAAAAAAGAAATTAGAGACGTTGCATGCAACGTCTCTACACCGTGGTCCAAATAAATGAAACCTGCTGTATTCAAATTTAAAATACCAAATTTGCCATTTAAAAAATATTTTGAATTTGGAAAATTATTTAATTGGTAAAACTAGGCTAAGAGCGGCTGACTACAAACCTTTAATAATTTACCCACCAATCTTAAATCTTAGAGACTAGCGATTTCTAATTCAGATGATATTTGTTGTTGCACAGTCTTGAGTAAATCTAAAGTTTTTTCGTAGGCTAACTTTTGCCCTTGGTGTCCAAAGTATTCAGATGCCTGTTGCAAATCAGCGATCGCGCCTTGATGGTATCCTAAGTTATATCGCGCTACTGCCCGATTAACATAAGCTTGGCCATTACTAGGATTCAGCCTGATGACTTGAGAAAAGTCACTAATGGCACCAATGCTAAATTTATCGCCTGGGTACAATCTGCGATCGCCTTTGGCGCTGCGCTCCGCGCAATCGCTTGATGGTAATCTTGTAGTTGAAGGTAGGCTAAACAGCGATCGCTATAAGCTGCGGTAAAATCCTTTCGCATTTGAATCGCTAGATTCAGATTTTCGATCGCTTGTAAATAATTTCCGCGCTGCATATTGTCTACACCCAATTGGAAGAAATCACTCTCTGTAATTTGGGTGTTCGCAAGAGGTGATGAATTGGCACTCGGCGTTAATAAATTTAGAGCCAAAACAATCATCACACTGATGATTAATCGCCAGAAATAAGTCATAAGCATCTTCAGAAAGACAATTTCGGCACAAACAAAATTGGCGGGACAAAAGCCCCGCTAATTGCTAATTAATAGCTGATGCTAGATGTTGATTTACTTTTTCCAGTCTTTGTCTGCTTGTGCCAACACGTAGGCAGCTACATCTTCAATCTGGTTCGCTTTTAAACGCGCTCCAAAAGCCGGCATAGCACCCTTACCCTTGGTAACTTGGGCAATTATTGCCTCTGCTGAGTACAAACCGTACTTTTCTAAATCTGCCTTCTTTAGGCTTTTGGCCGCGTTGACTAAATTTCTACCACCTGCATGGCACTGGGCACAATTAGCGCTAAATACTTTAGCTCCACTAGCAGCGTCTGCTGCCAAAGCTGGACTACTGAAGGCAATGGTGAAGATAGCTATGCCTAACAGTAATATTGAAACAATCTTTTTCATTTCGTGTTCCCTCTGCAAAAAACGGCTGTATCGGTGCAATGTCCTTTATGATTTTCATTTGGTGCAGTTACCCGCGTCAAAAGACAAGCTGTCAAACGTCGCTCTAACTAATGCGAAATTTTCGCTTTACGGGTTTTTCAATTGATAGGTTTCAGCACTGAGGCATTCAGTTGGATGAAAATGCAAATTTATGTAAAGTTACATAGTTGATAACGAAGAAAGAATTAATAATCAAGGATGAAATGTCCCAAGATACAAGACCTCAGTTTTGCCACTTCATCCTTTATCAGCTAACTGTGTCAACGCCTCTTCCGGGACGCGACAAATTCGCCAATCATCTAAAATAGATGCTCCCATACTGCGGTAGAAGGCTTGCGCTGATAGGTTCCAATCCAACACACTCCACTCTAACCGTCCACAACTTCGCTCTAGAGCTACCTGGGCTAATTTTGCCAAAAGAGCCTTACCAATACCTTGGCGTCGATATTCTGGTAAGACAAACAAATCTTCCAGATAAATGCCTGGCTTTGTCAGAAAGGTTGAATAATTATGAAAAAATAGGGCAAAACCCACAGCTTGCCCCGCAGATTCGGCTAAAATTGCCTCTATGTATGTTCGCGAGCCAAATAGATGCTCTTTGAGTTCTAGAGCATTGCCCGTGACAGCATGAGATAATTTTTCGTACTCTGCTAGCTGCTGAATTAATTCAAACAGTACAATGTAATCGCTTGGTTGAGCAAAACGTAAAATTAAATCGCTACGCGAAGTCATTAGTCCATAGTCCATAGTCCATAGTCCATAGTCTATAGTCAACTGTGCAAAGTTTTTGACTAATGACTAATGACTAACGACTAATAACTATTAAATCAACCAACCCTTTAAGCGTTTTGCTATGTGAGGACGCCGCAGCTTCCGCATAGCTTTGCTTTGAATTTGTCGCACTCGCTCACGGGAAAGATTGAACATATTGCCAACTTCTTCCAGGGTGCAGGGTTCACTGGTTGTGAGTCCATAGCGCAGAGAAATCACGTCTTTCTCCCGTGGGGTGAGTACGTCCCCTAAGACTTCCCAAATCTCCTGACGCATCATGTTTTCGTTCATTTTTGCTTCGGGAGATTGGTTATCTTCATCTTCTAGCAAGTCCATCAGTTCCGTGTCTTCTTCTTTACCGACGCGGTGGTTGAGGGAAAGTGCTTGACGCCGTAGTTGTTGTAGTTGGCGTAGTTGTTGCACAGTAATTTCCAAAGCTTCTGCCATTTCAGCTTCGGAGGGATTGCGAGAAAGTTTTTGCTTGAGTTCCCGTTGGGCTTTTTTGAGTTTGTTAAGTTTTTCAACAATATGGATCGGCAAGCGGATTGTCCGCGCATCATTAGCGATCGCTCTCGTAATCGCTTGTCTAATCCACCAATAGGCGTAAGTAGAGAACTTATAACCTTTATCTGGGTCAAACTTTTCTGTAGCGCGATTTAAACCCATTGCTCCTTCCTGAATTAAATCCAGAAAAGGTACTCCCCGATTGAGATAGCGCTTGGCGATTGAGACTACCAACCGCAAATTCGAGCGAATCATTTTGCGTTTCGCTACACGACCTTGATACAAGCGGCTTTCTAGTTGTTTTTCCGTCATTTCTAGCTGGTTCGCCACTTGCAACTTGCTCGCCGGCTGTCCCAGTTCTGTGCTTAAGGATTCTTGTAAGTCCTTGATTTCTTCGAGAAACCTGACTCGCCGCGCTAATTCTACCTCTTCATCCGGTTTAAGCAGCGGATAACGCGCCATTTCCTTAAAAAATGCGCCTACGGCATCATCATGCTCGGTTTTATTGTATCCAGAAGGACGGGCCGCCGCCATTTCATCGCCGTCTCGTTCATCTGATTCCAAATTTTCTACAATTGGAGAGTCTTCATATACCACTGGATCTAGACTATCTAGTGATGGTTCTTCAGGATCAGCAGCATTCTCCAGTATTTCCATTGTTCCCAATTCAGCAATATTCATAGTTTCCTTTAGGGATCGTTGCTTTGTTTGGTACATAATTTAGTGATAGTTGCTCGTTTGAGGCTTGGTAGTTTTCCCTAAGGGACAAATACACCCGTTTATCTGGCAAAATCCCAGCTTTTACTAATTTCTCTTGAGGAAGCAAAATCAGTGCTGGCCTGTGGTTTTTGGGTTACGGTTAAATACAACCTATAACGAATACTGTCATTTGCACCCAACAAAACTATCTTCGCAGACTACCAACAGATATATTCCTCATTTTTTTCTGAATCACCAAATATGTCAAACCCCCTCAAACATTCTCAACCTTAACAAATATAAAAAATTCCGGGGGGAAGGAACCCAACATCTTAAATTTTCATATATTTTTCTAAAGTTTTTTAATGCTTAGATGCCAGGAGTCGCTCAATTAATCGAAATCTTGGTGGTGGGGCTATGCATCCCTGATCAAGTTGCCCAAATGATCCAAATTACAAAATTGGTAACTTAAAATCCGGATGATATTGATTGTATCAAAGCATCTCATATAGCTAAAGGGTTGAATATCTATCAATAGGTGGAAAAACGCAATTCCCCCTAACAATAGAGAAACAGATTCAGACATAGCCTATAGTGCTTTTATTTGTATAGTAGGCATCAAATATTTATTGCACGTATAGCAGACATAAAATTGTCTAGTAGATTACATAAGAGGAAACATATCAAGTATTATGGGTGATAAAAGTGTAGCGAAATACAGTTTACGTGTAGTCAAGCAAAAAGTTAGCATTGAGTTAGTGAGCTAGGTTAATTTGGGGTAGGTGTAACTAATATCTATCTATAAAGTTAGAAACTATGTATATTAATGACGTAAATTTATCTCCTTTGGCTGTGGCTGAACCTGGGGGATCATACCAATCCCAAACAACTCTCTATCGGTGGATTGAAGTGCTTGTAGACTATCCAGGTAGTTCAGGACTGTTTACTTACAGATTACCAGTCCATTTAGAAATAAAACCAGGTGATATTTTAAGCGTACCATTTGGGGCACAACAGCTAGGAGCGATCGCAATTCGCTTATTGGCACAACCAAATGTTGATTTACCGCTAGAAAAAATCCGGTTCGTAGATGATGTAGTGAGCGGGGGGTTTTTCCCTAGTTCGTATTGGGAATTACTCAATCGAGTAGCCACATATTACTATACGCCTTTGATTCAGGTAATCCGGGTGGCTCTACCGCCAGGGTTGCTGGGGCGATCGCAACGTCGTCTTCGCTTGACTTCTTTGGCGAGAGCGGGGGAAAAACAGACAGTTCGTGAGAATAATCTTTTACTGCCATCGCCCCAAGCTTTCCTTAATCCAGTTTCCCTGCAAATTTGGGAGCTTTTGCAAGGGCAATTAACAGGAGATTATAGCTTCGCCTACATACAACAAAAAGTCAAATTTGCCTATCGGGGAATTCGTGAGTTACTGCGATTGGGATTAGTTGAAAGTTACTTAGAACCGCCGCGATTAACTCGACCAAAACTGCAAAAAGCTGTCATTTTAATCGATATTAGCGATCGCGACTTAACTACTCGCCAACGAGAAATTTTAGAAGTCCTGCGGCGACGCGGTGGGGAGTTATGGCAAAGTGAATTACTGCAAATTTGCCATACTAGTACTTCTACTCTGAAAACGATGGTGCAAAAAGGCTATATCGTGATTGAAGAGCGGGAAGTCTTGCGAACAGAACAAAGTCCTGTATTAGCCGGGGATCAGCCTAAATCTTTAACATCTGCTCAAGCTAGCGCTTTAGAAATCATACAGTCCTTAAATGGATTTGCGGAAATTTTGTTGCATGGGGTAACAGGTTCGGGCAAAACAGAAGTTTACTTGCAAGCGATCGCACCTTTACTCGAACAAGGTATATCTGTCCTCGTTTTAGTCCCAGAAATTGGACTCACACCCCAGCTAACAGATCGTTTCCGCGCCCGATTTGGTAACAACAGAGTCAACGTCTATCACAGCGCCCTCTCAGACGGTGAACGGTACGACACTTGGCGACAAATGCTCACCGGGGAACCCCAAGTGGTGATTGGCACCCGCAGCGCTATTTTCGCTCCTTTACCCAAATTGGGTTTAATCATTTTAGACGAAGAACACGACAGCAGCTTTAAACAAGATTCCCCGATCCCCACCTACCACGCCCGCACCGTCGCCCAGTGGCGTGCAGAATTAGAAAATTGCCCCCTGATTTTGGGTTCAGCGACTCCTTCGTTGGAAAGTTGGATTAGTGTTGGTAGTCCTGGAACCCCAACCCCTAGCCCCCTCCCCGGCAGCGAGGGGGGACAAGATGGAACTCAGCAGCCGGAGACCCCACCCCCTAGCCCCCTCTACCACGGGAAGGAGGGGGGACAAGGGAGGACTTATTACTTAAGTTTGCCTGAGAGAATATATTCCCGCCCTTTACCGCCAGTTGAGATAGTGGATATGCGGCAGGAGTTGCAACAGGGAAATCGTTCTATATTTAGTAAATCGCTACAGTCTGCGCTACAAGAGCTAAAAGAAAAGCAACAACAGGGAATTTTATTTATCCATCGCCGGGGACATAGTACTTTTGTATCTTGTCGGAGTTGTGGATATGTGATCGATTGTCCCAACTGTGATGTGTCATTGGCTTATCACCACACAAACGATGGCGCACCGGAATTATTGCGCTGTCATTACTGTAACTTTGTGCGATCGCATCCTCCACACTGCCCTGATTGCAGTTCCCCTTACTTAAAATTCTTTGGTAGCGGCACTCAGCGAGTGGCCCAGGAATTAAACCGCCAATTCCCAGAGTTGAAATTGATTCGCTTTGATAGCGATACCACCCGCAACAAAGGCTCACATCGTACCTTACTCACCCAGTTTGCCAACAAAGAAGCAGATTTATTAGTGGGAACGCAAATGCTGACCAAAGGTTTGGATTTGCCCCAGGTGACACTTGTGGGTGTTGTCGCTGCTGATGGATTGCTGCATTTATCAGACTATCGCGCCAGTGAAAGGGCATTTCAAACCTTGACTCAGGTTGCTGGCCGGGCGGGTAGAGGCGATGATCCGGGGAGGGTAATTGTGCAGACTTATACCCCAGAGCATGCGGTAATTGAGGCGGTGCGACACCATAATTATCAGTCTTTCTCTGATGCCGAATTAGAACAACGGCAAGCACTTAATTACCCCCCCTATGGGCGGTTGATTTTGTTGCGTTTAAGCAGTCTTGATCCGATTGCAGTGCAGAATGCAGCGCAAATCATTGCCACAACTTTGAGCGCTAGTGAGGGATTTGAGATATTGGGTCCAGCACCCGCAAGTATTTTGCGGGTGGCTAATCGTTATCGCTGGCAGATATTGCTCAAGTTTGCCCCGAATGAATTGCCAAACTTACCCGATTGGGAATTTGTGCGATCGCTTTGTCCCTCATCTGTCAGCTTAACGATAGATGTAGACCCGATAAATATAATGTAATTAAAGAATACGGTCAGCACCCCAGAGCGATCGCACCAGTTTATCTGTCAATTCTTCCCCAAACAACCGCACAGCGATTTGGTTGTCTGGGTCACGTTGTGCGATCGCCCGGCGTACAATTAAATCACGCTCAGACAAGGCAGCACGCTGATCATCTGGCACAGACTCAGCCTCATCTACCCAAGTCAGCCAACGATCCATCATCTCATGGGCCACTGTGTTAACCACAGCAATCGTCTCTTCTGTAACTGGGCTGGTGTAACACAAACTGGTATGAGACTGAGCCTGACGGATATACAGAGTTTTGCTGATATATTGCTGGAAACGGGAATCCCCAAGAAATTCCAGGTATGTCTTATTCACAGGTTCATAATAGCGATCCAAATAGTCCAAGTTAGTAAATAGATCGCTGCGAGGGATGTAATCCATATAAAAGAATAATTTTGGCACAGTGGCAAAAGCAAAAGCCAAATGTGGAACCCGGATATGCGGTTTTAGCCAAATACTCAGGTGCATATTGCAAAAACCTGACTGGGGATCACGCAACCATGAATGTACTAGCCAATCAATTTCTTCACCAGAGAAAGTATTCAGCGATCCGTGCGCTTTTCCAGTCAAAGCCGAGTAGCTTTGTAAGTTCTTCGTCGATGGATCTGGATGTACCTGAAAACGAGCGTCTAATTTCTGGCGGAGTTCATTTGTTATCCCCCATAGCTGCTCAAATATGGCAGTATTGTCTTTTTCTAGTTCGTGTTTAAGCATTGTTTAGATTAATTTGTTGTCTAGACTAAACTTGGCTCAGATCCCCAACTGCTTAAAGAAGTCGGGGATCTTTTTCTTTTTGTTCGGAACTCATTTAGGACTGCTATAGATTTAATTGCAATCAAACTCAAGACTTAATCACTTCACCAAGAAACTGCTTCAAAATCCCATTGACAACTTCTGGCTGATCCACATTACTGATATGTCTAGCATGGGGAATAATTTCTAGTTTAGCATTTTTGAGATGATTAGCCATTTCAGCAGATTCATGCGGTGGTCGAAAATGGTCGTTTTCTCCAACCATAATCAGGCAAGGGCAAGTGATGGAATTTAATCTATTTAGCAGCGAATTACGATTAACAATCTCATTTCCTACGGCAAACATAGCGCTTGCTTGTTCGGCATTAAGAGATAATAAATTTTGTTTCCATGTTTTCACAAATTCCGGTTTTGTCTCCAGAGCTAAAGGCGAAAAAAACAGCGGCATCAATTGTTCTATCAGCAGTGGAGAAATTAGTCCTGCTTGCTCAACCGCTGCCATAATTTGAGAATATTGAGTGCGGCTTTCTTTTGATTCAGAACCGACATAAGTATCCATGAGAACTAATCCAGCCACATTCTCAGGGTGATTTAGTGCTACGTGAGTACCCCACATCCCGCCTGCCGAAAGCCCAATTATCACAAAACGCTGAAGTTTTAAGGCTTGCAAAAAGCTCATCATATCTTCGGCAATTTTTTCGATTGGATAGGGGCTGTAATCAGGTAAGTCTGAACGTCCATGTGCCCACAAATCTGGAACAATACAACGGTAATTAGCAGACAAAGCCTCAATCGTAGGTTCCCACATAGTTCCATCCCAGAGAAAGCTATGTCCAAACACGAGAGGAAAACCCTGTCCCCGCTCGTAGTAGTACATTTGTTTTTTATTTATGCTGATAGTAGGCATGCGGTAGTTTCTTGAAATCTCTCTTAGAGTATTCCACAAAGACTTTCTTGAAATCTCTCTCTCTGAGGATGGATGTAGCGAATTTTCTAAACTTAATTCAAACTCATCTTCTCAATGTCTTCCTGGCATTCATCACAGTTTCATTCGCTGGCTTGATGCAATGATTATTTATTTAGATAACAAAATTAGGGCTATATGTCCCAACTGAAAAAGTTAAATGAGAATCTTTTAGCCAGTTAGTAATCATTGGTGATTTGCTAATTAATCAACAATTCTGGCGCTACCAATCCTTTTTGAATAGCTAAAATAGCGGCTTGAGTGCGATCGCGCACTTCTAACTTGTTTAAAATGGCATGGACGTGAACCCGCACCGTACCGGGGGCAATGTAGAGAATTTTGGCAATTTCTTGATTACTTTTGCCACCAGCCACCAGCGCCAAAATTTCTTGCTCCCGCTTCGTTAAGGGATTTTCTAAAGGTTCGGCAGTTTTTGTGGGTAAAAGTGCTGGGGAATTGCCCTCAAAAGCTGCCCTAATTTCTACTGTCGCTGTTTGATCCCACCAAGAAGCACCTGCTGCTACTGATCGTACTGCCAGTATCAGTGACTCGGCGGGAATGCCTTTGAGGCAATAACCCTGAGAACCTGCGATAATTAATCGGGAAATCAGGGCTTTGTCGGAACGAGAGGTTAAAACCAAAATTGGTAAGTTTGGCTGCTGCTGCTTAATTTGGCGACAAGCCTCAATCCCACCAATTCCCGGCAAACCTATATCTAGCAACACCAAATCTAGGGGATAGCGGTTTGCCAATTCTACAGCTTGTTCCCCATCCTCTGCCTCTGCGACTATTTCCAAACCCGTTTCTTGTTGCAACCGCGTCCGCAGGCCCAGGCGAAACAGTTCATCGTCTTCAACAAGTAAGATTTTTAGTGTAGCCGCAGCTTTAGTCATTTGTCAGTCGCTTGGCTTGATGTTTAAATTTTAAAGCAAAATCAAGAATCCAATTTTTGCATTTTGAATTGATTAGCCTTTCCATCTTAAGTCCCTGGAAGTAGTGACGCAGGTATCTGAAAAGCAAACATTGCTCCCTGTGGTGAGCAATTCTCTGCCCAAATTGTCCCTCCATGTGCTTCAATAATCTGTCTAGTTAAATAAAGCCCCAGTCCCGATCCTGACATCAGCCGATCGCCTTGGACTTGATAAAACCGCTCAAATAAGTGGGGTAGCTCTTCTTCGGTGATCCCAGAACCACTATCAAGTACTTTCACAACTTGATCCCCAGAATAATTCTCCAGTACTACTTCCACTTTACCGCCACGGGGCGTATGGTTAATGGCATTGATCAGCAAGTTGCTGAAAACTCGCCTCAGTTGCAAAGCATCACCATTTACCCAAAAAAAACTGCGAAAATCTGATTTGCCATTGTCAAGAGAAACAGACACCTGACGTGTTTTCGCTAGTTCCGTCAGGGTGGTAATTGCATCGGCTGCCACAGCCAGCAAGTTAACAGGGGATAGCTGAAGTTTCAGCCCCTCGGCATCGTTGCGGTAAACATCTAAAAGAGTTTGCACGAGTTGCAATGTCTGGCTATGACTGCGAGCCATTGTTTGCAGTACTTGTTCTTGGGTTGATGTAACTGCACCAAATTGCTGTTTTTCAAAAGATTTCAGCGTTTCAATTGCTCCTAATAAGGGTGTTTTTAGGTCATGAGTCAGGGTAGAAACGAAATCTTCACGCATCCTTGCCAGTTGTTTTTGAGCATGTAACTGTGCTTGCGTATAAGCGATCGCTTCTTCGTTGCGGCGGTTGCGATCGCTTAACCAACCCGTCACCACCAGGGCTAGTACTGCAATCAACCGATTCGACACTGTTGGCGGATCAGTCGCTTTTAATCCGGGGACAAACAAATTCAACAGCGTTAATCCCGCCGCTGCTAGGGTGACAACCAGCACTGCGGCTCGGTTTAATCGGGAGTTGGCTAGCAAAATTGTCCCCGTGTAGAGATAGCCAAATACATACTGTGGCGGTGTCAAGTATTCCAACCCAATCACCACAGCAAAGGCGATCGCCATTAGCCAGTATGTGCTCCAACTTTCATCAAGAGTTAAAACACCAATTTTCCTAGTCAATAATCGAGGTAACATCGGCATAATTTTCTCAATACTCAAAACCATATAATCAAGCTAACTATTTAATTAAGCTACAATTCTTATTTAATTAAGATCTATATCTGCAAATATACTCTCGATCTCTGGATATATAGTTTTTAAATTTTAAATATGATTGCTGCATAGTTTATTTGCCTGATAATATATCTAATGTGCCATTAAATTTACCAAAATTTTATTGTATAAAATATTTAGCAAGAAAATTTTCAGTTCAAAAAACTATAGGTGCTAAAGCTGTCTGTCTTCTGGTAAAAATCTAAACTTCCAAAAAACGGAACTTACCCAGATACTAATCCGATTGAGTTCAGATATATCCGTAATGACTTTTAAATGTTGTCTTCTTTCTCTTTGGCTCTTTTGCACTTCCAGAAAGATTAATTTTTCAAGTTTAGATAAGTAAAGCATTCCCCAAATCAATCAAAACTATTAAATTAATGAATCTGAATCAACTACTAGGAACAATCATTATTGAAGGCTGACTCTGCCAGATATATATATATTTTAAATTTTAGATATTTCTATTTTGGATTCTGCATTAAGCTGCAAGTCCAAATCTAAAATCTGATGCCTATAAATTCATAAATGAGGAAGATCTAGAATCTAAAAATGCTGTCAACAATAGTTATATTCAGTCAATGCGTGAAATATACAATATAATTCTGGGCTATATCAGTCTTGAATGATTCGTTAAAACTTCCCTTGTTTCTCAATGCTAGCCTCCGCTTCAGGAGGAAATGACTAAGCGTAAAGCGTCTTATAAAGGATAGGTCGAACGGCTACTGCTTTACACTACATACTCTCAGCATCCTTTTCAGTTCATTTTTCAAATTAATTTGACAACTCCGGTGAGATAGCTACCACCTCAGTCATGGTTAATAACAGGCTGACAAAAAGTGTAAAGTTATACTGGACTAGCGCTAATAATGTAATAAAAATATCACTAAATTTAGATATTTCCAAGTAGCACATTTTGACGTTCTATTGTATAACCAGATAATATTAACTAGCAAATAAATGAATCAGAGGAAAAATTAGAGATGTTTAACAAAAACTTCAAGCAGCATCTGGAAATTAGTAAATCCAGATTGGAGAATTGAGGAGATATAAGATATTTCTCAAGGGCTATTCATCAAAATATTCCGTAATTCATCGGTTATCCCCTAATAATTGCCTAGCTAGTACTTAAATTTAATTGAGAGCGAAATACATGGGACAAGGTTTTTTACAAATTGGTTTAACGTTGTGTATCGTCATTGCAATCACTCCCGTATTGGGAAGATACATGGCGCGTGTCTTCTTGGGAGAAAGAACACTGCTTGACCCGATCATCAACCCGATAGAGCGAAGTATCTACGTACTAGCGGGTATCAGTAGAAAAGAAGATATGACAGGTTGGCAATATATCCGGGCGGTACTATACAGCAACTTAATCATGGGTATTTTGGTGTACTCGCTGATATATTTTCAGAGAATATTGCCCTGGAATCCCAATGGCTTTGGTGCGCCTACCTGGGATATTTTGCTACACACCACCATTTCCTTTTTGACGAACACCGACCAGCAGCACTACAGCGGCGAGACCACATTAAGCTATTTTAGCCAAGTAGCGGCTTTAGGGTTTTTGATGTTCACCTCAGCAGCCACAGGTTTAGCGGTAGGAATTGCCTTTATTCGCGGGTTGACAGGTAGAAAACTGGGAAACTTTTACGTCGATCTCACCCGTGCAATCATGCGAATATTGCTGCCAATCTCAATTATTGGGGCGATCGCCTTGCTGGCATCAGGCGTACCGCAAACATTGTCTGGGACTATGGCTGTAGAAACCTTAGAGGGTGGGACGCAATATATCGCTAGAGGGCCCGTCGCATCCTTTGAGATGATCAAAATGTTGGGTGAAAACGGCGGTGGCTTTTTTGGCGTTAACTCTGCCCATCCCTTTGAAAATCCCAATCCTGCTTCTAACTTAATAGAAACCATCGCCATGATTTCTATTCCCGCAGCCTTGATTTACACCTATGGTTTATTTGCTAACAACATCAAACAGTCTTGGTTACTTTTTTGGATGGTATTTGTGATTTTTGTCGTTTTAGTTTGGGTGACAGCAGTCGGCGAACTGCAAGGTAATCCGCTGATCAATAATAACTTGGGATTAGAACAGCCCAACTTAGAAGGTAAAGAAGTTCGATTTGGCTGGGCCCAAACAGCCTTGTGGGCAGTCACCACTACCGCTACTATGTGTGGTGCTGTCAATGGGATGCACGATTCCCTAATGCCCCAAGGAACATTTTCGACCTTATTCAACTTATTTATCCAAATTATTTGGGGAGGACAGGGGACTGGCACAGCTTACCTATTCATTTACCTAATTCTCACCGTATTCTTGACCGGGTTAATGGTAGGACGCACCCCAGAATTTTTCGGGCGCAAAATTGAAAAACGGGAAATCGTCCTTGCTAGCGTGGTGCTGCTGATCCACCCGATAGTGGTTTTGATTCCCAGTGCGATCGCCTTAGCTTATCCAATCTCCTTGTCTGGAATTAGCAACCCTGGCTTTCATGGAATCTCTCAAGTCGTTTATGAATACGCCTCAGCAGCAGCAAATAATGGTTCTGGTTTAGAGGGGTTAAAGGATGACAGCCTGTGGTGGAACTTGAGTACTCTAATTAGCTTATTAGCAGGGCGCTACATCCCGATTATTGCCATCCTACTGTTAGCTGACAGTATGTCTGGCAAACCAACAGTACCAGAAACACCTGGTACCTTGAGAACTGATTCCTTAATGTTTACCAGTGTCACTGCTGGAGTCACCCTAGTTTTGGGAGTACTGACTTTCTTTCCCGTTCTAGCTTTAGGCCCGATAGCCGAAGGCTTTAGATTAGCTTCTGGCAATTAAAACAAGGTAAAAAGCAAAAAGCAAAATCAAGTATTTTGACTTTTGATTTTACCCACCTCCTCACACACCACATATATGAAAGCGGCACCTACCTCAAAACCTAGATCTCCACGTAATCGTCCTAGCGATCGCCGTCAAGGACGCAAAAAGGCGCGGTTAAGTAAAAAATGGCTCTACCTTAGGGCAATCAGGGATGCTTTTGTCAAGCTTCATCCCAAACAGGCCATCAAAAATCCCGTGATGTTTTTGGTTTGGGTCGGGACAATCATCACCCTGACAGTGACAATTGATCCCGACCTGTTTGGGCCAACCCCCCAGAATAACCCACGACTTTTCAATGGCTTATTGACAGCAATTTTGTTCTTCACCGTTTGGTTTGCCAATTTTGCCGAAGCAGTGGCAGAAGGGCGGGGTAAAGCCCAAGCCGATGCTTTACGATCGACAAAATCGGAAACGACCGCCAAAAAACTCGCAGATGACGGCACAATTACGCAAGTCCCTTCCACCAGTTTGAAAAAGGGCGATAACATCTACGTGGTTGCTGGTGATATGATTCCCGCCGATGGCGAAGTGATTATGGGTGTCGCCTCAGTCGATGAATCGGCAATCACTGGAGAATCAGCACCAGTCCTCAAAGAATCAGGTTCAGACGTTGCCAGTTCTGTCACAGGTGGTACCCGGATTATCTCCGACGAACTAATTATCCGCATCACCGCTGACCCAGGTAGAGGGTTTATTGACCGGATGATTGCCTTAGTCGAAGGGGCAGAACGCAGCAAAACGCCGAATGAAATCGCTTTAACAGTGTTGCTGGCAGTTCTCAGCTTAGTATTTCTGTTTGTGGTGGCAACTCTGCCCGCCTTCGCCTACTATGTTAAAAGTCCAATCAGCGTACCGGTCTTAATTGCCCTGTTAGTAGCCCTCATCCCCACAACCATTGGCGGCTTACTCAGTGCGATCGGCATCGCCGGCATGGATCGAGTAGCTCAATTTAACGTCATTGCCACCTCAGGACGCGCAGTCGAAGCTTGCGGTGATATCAACACCCTAATTTTGGACAAGACAGGTACAATTACCCTCGGTAACCGCTTGGCAGAAGAGTTTATCCCGATCAACGGCCATTCAATGTCAGAAATTGCTAGTGTTGCTTGGGCAGCAAGCGTTTTTGATGATACCCCAGAAGGTAAATCCATTGTGCGATTGGCAGAAAAGTTAGGCGCAAAGTTCGATTTTGACCGCAACTCCGCCCAAGGACTGGAATTTTCCGCCAAAACGCGCATGAGTGGCACTAACTTACCCGGTGGACGTGAGGTACGCAAGGGAGCAGTGGGAGCAATTCAAGGATTTGTCCGTTCCCGCAACGGACGTGAGACCCCAGAACTAAATGCTGCCTATGAACGAGTATCCCAATTAGGAGGTACACCCCTGGCTGTTTGCTTAGATAACGAAATCTACGGTGTTGTCTATCTCAAAGACATTGTCAAACCTGGTATTCGCGAACGTTTTGACCAACTGCGGCGGATGGGAGTGCGTACCGTGATGCTGACTGGTGATAACCGAATTACCGCTGCTGTGATTGCCAAGGAAGCTGGGGTAGATGACTTCATCGCCGAAGCCACACCAGAAGATAAAATCAGCGTCATTCAACGGGAACAGGCAGAAGGTAAACTGGTGGCAATGACTGGGGACGGGACTAATGATGCTCCAGCCCTGGCTCAAGCTAATGTCGGCGTCGCCATGAATACAGGCACCCAAGCGGCTAAAGAAGCAGCTAATATGGTGGATTTGGACTCCGATCCCACAAAGCTGATCGATATTGTCAGCATTGGTAAACAATTGCTGATTACTCGTGGGGCATTGACGACATTTTCTCTCGCCAATGATATTGCTAAATACTTTGCAATTATCCCAGTGATCTTTGCTGCTGCTAACCTGGAGAGCTTGAATATTATGAAGTTAACCAGCACTAACTCTGCCATATTATCAGCACTGATTTACAATGCTTTGATTATTCCTGCTTTGATTCCCTTGGCATTGAAGGGCGTGCAGTTTCGACCCTTGACAGCTAATCAACTGCTACTACGCAATATCTTAATTTATGGCTTAGGTGGAGTGATTGCGCCGTTTATCGCCATTAAGTTAATAGATATGCTCATCACAGTTGTGGGATTAGCTTAAAACAATTCAAAAATCAAAAATTAACTGCATTAGCCGCCATCCGGGTGGTTACTCAAAGGTTAGAAGAAAATAATGAAACGAGTTGATTTACTAGAAAAGTTTTTGCCGATGGATATAATGCAGGCAGTGTCTTTGATCTGGTCGCGATGCCGTAAACAACAAATGCCAATCGTGATTTTTATGACGCTGTGCTTGAACTTGGTAATTGCTCCTGTTGTTTATGCCGCTGGTGGTGGCATCTTAGAACGTCGTTCAGCCTGGGCAATTGGCATCTTGGGCTTTGTGGCGGTAGCATTAGTCATTTACTTGTTTGTGGTTGTTTTTCAGCCGGAGCGATTCTAGTAGAGTGTCATCAGGTTAATTGATAAATTACAGCAATTTTTAGAGGTTTTTGCAAGATTTATATGTATATTTTTCGAGAAACCATCAGAGCAGTTCGCATGACTCTGGTGCTTTGGTTATTGACAGCAATTATCTATCCTTTAGCGATCGTGGTAGTGGGTCAAGTTTTTTTCCCATTTTCAGCTAATGGCAGCATCATCCAAAATATAGATGCTAAACCCATTGGTTCGGCTTTGATTGGCCAGGTGTTTACCTCAGACCAATATTTTCATGGACGTCCCAGTGCTGTGAGATATAGCCAAGGGAAAAAAGCTAATCCCACAGGCATATCTGGTGCTAGTAATCTCGCTCCTAGCAATCCTGAACTAACGAACCGGATTCTTGAGCAAGGAAATCAATTCCGAGATGAAAATCTGGAACCGTTCGCTGATTTGATTTACACCTCTGGCTCTGGTTTAGACCCGCATATTTCTTTGAAAGCAGCACGACAGCAGTTAACAAGGGTGCTGCGTATACGTGGAGTCCGAGAAGATGAAATATTACCTTTAATCAATAAATATACTGATGGCAGATTTTTATGGATTTTTGGGGAGCCAGGAGTCAATGTTCTGCGATTGAATTATGCTCTTGACCTGCAAGAAATTAACCGTAAGGAAAATCAATAAATGGTCAAACAATTTTGGATTTTAGATTTTAGATTTTAGATTGACCCCAGCAATCAAGTCAGGGGCTTATCATTTAATTATGGATTTTAGATTTTAGATTTGTTTCACGTATTTTGCTTCTCGCGGAGCGAGTATAAATTCGGAGGCTTGTAACCCTTTGAAAATTTTGGATTTTGAATATTCAATTCCATCATCCAAAATTTAAAATCTAAAATTCGGTCAGTTGTTAGTTATTGTTGATGAACTAGATGATGATTACTCAGCGCGAGATGTTGAATGATACTAATACTGGTTCGGCTGACACTAAACCTTTAACTTCTGCTAGTTCTGCTATGTCTTTGGCGCGACGAGGAAAACACAAAATATTTATTGGTATGGCTCCTGGTGTAGGCAAAACCTACAGGATGCTAGAAGAAGGACACGCACTCAAACAAGAAGGAATTGATGTTGTCATTGGGCTTTTGGAAACCCACGGACGCAAGGAGACAGCAGCCAAAGCAGAGGGGCTGGAGATTGTAAAGAATCGGCAAGTTCCTCATGGTGAGTTGATGCTCACAGAAATGGACACAGAGGCAATTATCAGGCGATCGCCCCAATTGGTATTAATCGATGAACTGGCACATACTAATGTCCCTGGTTCCCCAAGGAAAAAGCGCTATGAAGATGTGGAAGTAATTTTGGCCGCAGGCATTGATGTCTATTCCACAATGAATATTCAGCATTTGGAAAGTCTCAATGACTTAGTAGCACGAATTACAGGCGTAGTAGTGCGTGAGCGGGTGAGCGATCGCATTTTGGAAGCAGCAGATGAAGTCGTAGTAGTTGATGTGACGCCCGAAACCCTGGAAGAACGGTTAATAGAAGGCAAAATTTATGCACCGCCAAAAATCGAACAAGCCCTCGATAACTTTTTCCAACGCCGTAACCTGATTGCTTTGCGGGAATTAGCTTTGCGGGAAGTAGCAAACAACGTCGAAGAAGAGGCGATCGCATCCACCCCCAACGGGCAATTCTATAATATTCAAGAGCGGGTTTTGGTCTGCGTATCCACCTATCCCAACTCCGTACAACTGTTACGCCGGGGTGCTAGGTTGGCTAGTTACATGAACGCCCCGCTGTATACTCTATTTGTCGCCGATCCTCACCACTTCCTCACCAAAGAAGAAAGCCTACACGTTGACACTTGCCAGAAGCTGTGTAAAGAATTTGCCGGGACTTTTATTCGGGTTACCAACAATAATGTCGCTCAGGCGATCGCACAAGAAGCACATAAACACCACATCACCCAAATCGTCATCGGTGCCAGTCAGCGATCGCGTTGGCAACTATTGCTGAAAGGTTCTTTAATTCAAACATTGGTGCATTTGCTCAAAAACGTCGATTTGCACATCATTGCCAGCGAAAAAAAATCTTCATCTCAGGCTGAAAATTCAGGATAATTATTACCACCTGCTGCATCTGAAAAGAGGAAAATCAAGCACTGAAGGAAAATCAGCACAGGGTGGTTCGACTCGCAAATATTTATCTCCCTGCAACTCCTCTGGTTCAATTGAATGTGTTAGCTAGCTTTTTGACATGGGCAGCGCCATGAATTAAACTACCTTTGGCAATTAACCAAAGAATCTGGTGCCAATGCATCCAACTCGCGTTATTGGTTTAATTAGCGGCACATCTGTTGATGGCATAGACGCTGCTTTAGTAGATATTTCCGGTACAGATTTGGATCTGCAAGTTGAACTACTAGCAGGGGAAACATATCCTTACTCTGCCGAACTTAGAGAGCGCATTTTGGCAATTGGCGCAGGAACGGCCATCTCAATGGCAGAATTAGCCGAAATAGATGATGCGATCGCTCTAGCCTTTGCCCAAGCCGCGCAAAATATTCAAATCGGTTACCAGCCAGCCACCTTAATTGGCTCCCACGGTCAAACAGTTTACCATCGGCCACCAAGGGATAAAGGACTAGGCTACAGCCTGCAACTAGGACGTGGTGCCTTGATTGCTCATGTGGCAGGGATGATAACGGTGAGTAATTTCCGTGTCGCTGATATTGCCATTGGTGGACATGGTGCGCCTTTAGTGCCGAGAGTCGATGCTTATTTGCTTAGTCATCCCCAAGAGGGAAGGTGTATTCAAAATATCGGTGGCATTGGGAATGTTGCTTATATTCCCCCACGTCGTGATGACTGGCTAGATAAAATTTGCGGCTGGGATACAGGCCCAGGAAATAGCCTGTTGGATTTGGCAGTGGCGCATTTAACCGCTGGTGCTAAAACCTATGATGAAAACGGCAATTGGGCAGCAAGTGGTACTCCCTGCTATCTATTGGTAGAACAATGGCTTAGTCAAGAATACTTTCATTTACCTCCACCTAAATCTACTGGCCGCGAGTTATTTGGTGTGGCTTACCTCCATCAGTGTTTACAAGACGCCCAAGCATACCAACTCAGTCCAGCCGACTTGCTGGCAACTCTCACAGAACTTACAGCAGCTTCAATTGTTCACAGTTACCGCACTTTCTTGAAGCAAATGCCACAACGGGTATTGCTATGCGGCGGTGGTAGTCGCAATCTTTATTTGAAACAACGGTTAGAAGCGTTGCTAGAATCAGTGCCTGTTGTGACTACAGACGAAGTTGGTTTGAGTGCAGATTTTAAAGAAGCGATCGCCTTTGCCGTATTAGCCTATTGGCGATATTCGGGCATTCCTGGTAACTTACCCGCCGCAACTGGCGCACCTCAAGCAGTGCTGTTGGGAGAGATTCACCAATATCTTTTTTGATAATTGAGAAATTTCTTCAGACAGGAAGAGTGTTACACTGACCAAACCTATACTGTATACAATTTACTCGCGTATCACATTTAATTCTATTCATCTCCTCTGTTGGAAATAGCTTTCTAGTATCATTATTTCCAAATCTGCCAGGTAAACACTGAGTCTAAATTCTCACCTATATGTGAAAATAGTGGTGGCAATTCCGGACTGGCTGGCTGAAAACAAAGATACAGCGCTACGTGGCTTACTTCTCTTGGAGCGAGTACGGCGTTGAAACTAGCAAAAATTTGGCGCAGATGGTTTGCTCAATGCCACCAAATAGCGCACAGAAACCTTAGACAAGAAAATATTTATTAACCTGGGTCAGGTGGGTCGCTGGCATGATACACCCTAATGTGTGCGCGAATTAAGGAGGCAAGGTGTGACTCATGTCGTGAGCGGTAGTGACTGTCATGAAGCTGTGAGCGTACCCAATCTCCAGACGCCGATTAGCTTTTTGGATGTGCTACAGCACAACTCTTTGGCGATATCCACCAAAATCACTGCGGATGAACCTCCTGGAAGCCTTGAGTATACTAAGGATTATCCGTGTCGGTAATTTCATAATTTATCTCCACTCTTGCGGTACTGGATCAAGACAAGGAATGTAGAAGGTGGCTCAAACTTTTTTATTAGAACCAGGACGCTGGATCATCCAAGGTAGTTGGCTAGAACGTAATGGTATGCCAATTAGTGTTAAGGGTATGACCTTAGTGGTTTGGAATCGAGATAACTGGTTTTCTATGGCAACAAAGCTGATTTTTCCAGGAAGCGATCGCTCAGAAATTTCTTTGCGATATAAGGGACACTTGGATGATGGAGAGCGCCAATACACTTACTTACTCCAGCATAATCTTTTAGGGAAAATTGAAGGCGAGGGCTGGATTTGTCCAGATACTATTGTGCAGCGTTACTGGGTACTAGGCGATCGCCAACGTCGTAGTGGCTTTGAAACCCTACACCGAATTTCTGATGATGCCTACTACCTCACCAGTGGCATCCTAACTGGTC
This sequence comes from Cylindrospermum stagnale PCC 7417, assembly GCF_000317535.1. Taxonomy (NCBI): domain Bacteria; kingdom Bacillati; phylum Cyanobacteriota; class Cyanophyceae; order Nostocales; family Nostocaceae; genus Cylindrospermum; species Cylindrospermum stagnale. The sequence continues at coordinate 3,120,469 of NC_019757.1, forward strand.
ATTTTTTAACCAGTACAATGGAAGCGAGCCTAGAGCGCCAACCAAAATAGCAAAAGTGGCAGTACAGAAGTGACTCATGCCTATTTTTGGCAACCCTTAGCCGGCTAGCTAACTCAAATTTTGGCAATCTGAGTCAAAATTAAGGCTCGGAATATTGGACTTCATCTGCTACAACTGACGCCATGAGCAAGGCACTGGCTCCCTTAGCTGTAGTCAAGTTAGATGGGAATAGTCTAGCTAACCAGTACATCTTAGGTGAAAATCACCACATCAAGAGGTAATTGCCAATGCTAGTATGTAAGCTACCCCAGTCTAAAGACACTGGGTTTTAGCCTCAAATGTGACCCGTCGGAAACCAAGACAATTCCCACGTCAGTTGCCTGCGACGGGAAACCAGTCTTCTTCAGGCAAAGACGCTGTTCGCGTTCAGTACTGGCTTCTTTAATTGACAAAAAAGACCCGGATCTTCGGGCTGGATTACTGACAACCCCAATTGGTCAAACATCCAAATAGGTACTATCCGCAATGAAAGCAGTTGAACCAATAATTCCTAGGCTTCGAGCTAGGGGATTGTCAAAACCTATATACTGGGAAAATTTCTCCCCCGATTGTTGAACATTAGAGTTGAATTTTTCTATGTCAGACCCCAACCTTGGTCGCTTACTCAGCAAACGCTACCAGCTTCAGGAATTAATTGGTACTGGAGCAATGGGCCGAGTTTATCGTGCTAAGGATATTTTGTTGGGAGGCGTACCGGTTGCTGTTAAATTTCTCGCCTTGTCAATCCAAAATGAAAAGATGCGCTTGCAAGAACGGTTTGAGCGAGAAGCAAAAACCTGTGCCTTGCTTGGGCAAAAAAGTATTCATATTGTCCGAGTGATGGATTATGGCGTAGACGACAATATAGCGTTTCTCAGTCTAGTGAGGTACAGTAGCAAGAATGGGTAAACCAATTATGAATCTCATTTAATGAGACTTGACTAAAAGCAGTTTCAATTGCTTTTGCTAAGTCCGGATAACTTCTAGCTCCAATAGAACGTAGTATATTTTTAATTTTTGACCAACAATTCTCAATTGGCGAAAAATCAGGAGAATATGGTGGTAAATAAATCAATTTAGCTCCAGCAGCTTCGATTAATTTCTCAATCTCTCCACTTTTATGAATTGAACAATTATCCATAATTACATAAGCACCTTTCCACAGGTTTGGAACTAATTTTTGAGAAATATAAGCCTCAAATGTCAGTCCATCAGTTGCTCCTAAAATACTATATTGACTAATCACTCCTTGAAGAGCGATCGCACCAATGATGGAGACATTTTTGCAACGTTTTTGAGGTCGTGAGCCATGCGCTCTTTTACCTTTTTTAGAACGAGCGGAGTGTCTTATTAAAGATAGATTAGCTCCTGCTTCGTCAATAAATATCAGGTTTTCCGCCGATATTCCCTGAAGTTGAAGCCAGAATTGTACTCTTAATAATTGAACTCTTTCTGTTTCTTTTTCTGAGGCGTGCAATGTTTTTTTTAGACTTATTTCTATCCTCTGTAACATCCGGTCTACCGTAGAGATACCAATTGTTATTCCTGTTTTTTCTTTGAGTGCTGAGCGAATTTCTGATAAAGTAGCATCATTCTGAGCTTCAAGTATTTCTTCGAGAATGTTAAGTTGTTCTTTATTTAGCTTTGGAGGAGTTTGTTTCGTCCTAACTTTAGGAGCAATACTTGTTGTTTCTCTATATTGCTTTAGTAATTTCTGAATAAAACTTAAACTGACACAAAATCTTTTTGCTAATTGACGTTGTGATATTCCATCTTCCAAGTATGTATCAAATATTTTTTGGCGAAAATCTAGGGAATATGGTTTCATTTTAAACCTTTAGTAGATGCACAGCTTTAATCTTAATCAGTGTACTTCATTAGACTGGGAAACGCTATAACACCCCGTACTACGTCATGGAATATTTACAGGGAGAAGGACTGAACAATCTGGTTCGTAAGCAACATCTTTCTTTAGCAAGATTCCTCAGTATGGCGCGTCAAATCAGCCTGGGGTTACAGTGCGCTCATAATGGCATTTTGGTTGATGGCATTATCTGCCCCATTATCCACCGCGACATTAAGCCTAGCAATATGCTGGTGATTCAAGATCCCAGTTTTGGCGAGTTGGTCAAGGTTCTAGACTTTGGTATTGCTAAGTTACTACTGTCAGATAGCGATCATACGAAATTCTATTTAGGTACGTTAGCTTACTCTTCTCCTGAACAAATGGAGGGTAAGGAACTAGACAACCGCTCCGATATTTATAGTTTGGGCGTGATGATGTTTGAGATGCTCACCGGCAAAATGCCACTGCTGCCCTCAAGCCACTCTTTTGGAGCATGGTATAAAGCACATCAGTACCAACAACCACGTTCTTTGGCTGAAGTTGCTCCTACATTGCAAATCCCAAAGGAAGTGGAAGATTTGGTGATGAGTTGTCTAGCTAAAGCAGCAAACTCGCGCCCCCAAAGCATCAGTGACATCCTGGAGGTGTTAGCATCCGCAGAACAGCAGGAAAACACACCCAAAATTCCCCAAAATACTCCCCCACTATCTAAGGCTGTTACGGTTCACACAGAGCCTGAACAGAAGACAAAAACCAATTTGCAGGCAGCCCCATCAAACGATGATATTACCCGCTTCACTTCTTGGCCCCAAAATAAACCGATTGCTGATATTGTTTTTCCCCAGCCCATCCATGTCAACGGGGAGATTGTCCCAGCCCTGTGGGTTATGCTACCCCAACAAGAAATTCAAAAGCGCTTAGTCTGTACTCGGTACAATCAATTTCTTTTCATCTCTATCCCCCACCCGATGCTGTTGTGGGTTACTGTCATCTACAACCGCAAATATGGCCCGAAATGGCTACCTTACTACCTTGATCTCAAAACCGTTTTTGGTCAAGAAATCATCCGCTTACTGCGACATACAGCTTACTATCGCCTGTTGTTTTTTGCACGAGAGTCCCCAGGTCGCTGCGCCCACGTCCTACTTTCCAGCGTCGCCCCCGCCCAATGTGAACGACTGCAACAGTGGGTTAAAACGAGCGATATCATGGCATCATCTGCCGACCCTCAACTTAGTAAAAGTTTACTCAAAACTGAGTATGAAAAAATTAAGCCCCAAATTCTGGCCAAGCTGGAAACGATGGATACAGATTCCCCATTTGATCTTTCCGGCTAAATTAAATTCTCTCATATTACATGAATTATATGTAATCCAAGAGAAGCAAGCCAGATAATGTTAATTTTTATAAACGAAATATGTTGATAGTTGTCAGTTCTAGTTATATAAATTATTAAGCCTAAAAATTCTAGCTTTTAAAGCTGGCTAGACTTCAACGCCCGGTAATATTCCTCTGTAAGTAATAGAAGGAATAGTAATCTATAGACGGGTCAAACGATCAAGCAAGCCGAGCCTGGAATGAGTTTGGCTAACATAAACAGCAAAATTAACCTGAAAGCTCCGAGAATTTCAGACTGCGTAGTAGGATGTGCAACTTAAAAGCTTACTCGTTCTGCTACTGGATTGTGGAGCGAATTTCTCCGCTTTGTTTGTAGATGTGATCGGTTATGAGAATGGCTGATCGGAGTTGACGCCCCGGCATCCCCAGCTCTTTTCCTCCTTGGAACTAAGCAAGAGAAGGAGGTCGCCCACTGCGACACAAGAATAGCTACTCTATGCCATAGTGGAACCTGAATCTAAGCCCCACTGGTGCTTGAGAAGCTCCTTATAAGTTGCCTCCCGCACGACCATTTGCTCATAGAGCTTGACTAAAAAGTCTTTAGCTTGTTCGGGACTCATTTGCTGCACTTGACTGGAAAATGAGCGGATATTGAATTGCTGTTCTAGGGAAAGTTCAATTGGTTGGCTCATAGTTAACTCCGAAAAAAACAACGCGTTAAGGTGATCTCGGTTACTGAAGGACCAAAGGGATAATACTTGGACTTTTGTCTGTCATACATTTGTTCCTCCGTATTAAGAAAGATAACAAGTGTTTGACTAAATTGCCCATACCCTTATGGGTGGTTTTTCTACTCAGATATCTTGCACCTAACCCTACTGATATACAACCCAAGTCCGCTAAGGTATATTTTGGGTAAATAGACCTTGTTGAAACCTAAGTGTGCTTTCCCCCCCCAGCTTTCTAGACCTCTTCTTTGACGAGAGGATTAGATATTTTCATGTCAGTAGGGACTTGAGGATCTGGGGGATAAAAGGTAATAAGCGCAAACGATGATTGCCATACCTTATTAGGTGCAAAATGTCAATATTACTAGATTATGTAAATAAAGCCTCTTAAAGTAACTTAGGAGGTTAAAAATATTTGTATCAAGTTGTAAGTAGGAAAAATGCTCAAGCTGAACAAATAGCTGAGTATATCTACTTTTTTCGGCTTTTTTCTATAAAGATGCTTAAGTCACAGTAGTCAGCAGCCAGTTGAAACACTTAACAACTGACTACTAGCAACTGACTAACCTCAAGAATTTTCCTCAAGGGTGATAATGACGATGGTGATGTTATCGTGTCCACCTTGGTCTTTTGCCGCCTCGACTAGAGATATAGCGGCTTTATCAAGCAAGGGGGTGTTTTGGAGGTAATCAGCGATCTTGTGGTCGGCGAGTTCTTCTGTCAGACCATCGCTGCACAACAGCAAGCGATCGCCGATATTTACATCCAGCGGTTGTACATCGACCTGATGCAGGTCTTCACGTCCCAAACAGCGGGATAATACATGACGAAAAGGATGAACCCGTGCTTCATCTGCGGTAATGTCACCAATTTTGATCGCCCTTGCTACCCAAGTATGGTCATCTGTTATTTGTTGTAATTGCGATTCCCGTAACCGATACAGTCGTGAATCACCAATGTGAGCACACCAAGGCGAATCGGGTTCCCGGAAAGCGACCACTACAACCGTTGTTCCCATGTCGGCGCGTTCGGCATGAGTTTGCTGATCCTGCAAAATTGCGGCGTTGGCTTCCAACAAAGCTTGCTCTAGTAATTTTGGCGAAGACTTGGGGGATTGCCAATTTGCGAGCAAATACGTCTGAATTTCCTGGGTGGCAATGCGACTTGCTTCTTCGCCCCCCGCATGACCACCCATACCATCAGCAACTATGAAAAATCGCCCTTCTGGGTCGATATAGTAAGCATCCTGATTATTAGAACGAATAAGTCCCGGATCGCTAATACCGGTGAAGTTAAGTTTCATAGATTCTTGGGAATTAATTAATACATACGATCGTAACGGTCAAGGCGCAGAAGCATGCGGATCAGGATCACGGAAACTGCGGCAGCTATTAAACCAGCCAGCAGTGCTAACCATACATAATGATTAACTAATAGAATCGTTGCTGAAAGGGTAAATCCACTGATTATCACAGCGTAGCTCATTCCTAATTGAATGTTGCTCTGCCGCCGCAGCAGACGCTCTGTTTCTATGGAACGAACCCGCACGCGCATATCGCCGCGCTCTAGTTTATCTAGTGTATCCTCTAATCTGCGTGGTAATCCTAACGCAGTACTACTTACTTGAACTGCTTGACGACTTAATTCATTCAAGAAGCTATTCCCCTCTGAACCATTCATATTGGTCATAAGCTGCATTGCATACGGTTGGGCAACTTCCATAAAGTTAAATTCGGGATCTAAACCTTTGCCTACCCCTTCAAGAGTAGAAAAGGCGCGCATCACAAAAGTGAAGGTGGCGGGAAATCTAAATGGTTGATTATAAGCTAATTCATAAAGGTCATCACTGATAGCTGCCACCGATTGGTTTTCAAAGGGCTTATCCATGAAATTGTCCAGCATATACTGGACGGAACGCCGCACTGGACCCATGTCATCTGTTGGGGCGATCGCACCCAAATCGATCAGCGACTGAACCACGCGATCGCCATTTTTTTGGGCGATCCCAAACAGTGTTTCCATCAGTCCTTCCCGCACATTGGCTTTAATCCGCCCCATCATCCCGAAATCGTAGAAGATTAAAGCACCATCAGGACTGACAGCCAGATTACCAGGGTGGGGATCAGCGTGGAAGAAACCATTATTCAGCAGTTGATGCAGGTAGGCTTGGGCACCATAACGAGCGATCGCCTTTCGATCCACACCCGCTGCCTCTAAAGCTTCGTATTGGCTAATTTTGATACCGGGGACATACTCCAAAGTCAACACTCTCGGCGAAGTGTAACGCCAGAAAATCCGCGGCACCTTTACCCAATCGTAAACGCGAAAGTTCCGGCGAAAAGTATCAGCATTTCGACCTTCATTGAGATAATCAATTTCTTCCCAGAGAATCCGACAACACTCTTCGTAAATTCCCACCCAATCCCTTCCCCTTCCCCATGTAGGATGGTTCTGAAAATAACGGGTAATCCCCTTGAGAATTTGTAAATCGATTTCAAATAACTTCTTCAGTCCAGGACGTTGCACCTTAACGACAACAGATTCTCCAGTATGCAGCACCGCTTTATGTACTTGCCCCAAGCTAGCAGCAGCCAGGGGAATCGGTTCAAAACTTTGGAAAAGTTCAGGCAGCTTTTTGCCTAGTTCTTGCTCAATAATCGCTTCTACTTGTTCATAGCTAAATGCTGGGACTTTGTCTTGTAACTTGGCCAGTTCTTCTACATATTCACCGGGGAAAATATCAGCACGGGTAGAAAAAAGTTGCCCAATTTTAATAAAAGTTGGACCTAACTCCAGCAGCGTAGTGCGAATCCAGACCGCTTGTACTTTACGCCTGGCAGTTTGCTTGACCTCAGTTAAACCGCCAGCGTAACTCCAAGATTTGTCATAAAGCCAAAGCTTGTACATTAAGGTCAAGACAAAAGACCAAATGTCCACAAACCGGCGTCTGCTAGAGTAGTTTTCACGATTCCAACGGTATGCCTTATCTGAATAACCTTGTTCCATATTTTTTGCGTACCGTTGGGTTTTAACCGAATCACCAGGAAGAAAAGACACTCTGATTCCTAAACTGTTTTAGATCAAGCTTGAGCAAATACCGTGCTGGTTTGTGCGAATTGGGGATTTGGGATTTGGGGTGAGCGGATTTCCGATTGCCTCCAAAGAATTTATTCTGCCCATTGCAGACAGGATAAATACCGGAAAACCTCGCTCTTAAATCTCAAGACCAAAATGCTCCTGTATGGAATTTTGCCGAGAGTTTATACAGGATTACTGCGATAACGTTGTAATTCGGTACGCAAAAGGGCAATTTCTGCACGTAATTCGTCAATGTCAGCTTGCAAGTCAACTGACTCAGAACCTGGTTGTCCACTACTTGTGGTTGTACCAGAGCCAGCAGCTTCTGCTGCCCGATTTGCCCGCTCTATGACCTCATCTGTGAACTGGCGTAGCTGTTCTCTAGCTTCAGCATCAAATTTGCCCAAATCACTCAAAGCGTCTGTCAAAGCGACTTCTAAGCGTTCATTTAGCACTTCAGCTACCGCTCTGCCTACGAAAAAGGCTTGCACAAGGGGGTTACTCATAAATTTTTGTTACGTTGCTCCGCAAGAGAATTATAGCTTGCCCGTATGCTTTGCGGCTTGGTGCTGGGGAGTTAGCTTAAGTCGGAGCATCTCAAATGTCTAAATTAACCTTCTGGCTAGAAGTCTGGGGCTACACATAAGTAGGCGGAGCCTTTCCGCTTTCTTAGTCAGCTTGTACAGACTAGCTATAAATAAAGGGTTTAACACCCACTTAGTATATTTTTATTTTCCTAGTTAGGTGGCAAACATAACTGAATGTAAAATAAAAAACATTGGTTTAAATAATATTAACTTATCTAAAAGTCATGTCTAATATTCAAAGTTATAAAATTAATTGAAAGCAAGGGAGAGGAAATAAAACAACAAGCTGAAGCATATACTGAATCATACTTTCAGCAAAAAGTTAAGGAATATTTTAAAGCTCTTGACTCTTACTTAGGTAACTATAGAGATGATCTATCTCAATCACTTAAAGATCAAGAGTTACCATTCCAGCAGCTACAAGAATTAAAACAAGCTCTTAATTCATTTGCCGAAGGTGACGATAGGTTAGAGGTTGATAAACTAATAGAAAAGTCAAATCACCTTTTACAAGAAACACAGAATTATTACCCTCATGAATAATTTTGATCGATTTATGAGGGCTGTATTAAGAGTAGTCTAGATGTATTGAGTCAGCCTCGCAAATTCAACATCTTACCCAGCAACAATGAATAAATTGCTATTTAGTGCTGTAGGCAGTTACCTATTTTTCTCAAATCTCAATTATGTTGAAAACGAGTCTGGCCACATCCGCGATGAGTGAATGACGGCGAGTATTTCGACTTGCTCAGTAACTGCGTAGACGATAATAAAAGAGGTCTTTTGAATAACGAGTTCGCGGGTGCTCTCTACTCGTCCAGGTCGTCCGATGAATGGTGTTTTTTTGACAGCCTTTGCCGATGATTGAATTGCCAGAATGACGCTTTCAGCAGCCTTGGGGTTTCGGTCTATAAGGTATTCTTTGATGGCAATGAGGTGTCGTTTTGAGGTGGGAGACCAGACAAGTTTCATGAAACTAGTTCTTTAAAAAACTCATCCATTTCTTCTTCTGAAATAACTTCACCCCGACGCACTTCTTCTAGTGCTTTCATAATCTCGCGCTTGTGCCAAGTCTGAACCTCAATGAAAGCATCAAGAGCTTCATTGAGAAGCGAAGTCCTGTCACGACCTAAGGACTCAGAAAGAGCATCAAGGGTGGCGAGTTTTGCTGCCTCGGTTCTAAAGGTAACAGATTTTTGTTGCGTCTGTGGCATACGCTCACCCAGCTAACTTACATTATCTTACATAGTAAGACATAATTAACCACTAATCAAGTTTTGATCAAAACTGAATAGACATCTCCTCTCAAAGATTGTAGAGACGTTCCATGGAACGTCTCTACAAGGGTTTCAAGTCACGCACATTTAATTCTCGGAGATGTCTATTGAGTGGGAGTAAAATCCTATCGCCCAACTACAGCAGTGATAAAATAAATCAATAACTACTTGATGCCTTATCCTTTCTATGACTGTTGCTCAAGAATTAGATTCTCAAGCAGGCATCTGCCAAGATGTGATATTTCCCCCAAGTGATTTATATAGTGACGAACCTCCTGTGGAAACCGAACTACATCTACGGCAAATAATCTTACTTTTCAAATGTCTAGAATGGTTTTGGCGCGATAGAAATGATTTTTATGCTGCTGGAAATCTAACCATCTACTACAGTCCGCATCAACGCAAATCAGAATATTTCCGAGGTCCAGATTTTTTTGTGGTTTTGGGAACTGATCGCAAAACCCGTAAAAGTTGGGTAGTTTGGGAAGAAGATGGCAAATATCCCAACGTAATTTTAGAAATTCTTTCACCAACCACAGCTAATACTGATAAAGAATTCAAAAAAGAACTTTATCAAAATACATTTCGGACACCTGATTATTTTTGGTTTGACCCCTATACATTAGAATTTGCTGGCTTTCATTTATTAGATGGAGAGTATCAACCTCTGGAAGCAAATGAGCAAGGACATTTGTGGAGTAAACAGCTAGGGTTATATCTGGGGGTTTATCAGGGACTATTGCGGTTTTTTACACCAGTTGGGCAAATAGTGCCGACACCTGAAGAAACGGCAGAACAAGAAACTCTAAAAGCACAACAAGAAACTCTCAAGGCACAGCAAGAAACTCTCAGGGCACAACAGGCAGAAAAAAGAGCAGAAAGGTTGGCGGCAAAACTGCGGGAGTTAAATATCGACCCAGATAAAATTTAGAAGAATTGTAGGCAATTGCCTGTTTTTATAAATTATCAAAAAGTCATCATTCTTCCCCTATGTCAAAATTAACTCCTGCATAAAGTTCACTAAAGGAAATTTGAAAATCTATTTGTTCAAGGAATAAAATATCTTCTGCTGATTCATACTCAGTTAATACCCATTGACCTTCTGAATTTTTTGTAAACTGCTCAATAAAATATTCATATTGGTCAATCATAATATACTCTTTTAATTCTGGGATAGAACGATAAAACCTAAACTTGTCTGTTCTGTCATAATTTTTGGTTGAGCTGGATAAAACTTCTACAATCATTAAGGGATTCGTTACTTTAGTAGTACCAGCACCTTCATATATCGGCTCTCCTTGAATTACCATAATATCTGGATAAGTATAGATGCGATAACGGGGTATCCATAATTTGACATCTCCTATGTAAATCTTGTAGTTTTTACCCCTCATTGTAGATTTAAAGTTGGTACAAAAATTCAAGAATATTTCGTTGTGATTAGTTGTACCGCCAGTTATGGGAATAATTTCTCCATCTCTATATTCGTTCTTGAATTCTGCCATCTCCTCTAGTTGTAAATATTCCTCTGGGGTGTAATATTTTTTTGGTGTTTGTATTTGCATAAAAGCCTCATTTTGCAAATGTAAATCATCGGGGATAATGCCTTAGTAAAAATTCCTCAGCCTCTATCCTATTTTTAATCACTCCATCCAACGTCGCAGCTAATAACTCATCCAACATTTGTTTATATAGAGGGCTAGGTTTATAACCCAGTTGCTTCAAATCATTGCCATTTAACAGCGGTTGTACATTTGCCAAAATGGTGAAATGTTGCCAAATCTGCCTCTTAATTTCTCGCGGACTTTGTAAAGCGATTAAAATTAGGGTAGGTAAATCGTACTGTCCCAACAATTTCACTATTTGACTGGGACTCTGAAAAGTTGGTAATGATGTTATTACCTCGGTTTGGGTTTGGGATAAATTTTTCAATCTGGCAATGCTATCGTCTTGCAATTGCAGATTTTTTGCGACTTTTGCCCGATATTTGGGTGCTAGATGGGCAATTAACGCTTCTAGACGCATTTGCCAATGAATTAAGGTTTGTTGCGAGTCAAATCGCCGTAAACAGCGCTCTAACAAACGTAATTGGTGCAGGAGTTGCCGATCTAACTTCAGGGTAGGATGGATGCACTGCAATGCTCCCAAGTTATCGAGTAACTGCAAAGCGGATTTCCAATAGGGGGCTTCGAGAATGTGTTTTAATTCTGTTTTTAGGCGAGTTTGCAGGGCGGGGGTTTTGGTATTTTCTTGAGAAGTGCGATCGTAAACGCCACTGTTGATGGCATAACGAATATATTCTTCTGTTCGCGATTCCATTTCAAACCCGAAGCGCACAGCAAAACGGACACCGCGATAAATGCGGGTAGGATCTTCAATAAAACTGTTGGCGTGTAAAGTCCGAATTTGCTTGGATTTTAAATCTAGTAACCCGCCAAAAAAATCGAGTAATTCACCAGCACGAGGGTTCGTCAGCCGCAGTGCCATTGCGTTGATGGTAAAATCTCGGCGATACAAGTCTTGCCGAATGGAACTCGCTTCAACTTCGGGATTTGCTGCTGGGTAAGGATAGAATTCTGTTCTAGAAGTGGCAATATCTACCCATAATGAATCAAATTCTGGGTCTTTGTGCCACAGTAAAGCAGCAGTTTGAAAAGCGCCATGAATTTCTAACCGGGCGTTGGGGTAAAGTTGTTGGAGTGCTTTTGCTAGTTCTACACCCGCGCCAACATTTGCTGAAGAGTGAAAACCATCAACTACCAAGTCAATATCTTTAATCATTAAGGTGCCTGGTGCTGCTTCAGCTAATAGCGAGTCCCGTACTGCACCGCCAACAAGATAAAGATGCCAACCGCGTTTTTCTGCTTCTTGAGATGCTGTGGTGAGTAATTGCCATAATTGGGGTGCAAGGCGATTTTGCAATTCAGTGTTGAGTTCTGAGTCTTGGGAATAATTTTGAATTTTGAATGTAGAGTTTTGAATTTTTCCTTGATGTAATTCCCGCAAGACATCAGTACGGGTGACAATTCCCACTAATTGCCCATTCTCCAATACTGGTAAGCGCCCGATATCATAAGTTACCATCAGCGCCTCAATTTGAGGGAGTGTGGTATCTGGTGTAATTGTCTTGAGGTTCGTTGTCATGTAGCCTTTGACTGGTGCATGACTAAAACCGTGGTGTAAGGCGATATCTAAATCCCGCCGGGAAATAATCCCAACTAATTGTCCTTGGGTATTGACTACAGATAAACCAGAGTGTCCATAGCGCAACAAAATTCGCTGTGCTTCCGCAATTGTGGTTTCGGGGCGAATGGTGCGGACTGGGGAGGACATTAAATCTCTAGCGATGGGGGGATGAGGAATTTGGGCTTTTAATCCTTCCAGGATTTGGTTTAAGACTGCTTGTGAGTCTGTGGTGCGGAGGTTTAGCGATGCGGCTTGAGAATGACCACCACCACCGAAGAGTTGAAATAAGAGGTTAAGATTTGTACCATGAATTTGCGATCGCCCAATTACCGTTAGTCGCGAGTCATCTTCCCCCAGAGGATATTCATTCGCCAACAGTATGGCGTCAATTTCGGTTAACTCAACAAGTTCCGAGGCTAGACTAGATAAACCTGGGACAAAACCCTCAGTTTTGAGAGTTATCCAGGCGATCGTATATCCCCGTAAACAGAGATATTCTAAATTTTCCAACGCTTCAGTTAATAGCTGCTGCAATTGGGGAGACAAACCGGGATCACGATAAGTAGAAATTACCGACAAGCTGGCCCCTTGTTGCATCAACCAAGCCAAAGCTAGAGCATCCCTTGGTGTAGCTTGCTCAAAGGTCAACGAGCCAGTGTCAACATGAATACCCAAGGCCATGACAGTCGCTTCGGCAGAAGTGAGAGAAATTTGCCGTTGTTGCAACTGTTCCACTATTAAAGTGGTGGTAGCTCCCACAGGAGAAACATACAATTGCGTAGCGGGAATATTCAGTGCTTGTCCTAGGTGATGGTCATAAACTATGATTTCCTTGATCTGCGGTAAATCTAACCATTCAGCAGCTTTACCCAAGCGATCGCGCTGTTGCGTATCCACCACAGTCAGAGAACGAATTTTTTCGGGATTGACCGATCGCCTTTCAATCAGCGGATATTCGTCTCGATGTAATGCCAAAAAATCTCTGACAGGCGGGTGAGATCCACCTGTAAGCACAATCTTGCTTCCTGGTAGCAAGCGTGTTAACCCCACCGCCGCCCCTAAAGCATCAAAATCAGCAGTTGTGTGGCAAAGAATTAGATCCATATTCGTCAATAGTCAGTTCCTACATTGTGAATCTTGGATTGGTTTCTGGGAAACAACAGACAGATAAGAACTGACCATAAAACTATATTGACGCAATTTTCCACAGTCCAAATGCTCTCTTGAGAGAGGAATTACCACCCGATTCGGTTAAAATATTAATTTATCAGCAGATACCCAGTGAGTTCACAGGGGTCACTGAGACACCCACCCTGTCCGCAATGCGGTAGTGTTGGGAAGAAGCTTTCAAAAAAAATAGGGTGGGTTACATCCGAATTTACGCTCGTGGACAACAAGGAACCAACTCCCTTGGACGAAGCGAGAAGCGAAACCTCTAACCCCGGTTAGTTGAATAGTCAATTTTGGCTGAGTTTCGCGTAACAAATGTTACTATTTCGCTATCTTGGGAGAAGCAAAAATGACCGTAGTATTTCAAATCTCTTTAATATCTCTAGTTCTGATATCTTTTGTTCTAGTCGTTGGTGTTCCAGTGGCCTACGCCACTCCCCAAAATTGGGTTGAATCTAAAAAACTGCTCTGGGTAGGTTCTGGAGTTTGGATTGCTTTGGTGCTTTTAGTCGGAGTATTAAACTTTTTTGTCGTATAGACGACGGCTTTGCCCAGGTACAGGCACATAATATAAAGACTAGAGGAGCAGAAAAGCCAAGGCAAAAGGATCACAAGAGAAAAGGAGAGATTTTTTCCTTTTTCTTTGTTCTTTTTTCCTGAGTGTGCTTTCCTGCTCCTCTGCATTGAGAGCAGAAATGTATATTGACCGAGAACTTAATAGTGAGTTAAAAGGCAGTTATGGCAGTTTTTGAGGGAACTTTTACCCAGACTCAAACAGAACCTTTGCGGTTTGCCCTAGTAATTGGTCGATTCAATGACCTAGTTACCGTTAAGCTGCTAGAGGGGTGTCAAGATTGCTTGAAACGTCACGGCATCGATACCAATCCCCACGGCAAGCAGGTAGACTATGTTTGGGTACCTGGAAGCTTTGAAGTGCCCATCGTCGCCCGCCAACTGGCACTCTCTCAACGCTACGATGCCGTAATCTGCCTAGGCGCAGTGATCAAAGGGCAAACACCCCATTTTGATTACGTATCTTCAGAAGTAGCCAAGGGCATTGCTGCTGCTGGCTTTCAAACAGGTGTACCCGTGATTTTTGGGATTTTGACAGTAGACACCATGCAGCAAGCCTTAGAACGGGCAGGCATTAAAAGCAATCATGGCTGGGAGTACGCGATGAATGCCCTAGAAATGGCTAGCCTAATGCGGCAATTGCGCTCTAATCTGGCAGAACCTTATGTTCGTAATGCCCAGCCCTTACCAGCTTCTTTAGTGGGTAACTTTGCCCCAGAGTCAGAAGAATTGGGCTAAGGCGGGTGCTGAGTGCTGAGTCAACAAATTCAAAATTCAGCACTCAAAATTAAAATTAGGGGTTGACAACGGGGGATTAATCTGAGAAGATAATATTTAGTAGAGATTGCGGGTATAGCTCAGTGGTAGAGCGTCACCTTGCCAAGGTGAATGTCGCGCGTTCGAATCGCGTTACCCGCTTTTAAAAGAATCTAAAAATCAGTTTCAACCTATGGTAGGTCTAAACTAAGCGACTCACAAAATTGGTAAGTGTAGCCTAGATTTTTTTGGTGCGGTGTACTACACTAAACTAAAGGTGATGGCGGAAGTAGTAAGATTGTCGGGTGCAATACTTCTTTTGGCAGTGAAATTAGCCAAAATAGGGGTTAGAGTCATGCTAACGGGCTGATGTCCTACTTCACCGGATGAAATGTCTAGTAAAGTCAGGATGTCTACGGTTGTCAATAGTTTACATAGCAGATATTTACCAGATGACCGTCAAGGATAACGAAGGGATAAATCCCGACAGAATCTGAATTACTGGAAAAATCCAACCCCAACTTCCAGAAAATTCGGGGGTCAGTTTTGAACCATAGTAACTGTTACTCCTGGGTTTCCTGCTTGTAGGCGTAGCTTTCTCAAATGAGTTGTTTTCTTTCTTTGTTGCCACGTAGACTATAAATTGTACCAGATATGCCGACACAATAAATGCCCACAAAACGCAACTAGATCATTTTTGATTAGGAGAAAAGTAATTCCCGATGTCTTTGACTAGGGAATAAAGGGTTTGCCGTTTAACCCTGTAATGCTAGATACCTTGACGAATGAACTCACCTATCCTGATGAGTAAATTTGAGCAGGTTTTTCCCAAGGGTACTTCAGATCAAAAGTTGATAATCTCGAAACCAACACCCAAGACATTGGGGAATGGTGTTTTCGCAGTTTAGTAAAACACGCTCAAGTTATTAGATCGCTTGTGCAATCTCAAAAACCCGAAAAAATAGACTTAAATACGGATTACACCTGTCCTTGCCGTCGCCAGGGGCAGTTAGTTCCGATTACGCTGACAGAAGCATTTGGTTGCAATCGCTGTCAGCAAATATTTGTTGTCGAAGATAATGGTTATGTCCTAGAGCAACTTTCTACCACCTATCTCTACAAGCGAGCTTGGCGTTGGACGGGTAAGAGTTGGCGTATTGTCCAGCCTCGATTGGGAGAAAACTATCTGCCCATAGCGCTAGGGATTATTTTCGTGTTAGTGATTATATGGCTACCATTAGCGCTGCGATTGGCAAATAATTCTAACCTTATTGCTTGGGCAATGGTGGCGGTGGTATTAACTATCCTGCCGACACTAATGCTCTGGCTTACCTACAGACGTTAACTCAATGACCGTTGAAGTTTTGGATGATTACCCCGAACCAATAAACAGTGCTAAACGCGCTTATCAAGCTTCCCTGAAGTTGGGGATCACAAAGGGAGCAGATCGGAGTCGTGCTGTATTAGCAATGGCACAGGCGCTTGAGCATTCATTTGACGACATTCTAGAAGCCAACACCTTGGATCTAGAAGCCAGTCGGGAGATGGCTGTGCCTGAGTTGATTTTAGATTGGCTGAAGCTTACTCCCTCCAGGCTAGAAGCCACAGTAGAGATTCTCCGGAGGTTGGGGGAATTATCAGATCCACTGCGACGTGTGAGGAACGCTGACTATCAACAGGAAGATTCCCAGAGTTATTCCCAGTTAATGCCTTTGGGGGTGATTGGGTTTATTTATGAGGCGTTCCCCGATTTAGGCGCGATCGCCGCTGGTTTTTGTATTAAGACTGGTAATAGCCTGATTCTTAAAGGTAGTACAGAAGCTAGTCACTCGAATGCGGCGATCGCAGAAGTGCTGCAAACTGCTATCAGTGAAGTTGGACTACCAGAAGGCTGTGTAGAATTAATCACAGCAGAACATGGTGCTTCGATTCGGGATTTAGTCACCCAAGATCAGTACGTGAATTTAGTGATTCCCTATGGACGTTCTAGCTTAATCCAGCAAGTTGTACGCCAGTCAACAAGTCCTGTGTTAAAGTCAGCTATGGGCAACTGTTACCTCTACTGGTCGCTAAATGGTAGCTTGGAAATGGTGCGCTGGATGATTCTCGATAGCCACCAGAGCGAACCAGATCCGGTAAATGCCATCGAAAAAGTTCTCATTCATCGTCAATCATTGCCATCTTCCTTATCAGTGCTGTGGAACAGCTTGAAGGAAAAAGGCTTTGAAATCAAAGGGGATGAGGAATTAGTAGAAGCTTTTCCTCAGTTGCAGCTAGCGAAAGAAGGTGAATGGGGAAACCCGTATTTAACCAAGACAGTGGCTTTTAAATTGGTGGATAGCTTAGAAAGTGCGATCGCCTGGATTAATCATTATAGTAGCGGTCATGCCGACAGCATTGTCACCGACTCCTACCAAGAAAGCCGCCAATTTGCCCTAGGAGTCAACACCGCCTCCACCTACATCAACGCATCCCCCCGTTTTTACCGCAACCCCTCGCGGGGAGATTCGGCATTTTTAGGTATGTCAAATCAAAAAGGCCATCGTCGCGGATTTATCAGTTTGGAAAGTTTGACGACTGTTAAGCACATTGTCCAAGGAAATGGGCGGTTTTAGAAAGCGTAACTTTCTGTATGACTGCTCATTTTCCCTATGAGCTTTTTGCTTCTAGCTTTTGGATTACTTCATTCAAATAATGTTCAGTCAGGAATTTTAACCAATATCCGCTAACCTTACCTTTTTTGCATTCAGCTTTCTCTAACAAAAGACTCCGAACAGATTTAAGCCAATCTAATTCTTCAAGCAATTTCTCATGAATATGAACTAACTCATATCGTTGTTTTAATATCGAAAGAATCGAGTCTCTATCTTTATAATCCATAGGTAAAAATTTCTCTATGAATTCTTCTGGTAATATGTGTTTGAATATAGGAACGTCATAGTATCTCTGCTTCAATGAATCCCCATTATGCGAGTTATTTTGGCAAACCATTCTGTTAAACTTCCATATATCGCTCTGCATAATAACCAGTAAATCTTTACCAGCACTGGGCAGATTTACATCTCTTGCTGACTCTCGAACTTGATCGATGTAAGAACAAAAGTCTGTAAACTCGTTAATTTCTCTACCTTGAAAGATAAGCCCACCATAGTTATCTTCAACTAAAGAATACAATGGAGATACAATATCTAGTTGATTATTATCTTTGAGGTGATCAATATAAAGCTTTGAGTCCTGTATAATCTCTTCTTTAGTTTTACAATATAGTCCAACATCAGAAAACTTTAATAAAAGTCCAGTGATATGCTTGATTTCCCCCAAAACAGTAAATTCTCTATTAACATATTGTAATTCAACCTTCTTGAGTAAATCATCAAAATCATTATCAGTAAGCCTGTAAAAGTGCCACAATCTAACCCAATTAGGGGTGTGTTCATCCTGAAAATATTTACTAGTTAATAGTGATTGATCTAGTTCTTGCGTATCTAAGATACCTTTATCAAAAAATATTTCCCACCACACTTTGCTTGGAAATGGCTCATGTAGGTTTAGATTCAGTACTGTATACTTACCAAGCATTATCTGAAGTGGAGCTTCCTCTGCGCTATTCTTCTTTATGCTTGAACTGGTTGCTTGACGGGAACTCTGCTGCTTACTTATTAGTAATATATATTCTTCTCTCAATTTGCTAATATCTTTTGGAAGCATTTTTCCGCGTCTAATTTCGATGGAGAAAGCCATAAGTAGTTTTAAAATGTCTTTAAGAAAATCTGGTTTACTTCTTCCCTTTTCTGGTAATTTCTCAAAAATTCTCTCAAAGTCTAAAACGATTTGCTTTAAAATTCTTAAGTTTTCACATTCTGCCGTTTTGTATACTTCTTGCATTAATTGACCATTATCAGTTAAAAATGTTCTAACCTTTAAATTATTTACACTACAAATAAAATTTTCTAATGAACCATCAAAATCAGGAGCAACGCCAAAAGTTTTACCGATTAACTTCTCTTTAATAGTATTGTATTTATCTTGTTTTAGTAGTTCATTTTCATTGGCAACAATAACTACTTTTAAGTCTTGCTGCTCCACAAAGTAGTTAATATACCCCAATATATTACCGATATCCATTTGACAACGTTCTAAATCATCAAAAATCAAAATACTTTTATCAGTATTTTTAAGATAATCAGGAAGGTTGATGTCTGGAATTTGAATATTTAATGCTCCATCATCTTTGCTGTCACCATTCAAATCTATTTTCAGAGTGCCTTTTAGTAATCCTTTGAGAATCTTTCCTGTTATTGCCATTTCCTTTGATGACAGTACAGGGTTTAATTGCTGAAAAAAGGTGTCCTCAATCTCCAAGAAGCTAGTTACTCCGTAAAGGCTGACATACAAGAATTTCTGTTTTTTATCTTTTAGATTTTCGCGCCGGTACTTATTGATAAATCGTTTGATAAACCATGTTTTTCCAGAACCCCACTCACCTTTTAGTAAAACTGCAAATCCAGGTGCAGACAAACCACAGTAATAATCTAAATATGCTTCGATATGGCTATTGATTGAATTATTTTCTTGAGTCCAGAAACGTTGAATGCAGCAATAAAACTTTACATACTAAGATGTAATTGTCCTATCAAGGGTTAATTGTCAACATTTCATAATATCTTCCATCCAATGTACATAACTAATTTGTTGACACATACAGGCTTGTAAATAGCGGAATTTATCTAATATTTTTTCACCCCATTGTTTAGGAACAGATACAAGTTGTAAAATCAGATAAGCAATGAGACTTGCATAGATTTGTATGGTAATACCATTAACATTTTTGGTAATTAATTTATCAAGTTTTAGGTGCATCTTTAAAAATTTCCATAACAATTCAACTCCCCACCTTAAGCGATAAATATCTCTAATATCATCATCTCTAACTGCTGCATCTCCATTAGTTGGTAAATTAGTGACTAAGCGAAATTCAGTTCTCGTTTCTAAATCACAAAAATTAATCACTCTATAAGCTTGTGCATCTGTTGATGAGCCAATTTTTACCAGTCCATTTTCTGATTCAAATTCTAACTTCCAATTATTTTTAATCCGTAACACAAAGTATTTATTTTCTTGAACTAGTTCTTGAATAAAATTTAAACCTGCAAAGCCCCTATCCATTACTCCAACAGCATCTGCTGGCAAATTAGACATCATCTTTGAGCCAAATTTATAATCATGATTATGACCAAAGTTGATGAAATTATCTTCTGGACTTCCTGTAGCAAGATTTAGGGAACTAAACAGTTTAACTTGATGATAATCCAGAATCCATAACAGCTTACTTGTCAATGTAATAATTGTTGAATCAATTGGACATATTGCATATTTATTGTGTAACTTCTTCTGGACTTTATTCTGGACTAATTGATTTAATTGATGATAAATCTTCTGGAATACTTCTTGACTTCGATGAGTGTTAGCTTTGGAAAACGTGGAAATATCTACATCAAATCCTGTATTGTTTAATCGTTTAAATAAATCCCTCATACTCGTTAAGCTATTATCCAGGGCATAAGCTAACCAACACTCGACAAAAAGACGGCTGTTCAAAACAGGATAATCATTTTTTGGTAGCCCTCCCAGGATATTTTTGACAATCTTGGGAAATGAATTTATAATCATCGTTAATCGAAATATTTTAATCCTTTGCCCAAAATCTAACATATTTTGGGCTATTCTTATCGGAATTTTCTTAACATTCAACACTTCTGTCTTGAGTCATATTTTCCTTTATTAGCTGGGAATGCTTAATTCAAAGCCTCTCTCCGCTTCGGAGAGAGGTTTGGAGAGAGGTCTTTCAGCAAATTTTTAAACATTCTAAACATCCTCTAACAACCTACATCTAAAATCACTCAAACACAGACAGTCATAATTCAGAAATCCCTCGTTCCCATGCTCTATCTGGAAACCCATATCTAGAGCCTATGCCTCTATAATACAGGAGGTAGAACCTCCAAGAAGGCATTCCCAGCCAGAGACTGGGAACAAGATAAGATAATCCTGTTAATCCTGAAATCCTAAAAATCCTGATTCAGACGTTTTGATTGTATTTGATGATGTAGTCGAAAAAAAAGCCCGCATCTTGCGGACTTGCTTTATCTCAATAATCTACCGATTACTTCACAATCTGATTATTCGAGGTGTAATAAACCTTACTACCTGTATCTGGAACAAAATGACAGTTGATAGCAGAACGCCATAAAGACTTCCAAATTGGTTCTTCAGATTTATGGAAGTAGTCACCCATAATCGGTTTAATCGCCTCAGTTGCTTTCAGCAAATTGTAGTGAGGGATATTGAGGAAAATGTGGTGAGCAACGTGAGTACCGATATCGTGATGAATGTGATTGACCAAACCGTAATCTCGGTCAATGCTAGAAATAGCACCTTTCAAAAAAGACCATTCTTCGCCACGATACCAGGCAATTCCAGGCTCAGTGTGGTGCAAAAACGTCACCAAGTCTAGCCAAATGATAAACACAATGTAGGGTACAGCATAGTTTTTGATAAACCATAAGAAACCCCATTGATAGGTGAGGAAACCCAACAAACCTACCATGCAAATCAAAAGTGCAGTACTGGTGAGAACATCCCATTTTTCAGATGGTTTGAACAGCGGGCTACTGGGTGAAAAGTGGGAGCCTTGTTTACCCGGAGAACGCTGAAACAAATACACCGGATAAGCGAATAAGAAAGCATAAAATCGCCCTACTTTTTGCAAAAAGGGCATCTCGTTGTATTCTGATTCAGAGATAGGATACCAGCTTTCATCGTTCTCTAAACTGCCAGTATTTTTGTGGTGGGTTCTGTGGCTAATACGCCAACCGTGATAAGGAACGAGGATGGGTGTGTGGGTAAGATGTCCAACTAAATCATTGAGCCATTTATGCTTAGAAAAAGATTGGTGTCCGCAGTCGTGACCAACTACAAACAAAGCCCAAAACATTGTGCCTTGCATTAGCCAGAAAACCGGCCAGAAATACCAAGAATCCAGATAATTAGCAACTGCATACAGCAACCCGACAATCAGGATGTCACGAAAGCAGTAATATAGTGATTTTGCCACATTGGGCTGAAAACATTCAGCGGGGATTGCAGCTTTTAAATCCTGAAGGGTAAAGGGTAGTTTACCTGTATTCTCAGATGATTCAAAGCTATCAGGCTGGTTCAGATTGATTGTATTTGATTGCACTAGATTCTTTTTGTTCGATATAGCAAGGTAGTCACACTTGAAATGATGCACAGCTTTGGTTATTTCTGAGAATTTCCCTAAACTGTACATAGATATCTAGCAATTTAATTAATATAGAGAATTGCCAGATATTCTGGAAAAAGGATGAAAGCTGAAGGATAAATAATGGTGACATATATTCATACTTCATGCTTCATGCTTTTTTATTGCTCTGCGTAATATTCTTTGAAAGACTTATAGCCAACATCAGTTGTATACAGTTGACACTGGTCTGTAATTTCTTTCATTAAAGACCAAGAGAACTGACATTCATCATGCAAATAATCTCCCCAATTTTCTTTGATGCTGTTGTAAGCTAACCGCAAATTATAAGAAGGAATGGCAGTAGAGATGTGGTGAGGGACGTGGACATTGATATCGTGGCAAAGAAATTCTACCCAAGCAGGGTAATCGCAATGAATTGTACCAGATAGTTGTGCTAAAGCTTCGTTCCATTTGTCAGCTACTTTAAAAGGAACATCGGCAGCAGTATGGTGAACTATGGTAAAGGTACTCATCCAAAAATGGTATCCCAGCCAGGGTATAACCCAAAATTTGACAAATCCCCAGATACCAGTTGTCGCAATGAGAGTGGGGAAAACAACTGCTGCAAACAGAGCAACCACAGCCACAGAAAGCTTGATACTCGATTGGTCTTTGGTTTTGAAATTCCGCCAATCAAAATGCACAACTGCCCAATGTCCAACTGAACCAACCCACCAGAGGCGGTTACTGATGAATCCCTCATAGGCAAACTGCCTAGTTTTATCCCAAAGAGAAAAAACTTCTGGTCTAATGGGGTGCCAAGCGTTATCCTCATCCAGCTTGTTAGTGTGTTTATGGTGATAGTTATGTTTAATCCGCCAACTGTGGAAGGGGTAAATCAAGGGCATCATGAACAGGTGTCCTACCAAATCATTTACCCAGCGACGTTTGGCAAATGAACGATGACCGCAATCATGACCAATTACAAAAAAACCTGTTAAAGCAGTCCCTGTAAAAATCCAAGCTAGGGGTAAGAGATACCAAGGGGCAATTGCCAAGAAAAAGTAGGATAAGGCAACCATGAAGACGCTAGCTAGCGCTCTTGTCCAGGCTTTGCGTTTATTCTGCTGAAAACATTCCTTTGGTAGGCTTTTGATAATATCTTTTAGCCTCAGGTCGGAATTACCAAGGTCTGTAGAGGTACGATTAATCTCGTCTCTACCAAATGTTTCGTTTTTAATTGATGTAGTAGTCATGAATACCTGAAAAACGGCAAAATGTTTCACCAAGTCACTCAGGAAAGTGGCTTGTCGCAAAGTTTTGTAACATTAATGTTTCGGATTATATCAACTTTCTAAGCTACCACAGCACATGTGTAAATATTTATTTTTTGATTTATTTTTTGCGACCCGTTTCCGAATTGGCGCATAGATATTTTAGTTACTGGAGAAAATTAATCAAGGGTATCTGGAAGACCTCTCTCTAAATCTCTCTCCTACAAGGAGAGAGACTTTGAATTTTTTCGATTAGAGCGTCGGGAAGGAGGTTAGGGAGTTAGGTTTTTCGTGGGCTGGTCTACTACATGACTTGAAAAGTCAGCAAGATTCACAAGCAAAGAGTCAATAGCCCACAGTCAATGATTTATTGACTATATGACTATTGACTATATAAATATTAACTTTGGAGTTACTGCTTTCTCTCTGCTAGCTTGACATTCGTAGCTAGACCTAGTAATTGCAGTACTTGAATTGTCATCCAAGTTAAATCGATTTCCCACCATTCCAGCCCATGACGAGCTGAGTATTGAAAGGCATGGTGGTTATTGTGCCAGCCTTCGCCAAAAACGAGTACGGCTACCCACCAGCAGTTTGTTGAATGATCACCTGAATCATGGGTGCGATAGCCAAATTTGTGGGTAGCGCTGTTCACTAACCAGGTGCAGTGGTAAACCCAGACGATGCGGGCAAAAATTCCCCAAACAACGAAAGACCAGCCACCCAAGAGCAATAGTCCAATACCCAAAGCTACTTGGATGAGAATGAAATATTTTTGTAAAAACTGATAGACTGGGTCTTCGGAAATATCTTTGGTAAAACGAGGAACATCTGCTTGAGCGGGTGAGTGATAGACCAGCCAACCCATATGGCTCCACCAGAAGCCTTTATTGGAATCATGGGGGTCACTACCAGTATCTGAATGTAAGTGATGAAGGCGATGTATACCCACCCACTCGATTGGCCCGCCTTGACAGGAAAGTGTCCCGAAGAGAACCAAGAGATACTCTAGCCACTTGGGCGTTTGAAAACTGCGATGGGTGACAAGACGGTGAAATCCTAGGGTGATTCCTAAACCGCCGGTGATCCAGTAAAGCAATAAAGCTACACCAACTGCATTCCAGCTAAAGTTACTAGGAAGAAGGGCAAACAAAGCTCCAATGTGTAGTGCAGCGAAAAATAGGGTGTTAACCCAGTTAAGTTGAGGTTTTGTTGAGGTAGCAATTGTCATGCATTAACCTGAATAGGAATTGTTCAGCCTAAGGGTGCGCGATCCTAAAATCCGCATATCTAAATTTTTTTTTGAAAGGGGAACTGATGAACAGCTTGGAACAGATGCAGCAAGCAGAACAGGCACTGTTAGAAATTTTTTCTGTAATTGACACACAGGTTAAGCATAATCTTAAACGAGTGCTAGATGCTTTTCGTAATCACCGTGTAGGTACACACCATTTTGCTGGTGTAAGTGGTTATGGTCACGATGATTTAGGGCGAGAAACTTTAGATAAAGTTTTTGCTGAGGTGATGGGTGCCGAAGCTGCGGCGGTGCGAGTGCAGTTTGTTTCAGGAACGCATGCGATCGCTTGTGCTTTATTTGGTGTACTCCGTCCTGGAGATGAAATGTTAGCAGTAGTTGGTTCTCCCTACGATACGCTCGAAGAAGTGATTGGTTTACGGGGTCAAGGACAAGGCTCCTTAATCGAGTTTGGCATAAATTACCGACAATTGGAGCTAACTCCTGAAGGAACCATAGATTGGCAAGGTTTAAGCAACAGTATTGCTGATAACACTCGTTTAGTATTAATTCAACGCTCTTGTGGCTATTCTTGGCGTCCCAGCTTATCAATTGCCGATATCGAAAAGATTGTCCATTTAGTCAAACAGCAAAACCCTAACACCGTTTGCTTTGTAGACAACTGCTACGGCGAATTTATTGAAACCCAGGAACCGACAAATGTTGGTGCTGATTTAATGGCGGGTTCATTGATTAAAAATCCTGGTGGGACGATTGTTAGCGCTGGTGGTTATGTTGCTGGACGTGCTGACTTAGTGGAAGCCGCAGCCTGTCGCTTGACTGCTCCGGGAATTGGTAGTTATGGTGGTGCAACTTTTGACCAAAATCGCCTGCTATTTCAAGGCTTATTTCTCGCACCGCAGATGGTTGGGGAGGCGATGAAGGGAACTTACCTGACTGGATACGTATTTGACAAACTCGGTTATCCTGTGAATCCTGCACCCCTTGCACCTCGTGGGGATGTGATTCAAGCTATTAAACTCGGTTCAGCCAAAAAGCTGATAGCCTTCTGTAAAGCGATTCAACAGCATTCGCCTATTGGTTCTTACCTCGACCCCATTCCCGATGATATGCCGGGGTACGAGAGCCAGGTAGTGATGGCTGGAGGGACATTTATTGAAGGCAGTACTTTGGAATTGTCAGCGGATGGGCCTTTACGTGAGCCTTATGTGGTTTATTGCCAGGGGGGGACTCATTGGACTCATGTAGCGATCGCACTTCAAGCGGCGATTGAGGCGATA
This sequence comes from Cylindrospermum stagnale PCC 7417, assembly GCF_000317535.1. NCBI lineage: Bacteria > Bacillati > Cyanobacteriota > Cyanophyceae > Nostocales > Nostocaceae > Cylindrospermum > Cylindrospermum stagnale. The sequence goes on from NC_019757.1 coordinate 3,146,120, forward strand.
GGCCCGGCTTAAGATAGGCTCACGCAAGTGTCCTCCTCTGCGTTACATCTTAATCCGGTAACTTATACTGCCCAACGATCCGTTTAGCAAACTCCGGAACGTGCGCCTCTAATTTCTCTGGATGATTCCGCTTCACATACAAGTAATTCCGTGTGAAGTGGGAATCGATGGAAAACCGCGCATATTCTAAACCTTTAGGGCCGATTCTCTCAATCACTACACCCATGAGTTTTGCTGCCCACATTGGCAAGGTAACACCTTTATCATAAGCAGGAATACTTTGCTGTACAGCTTCTTTGCGGTTCCCTTGGGACATCACCGGCTGGGTGTCTAATTGGTCTTGCACCAAGTCCAGCATTTCTTTGCCTGTATCATTTCTAACTACAATCCATTGCCAGCGGAAGGGTGCGCCCATGTAGCCAACAACTAAATCTGCTAAGGAGTTGACGTAATCAAAGCAACTCATGCAGGAGGGGGCGAAAACGTCTTTGAGTTGGTTGGTTTTCAAGCCGAAGAAGGGTACAGTTTCGGTTGAGCCGTCTTCATGCTTGAAATGCACCCGAAAGTCTTGCATGAACTCATAACTTACCACTGTGTCAGGCGATCGGCTGGTGGTGTCTAAGAATTTTTGCAGTCCGGCGCGGGTAACGTTATCTACGCAGGGCGTACCTAAAACATACAGCTTTTCTAAACCAAGTTGTTTTTCTACAGCGCGTAATGCTTGGATTTGGCAACCGACACCAATGACTAATAACCGCTTCATTCCCGATTTTTCTATCTGTTCTAATACGGAAAGGTTGGGGGAAAGGGTGGGTTTATTTACTCGTGCTGCTAGTATTTCTTCGGGGGTACGGGCGATAATTGGCATGGGTTGAAAGCGGTCTTCTTTGGTGTTTTGCACGCAGACGACACCTTCAACTAAGCCACGATTTAGCATTTCAATGGCAATGCTGCTAACAATACCTGTCCATTGTGCGCCTTCGATGGGTTCTTGTTTCCGCGCCGCCATCATGTCTTGATGAACACCAAAGTATACTTCATTTTCGTCTTCGAGGTTGCGGGGGCGGTTGTGGGTTTGGGTTTCTAGTTCGCCGATTTGCTGATTTATAAAGGCGCAGGCTTCCTTGACATAGTGGATATAATATGTATCGCACAGTCCGCACTCGCTACAGAGTTCTTTGGCTGGACGGCGGCTTGTGGGTTTTAAGGCTTTGGCTTTTTTATGTTTGTTGGAGTCTATGGAAGTCATAATAATTCGTTTTATGCTGACGGCGCTTTTATAACAATACCTTTACAGGTTATACAGTTAACCATAGAGATTGAACAAGAAGAGGATGGGCGGTTTATTGCTGAGGTGATTGATTTTCCTGGTGTGTTGGCTTATGGAAACACAAGACAAGAAGCTGTGGCTAGGGTTTAAGCTTTGGCTTTGCGTGTTTTGGCTGATAAACTGGAAGATAATGACATGCAAAGGAACTATCTGTTGTGCAAAATAATCTCAGTATTAACGGCGTACCTGTACAAAGCGTATATAGCGACTATAAGGAAGGAAAATACATTGTCAATAGACGATACCAAAGGAAGCTTATTTGGACTTTAACTCAAAAACAGAATTTTATTGATTCACTTTTAAATCAGTATCCAGTACCTCTGTTTCTTGGGGTTAGTGTTGAAGACTCTATAAAAGGAACCTGCTTTGAAATATTAGACGGTATGCAAAGATTAGAAGCAATAACATCTTTTATAGAAGGTAATTTTTCTATTCGAGAAAAGTTTTTTGATTTAGCTGTTGTTGCAGAGACCAATCGTTTATTAAATGAAGGTAAATTGACACAGAAAAAACCAAAGCTAGAGTTTGAAGAATGCAAGAAAATATTGAATTATAGGCTACCTGTATCTACATATGCATATACATCAAATAAAAATATTGATGAGACATTTAGGCGCATAAATACAGGTGGAGTAAGGCTTTCAAGGCAAGAAGTACGGCAAGCAGGTTCAATATCTGAATTCTCTCAACTTGTAAGAAAGTGTGCAGAATACATTCGGAAAGATGATGCCCATAAAGATATAGTTGAGTTAGATAAAATGCGATTAATTAGCCTGACTAACAAGGATTTAGACTATGGGATAAAGATAGAAGATACTTTTTGGGCTAAAAACCGGATTTTAACTACTGGTAATATTTTAGAATCAAGGGATGAAGAACTTATATCTCATATTCTTCTTTATATTATTTTGAGAAATTATGCTCAGACAACATCAGTTTTTTTGGATAGAGTTTATTCAGAAAATACGAAGGATTATATCAAATGCATTTCTGCTCTAGAAAAAGTTGGTTTTGAGAAAATATATAAGCAATTTTGCTTTGTCTATGACGAATTGTGTAACACAATTAATCAATTTGATGGCAGTTTCGCCAACCATATTTACAATAATAACAAATTCACACAAGTTCAAAACGCCTATCAAGTTATCTTCCTTGCTTTTTTTAAGCTTTTATTAGATAAAAATAGAAAAATACAGCACTACCATAATTTAGCCAAGTTAATGAAAGGAGTTGCAACTCAATGTATGGGTAAACTTGAATCAAATAGCAAATGGAAATTGGAAGATAGAATTCAGATGATTAATGCTGTTTGTGGAGTTATAGAAAATCAGTTTATACCGCGTGAAGGGGCAGATCCCACGCTTGTATCTTGGGTTGAAAATCTTGAGAATATTTTAAATCAATCGAGCACTGAAAATATTTGCTACGATTTTAAAATCGGACTTCATTCACTTGAAGGAGATACTAGTTTTAATAAAAAACTAGTTTCTAAAATTGTCAAAACTCTTACAGCTATGGCTAATTCACATGCTGGTGAGAATTATATAATTTTGGGAGTTGCCGATAAGGAAGATGATGCTAAAAAACATGAGGAAAAATATGGCATCGCTGCTAGACAATACAGTAGTTTCTACATTACTGGAATTGGTAGTGAAGCTGAGGAGTACCATAAAGATATTGATGCCTATCAGCAAAAACTTCAACAGACATTAGATAAAGAACCAATAGATGAAGAAACAAAAAGACTTATCCAGCGCAATGTATTTTTTTCAAAATACCATGATAAAGATTTTGTTGTCATGAAAATTATACGTGGAGAACAACCCATCGCATATAATGGAGAAATTTTTGTTAGAAAGATAGCAAATACAGATCCCTCACCAATTGATAAAAAAGACATATATAAGTTCTATATAGAATTCTCAGAACAATCGAAAAGATATCCTTACAACTAATCTATTCTTACAAAGAGTAATTATGCCCAGTGAAACTGTTACACTGCAAATACCTGAAATTATCTATCAACGGTTAGTCAATACTGCTCATGCTACTCAGCGCCCTTTAGAGGAAGTCATGCTTCATGCTTTACAAGTAGGTAGTCCACCAGCATGGGACGATGTACCAGAGGAATTTCAAACGGAACTTGCCGCTTTAGACAAAGTGGATAATAATACTCTTTGGGAAGTTTTCCGTAGTCATAAAACACCAACAGATATGGAGCAATATAATATCCTACTTGAAAGAAATTCTAGTGGTACTTTAACGGAAACAGAAAGATTAAATTTAATATCACTTAGGCATGAAACTGACCTGTTTATGTTACGTAAAGCCCAAGCAGCAGTTTTACTCCGTTGGCGAGGCTATAGTGTACCAAATCCTTAAATTTTGTGTCTACATATATTAATGAAAGTTTAAGAAAACAAATTATAGATACTGATAAATCGCGTTGTTGCTATTGCTTAACATCCGAAGCTAATAGCGGCATCCCCATGACATATGATCACATTCAACCAGTTTCCCTGGGTGGAGATACAAATTTTGAAAACCTTTGTTTAGCTTGTCGTTCTTGTAATGAATTTAAGAGTAATTTAACTGAGTCTATAGATCCTTTAAGTGGTGAAGCAATATCACTTTTTGACCCTCGTAAACAGAAATGGTCAGAGCATTTTGTGTGGAGTGTTGACGGTACGAAGGTAGAAGGTATGACTGCTGTGGGTCGCGCTACAATAACTAGGTTACGTATGAATAATCCAGTTATTATAGTTGCTCGCAAACGATGGGTAATGAGCGGTTGGCATCCTCCTAATGATTGATAGTATATAAAAAAACTATGACACAATAATTTAGGATAGAGTTAGTTTTGGGGAATACATAATACTAGAAAAGCGATCGCACACTCAAAGTACTCTAAAATAAATCATATCAACACCCAGAATTTGTCGGTGTTCAGCGAATTGCTATGGAAGTATGACCAAATTGCCAAACGGAGAAGAAAAAGCGATCGCCATTTAACTCAGCTACTCTAAAATTATCTAATATTTCTCTCTGCGTCCTCTGCGCCTCTGCGGTTCGTTACTTTTCAACCCCTCCAAACACAAACCAATGACACCAAACTCCCAAACAGGTGCAGCATTCATCGCCGGCGGAACCCTAGCAGGTGCGGGAATCTCCTCAACAGTTGGTGGAATGGGATTAGCAGGCGGATTTGGCGCTGTGGGAATTGGCGCGACTCCTGTAACTGCTGCTGGTGCTGTTGCTGGTGCTGCTGTGTATGGTACCTTCAAAGCGATCGCAGAAGGAGATGCAGCAGCTTTTGGTGCGATGGGAATTGGCGCTTTTGGTGGTGCAGGCTTTTCCAGCGTTGTTGGTGGGATAGGAATTGTTGCACCAAAAATTGGTTTAGCGTTTGGCGTGGGTACAATACCAATGGCGGGAGTTGGTGCGGTGATGGGACTTGCTGCCTATGGTGTCGCCAAACTGTTAGACGAATCTGGAGTTAAAGAAACTCCTGAACAAGTTTTTGAGCGGATGGAAGAAAAAGTTTTATACAGCGCTGCTGTGATTGAGCTAGATTTATCTGGTGAGGATATCAATTCAAAATTTGCCGCTTTGGAAGTTGAGGATGAGTTACAAGCGCTGAAGGCTAAATTAAAGCAGCCGGAATCTTCCACTCCCAAGATTGAACCAGAAACAGTAATTATCACAAGCCAGACGCCGGAAACTTGGAGGTGTGTACAGACTCTCAAGGGACATACAGCCGCTGTAAATGCGATCGCTATTCATCCCGATGGTAATACCTTTATCAGCGGTAGCGATGACAGACAGGTTCATCTGTGGAACTTGAAAACAGGAAAATGGCTGTATACTTTTTCTGGGCAAGCAGAAGCCGTGTTAGCTGTGGCTATCAGTCCCGACGGTAAGCAGATTGTTAGTGGTAGTTGCGATGGCGCGGAGCGCCCGCTGGAAGCGATCGCAAAATCAGCAGTTGGCAACTAGATACAAAAAAATTTAACCGCACATTTTCTTATTTAACTTCTCCCTACAGTCATAACGGCTTTATTCACGCCCTTGCTTACAGTCCAGATGGAACAAGTATTGCTAGTGCTAGTAACGATAAAACTATTAGACTGTGGGGACGCTACACGGGAAATTTCCAACGAACCTTAAACGGACATACAGATGCAGTTTTAGCTGTTGCGATTAGTCCCGACGGCAAAACGCTGGTTAGTAGCAGTGCTGATAAAACTATCAGACTTTGGGATTTACAAAATTATCAACAGCGGTGTATCTTAACTCAACATTCAGCAGCAGTAAATACAGTTGTCATTAGTCCAGATAGTCAAACTCTGATTATTGGAAGTAATGACACCACAATTAAGCTGTGGAATCTCCACACCGGCGAATTATTCTGCACCCTTACTGGACATTCAACGGCGGTTCTGTCCCTATCTATCAGTCTCGATGGACAAACCCTCGCCAGTAGCAGCAGAGATGGCATAATCAAACTTTGGCATATCCAAACTGGGGAATTACTGAAAACGCTTTCTGGCTGTAGTCCTCTTGCCTTCCATCCCGATGGTAAAACGCTTTTAAGTGGCGGTAATAACGGCAGCATCAAGATTTGGCAGCAAATGCCAGGTTTTGATCAATTCACACCTAACCGCATTTTATCAGGGGAATGGTGGCAAGTTTTGGGCGTAGATCAGTATACGCACCCCAAAGAGGCTAAGCTTGCCTACCTGGGATTAGCCAAATTGTATCATCCTGATGTTAACAATTCTGTAAGTGCAAAAGCTTCTATGCAAGCAGTTAATCAAGCTTATCGGGAGTTTCAGGCGCAATTGACAGCTGACGGATAAAAGATATTTGATTAATTAGTTACATAATCTTAACTGGCAAACACTGAGAAAAGCGGAAAGTGCGATCGCTCATGGAACAAAACCTGCTACATTCCTTCTACAATAGAAACTGGTGTAGCAAACTCCAGTTGTGTGCCTTTTAAAATTGAAGTTATTAGACAATAAAGCCAGGAAAAATGGATAAATACCAGAATAGTTTACCAATTAGCTCTATAGAATGCTATCTGGCTTAATTTTTCTTTTAAATAAAGCCATCTTACTCATAATGCCTTGAGTAGAGTTACTATTCTTTAACTGGACTTATTAAGGTTGTGTGATAAAAAAATACTTAATTTTCTATTTTATAGCCTTTAGTTACTTTCTGGGGCAGGAATAAAAGCTATGAGAGGCATTTACTCTTCTATACTTTGCCATTTTCGATTTTACTGCCAGAAGCTCGTCTGCTCAGGAATCAATAGGTTACAATCAGGATATAACCCTTCAGGAATATTGACATTCTAAATTCTTCAGTCATTCATCTTGCTTATTGGGGAAAAACGTTATAAATTGTTAACTTATAGGGGAATAATTTAACTTGTAATTTAAATAACTAAATCCTCATTGAGTGAATATACTGCAAGGGGTTTAAACTTCACAAAAACCTTGAACAGCACCAGAGATATGTTTTTGTTTAGTGAAGCAAAGCTCCGAAGATAAAAACGGGGCTATGAATCAGCTAAAAATATATCTTGTGCGACTGTTTTTAGGTAATATTTTATGGCTTGAATTGAATTAGAACTAACTATAATTCACCAAAATAAAAATTGATTACAAGCAAATTAAATGCATAACAATCAGCATTTTTAGCTGAGATGATTTAATGATTATTAGATTTCCCCAAAAGTTATTTATATTTGCTATTTTAAAAAACCATTTTTGTTATGCTGAGACTAGCTGAAATAATAAACAAAAACGCATTTACCACAAATTCACGTTCTTAATGGAGTTATTCTAGCAATGCAACTAAACGAATTAGGCGAAACTGAAAATATAGAAAATGAGGCATGGCAAGCACTAGAAAATTCAATTCTCTACTATCAAGGGCGTCCTGTAGGTACTTTAGCTGCCTACGATCCCTCTGTTGAGGCGCTTAATTATGACCAGTGCTTTATCCGAGACTTTGTCTCTTCCGCCTTAATTTTTTTGATTAAAGGTAGAACAGATATTGTTCGCAATTTTCTAGAAGAAACATTAAAGTTACAGCCTAAAGAAAAGGCATTAGATGCCTATAAACCTGGTCGTGGTTTGATACCAGCTAGCTTCAAAGTTATTTCATCAGATGGAGAAGAAGTTTTAGAAGCAGATTTTGGTGAACATGCGATCGCCAGAGTAACACCAGTTGATTCTTGCCTGTGGTGGCTGATTTTGTTGCGTGCTTATGTAGTTGCGACAAACGATTATTCTCTAGCCTATCAACCTGAATTCCAAAAGGGCATCAGGTTAATTATGGATATTTGCTTGGCTAATCGCTTTGATATGTATCCAACGCTGTTAGTTCCAGATGGTGCTTGCATGATTGATCGGCGGATGGGTATTTATGGTCATCCGTTGGAAATCCAAGTTTTATTTTTTACAGCATTGCGTGCAGCTCGTGAGTTACTAGTTTGTCGAGGAAATGAAGAGATTGTTGAAGCAATTGATAACCGATTACCGCTGCTATGTGGTCATATTCGTCAACATTATTGGATAGATATTAATCGCCTAAATGCAATTTATCGCTTCAAGAGTGAAGAATATGGCAAAGCGGCTGTTAATCTTTTTAACATCTATGCAGATTCCCTACCTTATTATGACTTAGATAAATGGCTACCAAAAAAAGGTGGTTATTTAGCAGGGAATGTTGGCCCATCGCAGTTAGATACTCGCTTCTTTTCACTGGGAAACTTAATGGCGATAGTTTCTGATCTGGCTACTGAGAAGCAGTCCCAAGCCATTATGAATCTCATTGAGAAACGATGGGACGATTTGGTGGGAGATATGCCGATGAAAATCTGTTTTCCAGCTTTGGAACATGAAGAGTACAGAGTTGTCACGGGATGTGATCCAAAAAATATACCTTGGTCATATCATAATGCTGGTAGCTGGCCTGTTTTAATGTGGATGTTAGCAGCCGCAGCAGTGAAAACTAAGAGAACAAGTTTGGCAGAAAAGGCGATTGAAATTGCCCAATCACGTTTAGGTGAAGATGAATGGCCAGAATATTACGATGGCAAGAAAGGGCGACTAATTGGTAAACAAGCTAGGAAATATCAAACCTGGACAATTACTGGCTATTTATTAGCCAAAGAACTGATAGCCAATCCCGCTCATTTACCATTAATCAGTTTTGATAAATTACCCGCAGAAGTAGTTTCTAAAGCTTGTGAGCTTGAAAGCAACAGCGTAAGCCCATATCTGTCTCGTTAGGGGGGCTGATAAAGAGGTTTATCTCTCAAAACCAAAAAGTTTTGAGAGATTCGCTGCTTCCGACTTTCAACGCCTCAAATGCTAACCATTGGCTACAATCAAAGCAAGCTAGAAAAAATCTTGTTATGATAGCCATTCCCCAACAACCGCAGCAAATGACCATTGAGGAATATCTCCAATGGGAACCTCAGCAAGACCTTCGCTACGAATATGTCCATGGCGAAGTGTTTGCTATGACTGGTGGGACAATTCCCCATAATGATATTGCTCTAAATCTTTACAGAACCCTGTACCCTCATCTGCGTTCTAGAGGTTGTCGAGTGAACGTGTCAGATGTGAAGGTGCAAGTTAGTCCTAAAAGTCCATATTACTATCCTGATGTTATCGTCAGTTGTGACTCTCAAGACATTAACGCTCGCAAATTTATTCAAAATCCCAAATTAATTGCGGAAGTCCTTTCCCCTGGTACAAGTGCTAAAGATAGGGGTGAAAAATTCACATATTACCTAAAAATACCCACTTTACAAGAGTATATCTTGATTGACTCGGAAAAAATCTCTGTTGAACGTTACTGTCGGGGAGAGGGCAGAATGTGGCTTTATTATCCCTACATTGCTGGAGATATCATCACTTTATCAAGTATTGAATTTGAGTTTCCGATTGAATTGTTGTATGAAGGTGTTGGATTGGAAATAGAAGCTTAAAAAATTAAAAATTAAAAACTTACGCCACTAACCCAGCATCAACCAGCGTGAAAACAAATACTATATTCTACCGTCTATTCCAAAGCTTCCCTAGCTTTTTCTTTGAACTCATCAACGAACCCCCAGAAACGGCTAATACCTACCAATTTTCATCCGTCGAAGTTAAACAAGTCGCTTTCAGTATTGATGGTGTCTTTGTTCCCAAAAATGATGCTTTATCAAAAGCGCCGTAATACCCCTTCCTCAACGAAGTAGGGAGGGGATGGCGGACAATGACGAAAGTATCCAGCGACTGGCGAACCCGAAGGGTGCAAACCTGGTAGAACAAGTTGCGACATAGATTACAGAATCCTGACCCTCAGCCGTCAGGCAGGGTCGGGAGTGTCAAGTTGAGTTTAGGTGCATCTGTAGAGCAAATAGCTGAGGTGTTGGAGTTAGACGTAGAGTTGGTTAGGCTGGTGGCTGTAAAAAATAATGCAATTTAGAGTGTTGAAACAAACTAAAGTTTATTACCTCTAGAAAAAGGAGGTTATTTTAAAATAATACTTTAAATATTTCCATGACTAACCCCCGTCAAATAGCTTTTAATGCCCTGCGAGATGTTCACAAGGGGGCTTATGCTGATGTTGCTTTAGACCGAGTGCTACAAAAAATTAATTTGGCAGATCGCGATCGCCGTTTGGTTACAGAATTAGTTTATGGCAGTGTCAGAAGACAGCGCACCCTCGACGCCCTCATCGACCAACTGGCTACAAAAAAATCTCAGCAACAACCGCCAGACCTCCGCACCATCCTACATCTAGGCTTATACCAACTACGCTATCAAGAACGCATTCCTGCTTCTGCTGCTGTAAATACTACCGTTGAACTAGCTAAGGAAAATGGTTTTGCTGGACTCACAGGTTTTGCGAATGGTGTATTGCGTCAATACATCCGTCTGGCTGAAAAATCTCCAGAACCGTTAGAATTGCCAGAAAATCCGGTGGAACGCTTGGGTATTTTGCACAGCTTTCCTGACTGGATAATTCAAGTGTGGTTAGAACAACTGGGTTTTGTCGAGACAGAAAAACTTTGTGAATGGATGAACCAAACGCCAACTATTGATTTGCGGGTAAACCTGCTTCGTAGTTCAATTGAGCAAGTTGAGTCAGCATTTAAATCTGCTGGTGTTTTAGTGAGGCGCATTCCCAGTTTACCCCAAGCTTTACGATTGATTGGTAGCACTGGCCCGATTCAAAATTTACCTGGATTTCGTGAGGGTTGGTGGACTGTCCAAGATAGTAGCGCTCAATTGGTAAGCCATTTACTCGACCCCCAACCGGGTGAGGTGGTGATTGATGTTTGTGCTGCACCGGGGGGTAAAACAACCCACATTGCCGAGTTAATGGGGGATAATGGGAAAGTCTGGGCTTGCGATCGCACTCCCTCCCGTCTCCGCAAACTCCAACAAAATGCTCAACGGCTGAATTTGCACTCAATTGAAATTTGCACAGGTGACAGCCGCAACTTACCACAATTTCAAAACACTGCTGACCGCGTATTAATAGATGCACCATGCTCTGGTTTGGGGACTATGCACCGCCATGCTGATGCGCGTTGGCGACAGACTCCGGAATCTGTTCGGGAACTCTCGCTACTGCAAACAGAATTATTAGCGCATACATCCACTTTTGTCAAACAAGGTGGTGTGTTGGTTTATGCCACCTGTACCCTGCATCCGGCAGAGAATGAAGGCGTAATTTCCCAATTTTTAGCTGAATATCCTCATTGGCAAATTGAGACGGACAGCCTTGATTTACCCGACTCTGCCTATAGTGTGCCGCCAGGTTGGCTAAAAGTCTGGCCCCATCAACAGGACATGGATGGCTTTTTTATGGTGCGCTTAAGAAAAACCAATAATTCCGAGTGAATACGAACGGTGACTGTACCATTTGATGGAGGCCCGAATCTACCAGAGGAGGCAGCAATGGCTACTCATTCTCATGTGAAAAAGTTAGTTAAAATCCTGATTGGAGCCGCTTGGATTGATGGCAGAATCCAGCCGGAAGAACGGCAATATCTGCGCGAAATAGCTCAAGCAAAAGGTTTGGCTAGTGATCCAGAAATTAAACCTTGGCTGTATGAATTAGTTCCCGTACAGCCAAAAGAGTGCTATGAATGGGTAAAAGAATATTTAGGCGATCGTCCTAGCCTGGAAGATTGCGAAAATCTAATTGAAGCCATCAGTGGCTTAATTTACAGTGATGGTGAAGTAGCCGTTGAAGAAGCAAAACTCCTGACGAAATTACAGGAGTTAACCAAGTTAAATGAGTCAACCCAACCAGTCCATTCTGTATTGCTTAAACAAATTCAAAAGCTTTACCGCCGTTGGGTTGAGGTTCAAAACTAATCCAACTTTGGTAATGGGTAATGGGTAATGGGTAATGGGTAATGGGTAATATAAACAACCAATTACCAATCACCAATGACCCAGTTACTACTTCGGTTCACCCAGGCCTGGAGTTTCTTCTTTATTAACCTTTGGTACAAAGTCAGGACGCTCTTTGCTTTCCCAACCTGCGGGACGTTTTGAGTTGTACCAAGCAATGGAACCAATGGTGACAGCAGCGATAAAACCAACTACATAGACTAAGGTGAAAGCCAAGGGAAAATGGGAGCCTGCTGCTGCTGGTGCTTCTATTTGGAGCAATAAATGCATGAGTATATTCTCCTAGTGTAGGTAATACTTCTTAACAAAGAGTATAAGACGAGCGTATCATCTACATCCCCCCCTAGTTTGAATTACTTGCTATTTAGGCAGAAAAAAAAAGAGGAGTGGGGAGATGGGAAATTAAAAATTAATCTCTCTCTGCCTCTGGCTTGGGAAAAACCTGGACAAAATTGGCGGTTCCAATGCTAGTTGGCGGCTTATATAGTCTCGGTTTCACACAAGATATTGGGTGATGCCGCGTTGCGCTTCCGAGTTTACGCATCTAACGAATAGATTTTGGCTAAGGAACCGCCAATGAAAGGATAACTTTAATGAAACCCCTGCTACTTACTCTGAGGAAGATTGACCTGGTCTGAGTCTCTCTCTCCAGGAAGGCTGTGACGATGAAGAACCTGAGGAGCTATTGCTAGGGGGGGGTGAAGACCGCCGAGACTCTGGTTCTGCTTGTCGCACTCGCCGCTTTGGACGAGATGATTCGCTTGATCGAGATGACTCGCTTGATTCTGTGTTGCGCGCACGACGCTGCCGTCTAGATGACGTATTGTCATCTATCTGCTGAGAACGCCGTCTACGTCTTGGCTTATCCTCTGATTGCTGCTGCTGCTCTGATTGAGAATAGCGACGGCTGCTTCTGCGTCTTCTAGTAGATGATTCAGAATTGCTATTCGTATCTTCATCTGATTTTTCATGATCAGTAGAAATAGGACGATTCACAATTCGTTTGGGCTTGACAGGCTTGGCTTTAATGCTGCCTTTGCGATCGTCTAGTTTAGGTCGTGCAGGAAACTTTTCTACAGGCATCCCCTCTACGGCTTTTTCCATAAATTCATGCCAGGTATAAGCAGCGCTACCACTGCTACCCCAAGTAGGGCGGTTGTTATCGTTACCTAGCCAAACTCCTGTCACCACTTGGGGTATGTAGCCAATAAACCACAAATCGCGAGCTTCGTCAGAGGTGCCTGTTTTCCCAGCCACCGGTCTATTGTTTAATTGGGCAGCACTCCCAGTTCCCTGCACCACAACATTGCGTAGCATCCAAGTCATGATGGCAGCACTATCAGCATCTAAGACCCGCTTCGGCTGGTAATCAGCTGACCAAACCACCTCATCCCGGCGATTGAGGATGCGGCGAATCCCATGAACTTCTGCGTGCAATCCTTGATTGGCAAAGCTGCCGTAAGCACTGGTCAATTCCAGCAGATTCACTTCATTCGAGCCGAGAGCTAAAGAATAGGTGGGCCTGAGTTCCGATTTAATCCCCATATCATGGGCAAGTTTAATCGTTGGCTCAAATCCCACGTCTATCAACACCTTGACTGCAACTATATTCACAGAGCGGGTGAGGGCATCTCTGATGTTTATCCAGCCCCGAAAGTCGGAACTGTAGTTTTTCGGCTCGTAACCATCCACTACAAGGGGTGCATCCAGGTAGCTGTCGTAAGGATTTTTGCCGCTAGCTATAGCAGTGGCATATACAAACCCCTTAAAGGTCGAGCCTGGCTGTCGCTGCGCCTGAGTAACGCGATTAAACTGATTTTTACCAAAGTCCTTTCCCCCAACCATGGCCTGAATTTCACCATTGCGAGGGTCAATAGCTACTAAAGCCGCTTGCTTAAAGTTCTCCCAACGACCTTGATTTTTCAAAGTTTTGGCAACTGCTGCTTCTGCTGCTGCTTGCCAAGTTAGGTTCAAGGTGGTTTCCACCACTAAACCCCCTCCAGCCAAGACATCGGCTCCAACGTACTTTGGCAACTCTTTCTGAATGTAGCTAGTAAAGTAGGGAGATGCTACTTCCAAGCGCTTGGGCAAACTACTTTTCAGAGTTAGTTGTTCCTGTGTTGCTGCTTGCTTTTGGTCGGCTGTAATAAATCCATCTTCCTGCATCCGCTGCAATACCAGATTCCGCCGCGTGATTGCCGCAGTTGGATTTTTATCTGGGGCGTAAATACTGGGAGCGGGTGCTAGTCCGGCGATGGTTGCCATTTCTGGCAAGGTGAGTTGATCCACTGGTTTACTGAAGTACACCCAGGAAGCATCTGCCACACCGTAAGCTCCAGAACCTAAATAAACCAGATTCAGATAACGTTCCAGAATCTGGTCTTTAGTTAATTCTTGCTCTATTTTTTGTGCCAGGCGGACTTCCTTGAGCTTGCGCCAGATTGTCCGCTCTTGTTTGAGGAAGAGAATTCGCGCTAGCTGTTGGGTGATCGTGCTACCACCTTCGACTACATCTTGCGATCGCAAATTGTTCAAAACTGCTCTGACAATCCCCTGAGCATCAACTCCGCTGTGTTGCTCAAATCTCCGATCTTCTGAGGCGATGAAAGCTTTTCTCAAGGTATCTGGTATTTGCTCTATCCTCAGCTGTTCTCTGGTCGCTTCTCCCTGCTGTTGTAAAATAGTACCATCAGCAGCTTTAATCGTCAGAGTTTGCTCTCGCACCACAGCTTTCAGTTCAGCTTTATCTGGCAAAGTGCGATCTATTGACTCAATGCTGTAGTTAAAGGCGATAATGCCGCCGCCAACACCCAAGCCTGCCCAAAACCAAAGACGACGATAAAAGGGTTTATCGCTCCTGGCAATTCTGGCAAACATCCCAGATGATACATTTGTCATCTGGCTCAGTAACTGTTTTGCCTTCACCAGCATTGTCGGTGGTAAGTTCTCATGTGTGGACTCCTCATTTTCGTGATGATTACCAGGCGGCAATCGCAGCTTTTTCCTTGTTAGAGATACTTAAATTTAGTTGACCGTTGTTCAAAGTCGTTGCCATATTCACACCATCAGAACAATTTGGTGTTAGCGCACCATCTTTGTGTTAGTATAATATCCCATAAATAATTAACTAAATTCAGTACTGAACAATGTTCTTTGAGAATTCATAAATGAATATAGTTTAGTATAAAATAATTATAAAGATTAAATAATTTTACGGAAGATAGAGACTATTGAAAGCGTTGGGAACAGGTGGGGTGAAGTCTAGCCAAAGTAGCCTAGAGCGAGGTTTACTCAAAGCAAGTGCGATCGCACTTGGCAGTAACATGGGCGATTCACAAGCAATCTTAGCAGCAGCTCTAGAAAATTTAGCCCAAACACCCGGTATTTTCTTGGAAGCAAAATCCAGTTGGTATAAAACCAAAGCCGTGGGTCCACCACAACCTGATTACTGGAATGGTTGCGCCATACTGCAAGTAGAAATTTTGCCCCAAACCTTGTTAAAAACTTTGTTAGAAATTGAACAAAAATTTGGGCGTGTGCGTCAAGAACATTGGGGGCCACGAACCCTTGATTTGGATTTGTTGTTATATGATGACTTAATTGTGGATACGCCAACTCTCCAGATTCCTCATCCCCGGATGCGAGAGCGGGCTTTTGTGCTGGTACCACTGGCAGAAATTGCCCCAAATTGGCTGGAACCAGTTTCTGGGCGTTTGATCCAAGATTTACTAAAAGAGGTAGACACTTCTGATGTACATTTAGTCATGGGCAATTAAAGTTACCATCATTAAACGCAGAAGAACCCTGATTCCGCCAGAAAGCCCCGTATATATTCTGTGTATTTACAGACAAACAAATTTTATTATGCCATTAGGTAGAGAATTACCACAGCTGCTAAGACAACGCTTGTTCTATAAAGGACG
This sequence comes from Cylindrospermum stagnale PCC 7417, assembly GCF_000317535.1. Taxonomy (NCBI): domain Bacteria; kingdom Bacillati; phylum Cyanobacteriota; class Cyanophyceae; order Nostocales; family Nostocaceae; genus Cylindrospermum; species Cylindrospermum stagnale. The sequence continues at coordinate 3,161,809 of NC_019757.1, forward strand.
CAAGTTTAATTTTGAAGCCAACCGCTTGCGTTTACCGAATAAAGCAGAGGGAGAATGGGAGTGTATTCGTCACCCTGGTGGCGCTCTGGCTGTGCCCGTGACGACCGAAGGTAAACTGATACTTGTACGCCAGTATCGTTTCGCAGTTCAGGGACGGGTGTTAGAATTCCCCGCAGGTACTGTGGAACCCAACGAAGAACCCCTAGATACCATAAAACGAGAAATTGAAGAAGAAACTGGCTACCACGCGCAAAAGTGGGATAAGCTGGGAGAATTTTTTCTTGCTCCCGGTTATTCTGATGAGATTATCTATGCTTATCTCGCTAGAGGTTTGTCCAAGCTAGAGACACCACCAAAGCAAGACGCAGACGAAGATATAGAAACTTTTTTATTCACCCCTGAAGAACTGGAAAAAGCTATTGTGGCAGGAGAACCAATAGATGCTAAATCCATTACTAGCTTTTTCCTGGCTCGTCCATTCTTAGTTTAATAACAATATGCTGCTAGAGTTGGCAATTGGTGATGCCTATGGTGCAGGCTTTGAATATGCTGACGAGATGATATTTGCCAACGACTTGAGTCGATACGTTCAACATCCCCGTCATCGACTCATACCAGGCAGCTACACTGACGACACGCAGATGAGCATTGCCATCGCCGAAGTGATAGTTGCTCAAGCACCTTGGACGCCGAAAGTTTTAGCCGATAGTTTCGTTACAGCCTTCAAACGTGATCCCAGAGAAGGTTACGCGGGGAGCTTCTACCATTTTCTGGTACAAATCCGGGATGGATCAGAGTTTTTGGCAAGAATTCGCCCCGATAGCGACAAAAGTGGGGCAGCAATGCGCGCTGCACCAATAGGTGTCTATCCTACACCTGAAAAAGTTATCGAGGCGGCAACAATTCAAGCCGCAATCACCCACAATACAGCCGATGGCATTAACGCCGCTGTTGCAGCGGCGCTGATGTCCCATTATTTTATTTACCGACTGGGGCCAAAACGCAAATTAGGACAGTTTCTGGAAGGTTATGTATTATCTGGGGATTGGTCTAAGCCTTGGCAAGGTAAAGTTAAGTCTAAAGGCTGGATGAGTGTCAGGGCAGCAATTACAGCGGTGATGCGGAATGACAGCATGAGCGACCTTTTACAAGATTGTATCGCTTTTACAGGAGATGTAGACACAGTGGCCGCGATCGCACTCGCAGCTGCATCCTGTAGCCAGGAAATCCGACAAGACATCCCCAGTCATCTCGTGACAGCCTTAGAAAACGGCGCTTATGGTAAGGACTATCTAATTGATTTAGACAAGCAGCTGATGAGTCTAGTTAGTAAAACATGAGCTAAATAAAGTTTTGCATTTTATTTGAGTTTAGAGCATGATTACGAAGAGTGCTTCACCTCAACAATGAAAAAAAGTCAAGCTTTTAACAGTGCTGGTAAACTGACTGCACTTTTAGTTCTAATTACTATATTCCTCACGCCTTTTGTGATTGTCAGTGCTGGGGAACGGGGCGTATTGATGGAATTTGGTGAAGTACAAGAACAGATACTAGGCGAAGGAATTCACATAATTATCCCCATAGTTAATACTGTGAAAAAGTTAAGCGTTCGAGTCCAAAAGCAAGAAATTTCTGCTGAGGCTTCATCTAAGGATCTGCAAGATGTTTTTACAGATGTAGCCCTAAATTGGCATATTATCCCTGAAGAAGCCAATGCTATTTTTCAGCAAATTGGCGAACAAAAAGACATAGTTGACCGAATTATTAATCCAGCAGTTGAAGAAGTATTAAAAGCCGTTATGGCTAAATATACTGCTGAAGAAATTATTACTAAACGCGGAGAAGTAAAAAGTGGAGTAGATGATACATTAACTACGCGACTGGGTACTTATCACATTGCAGTTGATGATATTTCTCTAGTTCATGTTCATTTCTCAGAACTCTTTGGTGAGGCGGTGGAGGCCAAACAAATCGCTGAACAGGAAGCAAAACGGGCAGAATTTATCGCCCTGAAAGCCACAAAAGAAGCTGAGGCAAAAGTCAACCTAGCAAAAGGAGAGGCTGAGGCGCAAAGATTGCTGCGTGATAATTTGACGCCTGAATTACTACAAAGGCAAGCAATAGAAAAATGGAATGGTAAACTACCATTAATTATGGGCAAAGAAAGTCCAAAATTTTGGGATCTTCGGGAATTTATTAAAGCTTATGCCAATTGAGCTTTTCATAAAAAACAAAGACGCGATACATCGCGTCTCTATAAAGAAAGCATAGTCATATAAATTGCATAAAACCCACATCAGAGAATTTAGTCTCTGTGTTTACTGATTCATGCGCGTTAACTATTAGTTAGTAAATAAAACAGGAGTATCCAGAATCTTTAACTGAATCAATACTATAATTACCAAGGTAAAAACAGTTGAAGAAATTAATCCTGTAAATAACTCTTTTTTAAGGTTACGCTCTTTGGCGTCCTTTTGAAAAACATCCACTGACCCAATTTGCATCAAGAGTATACCGATGATGTTAGAAAGCCAGTAGCCAATAATTGTACAGGGTAGTAATAATTTGGGGGAAAGTAAGCTACAGATATATCCAAAAAAGTAAGCAATTGGTAGATTAAATAATAAGTCATTCCACCAACATAATGGGGATAGCAAATAACCTAGTACTAGTAATAATCCGCCTCTAAGTTTTTTCCAAATGTCTGTTTTGAAGTTTTCTTGAGCGACTTTTTCTAACTGCTCAGAGGCAGTACTCAGAACTTGATTTACTTTTTGGACATTTTCCATGTAAACTACCTATATCCTACCAGCTTAGTGTAGTTTACTCGGAAAACAGAGAAAAAGTCTAGTGCAGCGGTGATAATCTTGGAAATTTTAGCTTTTGAAAGTCCTACCAGTGCTTAGTTTTAGCAAATTAGTCTGAAAATAGAGCTACAAGCCGAAATCCTCTGCTCGGCTAGAGTTAAGAGGCTTAAAGGAGGCAACCCTCGGCTAGGGTTAAGAGACTTGTTAGCGTAGCTCTCGGAGCTAGAGGCAAAACAGTAAAGTCACGTGGCGTAGAGACCGCGCTAGCTCATCACTCCTAGTCTACGTTTAAAAGGTGATTTTATGCCTACGGCAGGCTACGCCAACGCAACTCAGATAGGATTGTGCTATTGCTATAATCAAAATGATGCCTAGTCTTAATTAAGATGACAAATTTTCCTTTAACTAACTCTTTGTGGATAGCCGGAATTATTTTTCTAACTATTGCTGTTTTAGGACAAACAAAGTTAGGTTTTGCAGAAATTAATCCGGGGTGCTTTGGCAGAACCTTGGCTTTATTGCTCGGTTTTTTGAGTTTAGCATTTGCTGCTTTACTAGTAAGTTTTCCTGTGGAAACGCTGGATTTATTTAAAACTTATATTGCGAAACTAATTCAACAAAATATGGGTTGAATTAACTAAGTTTTACTTGAGTAAGAGGATTAATAATAGGCTCCTATCAGGCTATAAGTTAGACTAGCCAGAACTAGAGATGTGACAATCACATAGATAAATTCTCGTTGTAGTAAAAAAGTTAATAGAGAAATTATCACGCGCAAAACTGGAGTAGCAATTAGGATCAATAGTCCAAGTTGAATAATGCCACGGCGGCTACCAGATAAAACTGCATTCACTACACCGGCTGGCGAGCGAAATTCCGATGGTTCTCCTCGAAAAATCTGATATTCAGCAGGTTCGGTACCGTGGCGAATCAAATACAGTATGCCCCCTAGCAAGACGACAGCGCTAGCAATCAGAACTCCATATTTGAGCAAGTCGCTGAGTAAAATTTCTAGTTGCTGCTCGCTTGGTGTTTTGTTAAGGTTCTGATTAACCTCAATTTCACAGCTATTAGGTATCTGTGACAAGGTGCTGACTTGCTGTTCTTTTAACTGATCGGCATCTTCTGGCTCCAAGGCTAGTGCTACCACTTCCGTTTCTGGCTGTGCTGATGACTTCCACTGAGCGCTAGAATTAAATTTATACATTTTACAGCCCCCCTATTAGACTGTTGTAGACCATCTTCAAAGCCATTACCACCAGTACAAAACTGAAGATAATTCTTAAAATCTGGGTTTTAGCTCCTACGAGGATTCTTGCACCCAAAAAAGCACCAGGCAATACCCCTAACATAATCGGCATAGACAGCGCTGGATCAATGTAACCCCGTGCTAGGTAAACTCCTGCTGATGCTGCGGCTGTGACACCGATCATAAAATTACTAGTGGTGGTAGACACTTTGAAGGGTAAACGCATGGTTTGATCCATTGCTAATACCTTGAAACCTCCTGAACCAATACCCAGCAATCCAGAAAGCACTCCAGCTATTAACATCACGCCAAATCCCGCTGGGATAGAATGCACTTTGTAAGACATCAGTCCATCAGGGGTTGGGTAAGTACTATTGAGTTTCAGATAGTCTGCTAGAGGATCTGCTGACTCATCTTCAGGGTGTTCGAGTCTAGGCTGTTGAGAAAGGTATGCTGAATAAATTAGCACAATTGCCAACACGATAGTCAGAATTTTCACGGAAATAAAGGTGGCAATCAAGGCTCCGACTATGGCGCCAATGGTTGTCGCTACCTCTAAAAACATTCCCAATCGCAAATTGGTGTAGCCTTTTTTAATGTATGTAGATGCTGCTCCCAAGGACGTAGCGATTACTGACACGAGGGAAGCACCAACCGCGTAGCGAATATCAACACCAAATACTGAAGTTAATAAGGGAACAATTACTATCCCGCCCCCTAACCCAGTTAGCGCCCCTACCAAGCCAGCGCTAAATGCTCCTAGCCAGACTAGTAAAGAAAATTCCAGAATATTCAAATTACATTCCTCTTTATTATTATATGTATGTCAAGCGGATAAGATGGTTTTTGTAGGCTTGAGAAATTAAATTGCTGGCAAGTATTTAAATAAATAGTATTTCCTTTTTATATTGCGGGTTTTAATTTTTCTAATGGCGCATATATCGATAGGGATATGAAAAATTACAAATAGCTTTCGGGTGTAATTTCTTTATTCTTTGCCACAATGCTCAACTTTTACCTCCAGATATTTATTTCTTTATCACTTGGATACACCTACCATTAGGTTTATTTCTCTAGATAGATTTAATCCTACCCATGTATTTTTATTTTTTCTTAATTTTGCCTTACTCAAACTACCTATATCGGAATTAGGCAAATTTATTTACATTAAACTATAACATAGTTTATACTTATATTTTAAGTCTTATAAATTACATAAGTAATTAAAGTTTTTGTGCGTATTAAATTTAGTGGTTCATATAAAGTTATCTATATTGTTGGATAATAGCGGTTTAGAGTGATGTAATTATCTTAGAACAAAATAGTATAAATTTTACTCTATTGGAAAAGTTTGTCTAGTCAAAATTGATATAATATGGTGCAATTTTCAATTGCAATTTGAGAAACTCGAGACATTGCTGAGGTGTTTTTTATAAAAAATTGGTTTTCTTATTCGTTATAATATTGACAATACTGTGAGACGAGCATAAGCGGCAATTTGTAAAAATTGGAACAAAGATATGAAAGGATTAAAATACCTTTTGATGGTGGCGGTATTGTTTGTAAGTTTAGTATTTGCTCAACCTTCATTAGCTGATCGCCCGAAATATAGCAAGAACCCTGATTACATAGCCCTGACTCAAGAACTGAATAAGTTGAAAAATGTAAAAGCAACACATGCTGAAATAGAGGGTTATGACCCAGAGCCAATTGACCAGAAAATTAATGAGTTAGAATTACAAAAATATGACTTTGAGTCAGGAATTGATTGGGGACAGTGTAGTAATCAGACGGGTAAAACTATAGCTGTCTACGGGCCAGAACCAAATTTAGATGATGACGAATACACAGACAGCGCTGCACTGTATTTTTTGGGTGATGGTCAGACAACGAAAGATAAATGGAATTGCAAGGGAATTTATCTACCAAGTGATATCAAAGCTTTTGCTTTGAGCCAAGACGGGCAAAGTCAAGAATTAACTGCTGGTGCTGTGATTAAGGTTCCTAATGGAACTAACTTAGTCTTGAAGACAAATCCAGATGCCGGAGCAATTGAATTTAATCAGGCTGGTATAACTATTGTCAAACCCAGTGAAGTCAAATGGTTTATCCCTAATGTATCGCAAGCAATTGTAGATGCACAAGTTACTAATGCACCTACTAAGAAGGCTTAAACTATTAGCGATGAATTCTAAAAATAACAGCTAGGGAATTAGAGATTATCTAGCTGTTTTCTCTAATATTCTATTCCGAGAACCCTTTTTAGTTTTAGACATTCGGCGTTGCAACCGCTTCAAAGACTTCTCACTTTTGCGAAGATGTCTAGGGTTAGCAACTGTTTCCCCATTACTATCTGTATAGAAGTAGTTTAATCCCAGATCAATACCAATAGTTTTACCAGTTGGTGCTCGCCTTTCTACTCGTTCATGGTCAATGCAAAACTGGCAATAATAGCCATCGGCACGACGTACAACCCGCACTCTCTTAAACTGTTTGAGTTGGTAAAAGTGCAGGTCACGAGTTCCCCAAAGTTTGAAAGCTCCTGCCTTAAATCCATCGGATAAAGTGATGTATCTGCGGTCAACAGAAAGCTTCCACCCACAGGTTTTGTACTCAACAGAGCCGTGTGTTTGTTCTTTCTTGAAGAGATTATGGCGGGAGCATCCTCACGGATTTAGGTAAATAAAATGCTGTTACTTTGCTTCTTCGGGTAGCAAGGAGGTTTCCTGCTGTTGGCTGCTATTTTTGGGAGTTGCTTTAGTCGCATTAGGCTTGATAATTAGACTTACGCCAATTGACCAAGCTAATGCAACCATCCAACCTGCGAGAATGTCGCTAGGAAAGTGAACCCCTAAATAGAGGCGCGTCCAGGCAATGGTTAAGACGAACAAGCTGCCAAAAATCAAACTCAACCAGCGCCAGGGAAGACTCCAAGTCAAAATTAGCAAAATTACTACCAGCGTCATACTCGTCATGGCATGACCACTGGGAAAGGCATAATCAAATTCAGGGGACTTGGACTCCCACAGGTGGGGACGCACTCGATGCATGAATCCCTTGGCTGTGTAGTTGATGATTAGGTTGCCGAATGCAGTGGTGAGTAAATAAGCTAGCGATCGCCATTTTCGTTGGCGCCATAATAAAATAGCGATCGCACTCAAAATAGGTAACGCCGTCCAAAACGACCCCAACCTAGTCAGCATTACCGCCAAAACATCCAGTTGTGGCTGTGCTGTAGAGTGAACTGCCAACAAAACTGACACATCCCACGGGAAGCCGCCTTCATTCTGCCATACCTTCACAGCCAGAATTTGAAAAATCTGCAAAGGTAAATAAACTCCCATGAAGAGAACCACAAGCGAACTCCAATGAGCTATCAGCAGCTTTTTGATAAAATCAAACGGCGAGTGGTATTCCTGATTAACTGTTTTCCCTCTGTTCATGTTAAATAATTTAATTTTCCAGAACGAATGTAAAATCAACTTTCATCTATCTAATTGAATATTTTTACTGGCTTTCAGTAAATCTAATAAACTGTATTTTTGGGGAATTTGAGTATTCCCTAGGGCTAGATATTTTTCATGACCAGGTCTCAGGCTATTTAGGATGTGCCTTCGCTAACAGTTATCAAAAATAACTAATTTTTTTCATCCTGTCAAATCTGAAACTAATTATTCCTCGTTTATGTCAATTATCAATAACTGGTTTGCCACAGCCGGCTTGGGGATGTTTATTCATTGGGGTCATAGTTCTCAGCAAAGGTGTGAATTATCCTGGCCTTTGGTCGGGGGTGTATTTAGCCTTCCTTTCTGCCAAAATATTCCGGTTGAAGAGTATCACCGTACCGCCTTTACTTTCAATCCACAGGAATACAATCCTCAAAAATGGGCACATCTAGCCAAAAAAATCGGAATGCAGTACGCCATTTTAACTGCCAAGCATCATGATGGTTTTGCCCTATTCCATACCCAGCAATCAGACTTTTCTATTAAAAATGCATCCTACAACAAAGACATTGTGCGCCAATTTGTCGAGGCTATGCGCTCTGAAGGATTGCGAATTGGTCTTTATTTTTCGTTGATTGACTGGCATCATCCCGACTATCCGGCTTTTACAGAAGCTGATAAACCTTATCGCTTTGATCAAATACCGCAACCCACACAACAACAGCGGGAGCGATATATGCAGTTTATGTTTAATCAGATACGGGAATTGTTGACCAACTATGGTGAGATTGACATTATTTGGTTTGATGGTAGCTGGGAAAGGACTCCAGAGGAATGGCAGGCTGAAGAATTGGCAAAAATGATTCGTGAGTTACAACCTAATATTCTAATTAGCGATCGCCTACCCAACTGCGGAGATTTTCAGACTCCTGAGCAGTTTATTCCACCTCAACCCCCAGATCATCCTTGGGAAACCTGTCTGACTATGAATGAAAGTTGGGGATATAACTCAAACGATCACAACTTCAAGTCCTCTCACCAGCTAATTCATACACTGTGCGAAGTTGCAGGTAAGGGTGGAAATCTGCTACTCAATGTCAGTCCGATGAGTGATGGTCAAATCCCTCCTGAACAGTTAGAACGTCTAGAAGAAATAGGCAGTTGGATGTCTCGTCACTCCGAAAGTATCATTGGTACAAAACCGGGACTAGAACCCTGGCAATTTTATGGCCCTTCAACCCGTAAAGAAAATCGGATTTATCTACATCTATTAATGAAACCTTATGAAACTATATCCGTGAGAGGTATACCGATTAAACGAGTTAAGTCTGTATCACTTCTTGCTGATGGCACAGAACTAGCCTACACCAGTCGCTGTGCAATTATAGATTCCATGCTCAATTCTGACCCATTAGGGGAGTTGACCATTTCTGTACCCGAATCAGTCATCGATCCCTACGCAACAGTTATATGCATCGATATATATTTTTAAATACTGAAAATACCTAAAATTTCCATACAGGTATACCTTTGAGAAGAACTTTCTCCTTCATTTTGTTCGCAACCAGATAACAGTAGTCCAGTCTCATGACATGTAACTCCAGATAATTTGGTGATGTTTAACATGCAAAGACTGGACGTTAAATGCAACTTACGAGTAAAATACGGTAAGTGCATCGGCTTACCGGGCTTTTTGTAAAACTACAAAAAATTCAGTCAGAAGTAGATTTTAGCAGGACGAGTGACCCATAAGCAGTAGGTAGTCATTTTTCATGCTAAAAAAACTTTAAGACTGCTTTTTTTAGGAATTTAAGGTTACCAAGACCTGAACTTGCCTTCAGAAGTTTCGTCTACCACTAGGTTGTAGTTTGCGGCAGTCAAGCCCAAGCTGACGAATCAGTTTGTGCTTTATTGCACTTGAAAACCTAATTTACGGACAGGAGTATGCACTATTTATTACTACCGCTCTTCAGTTTTTTTGTAGGTATCATCGTTGGTTTAACGGGAATTGGCGGGGCCTCTCTGATTACCCCAATGTTGATTTTTGTCTTCCAAGTTCCGCCTTCCATTGCTGTGAGTTCTGATGTTGTAGCTGCCACCTTGATGAAGGTAGTGGGCAGTGTCAAGCACTGGCAACAGAAAACCCTCGATGTGGAAGTCGTCAAATGGCTGGCATTGGGGAGTGTTCCTGGTTCACTATCCGGTGTGGGAATTTTACACCTCATCAGGCGGACGGGAGAACATAACCTAGATAGCATCTTGCTGCGGTTACTAGGGGTAATGATTTTATTAGTGACATTATTATCACTAATACAATTGTTGTTGATGACTTTTTTACCCCAATTTAATTTACCCGAACTACCAAAGTTAGACCTAAAAACCAACTGGGGACGTTTTTTCACTGTGACTTTAGGCGCAGTTTTAGGCTGTTTTGTTGGTCTAACTAGCGTCTCCTCTGGTTCCATGTTTGCCCTAGTGCTGATTGCTTTTTTCCGCCTTGATGCCCGTAAGTTAGTGGGTACAGATATTTCACAGGCGGCGATTTTATTGCTGTTTACCTCCCTCGGACACCTCACCTTAGGAACAGTAGATTGGAGTTTAGTATTGCCAATATGGCTAGGCTCTGTTCCGGGAGTTTTGCTAGGTGCTAAAATCTGCCAAATAGCTCCTCAACGCCCACTGCGATTTATCATTTATGCCATCTTAATGATGGTGAGTTTGAAGTTGGTTTCTCAAGCTTAATCTAATTTCTGCTTAACACCATCCCGCACCAAAAATCTGTAAATCTCTGCGTTTAAATCCACCTAAATGTTTAATATTTAAAATCAAGTTTAAACTTATAACCAAGGCAATAAGTTAAACGTACCTCTTTCATACATGATAAACAAACCCAAGCCAATCAAGACAAAAGGAACAACAGCTTTACCATAGCGACTTAAAACATTTGCGATGCTAGGTTGACGGGTTAACAAGTAAGCAATAGCGCACCAAACCCCTACCATGAAAAAAAATACACTTAAAATTACTCCCAAGCTGGTAAGGTCATGACCAGCAAATAACGGGATATATATACCAATATTGTCACCACCATTAGCCAGCGTTACAGCCGCCACTTTATAAGTTTGAGGATGCAGAATACTTAAAATAAAAGAGAGTATAGGATTAGGGTGTGAGGACTGCTTAAAATCTGTGGTTACTGTCTGAACTTCTGTATTTTCTGGTTTTCGATGTAGTAATTGCTTGATACCAATTGCTATTGGTAGTAATCCTAGTAATCCAATCAATTCTCGCTGTATAATTAAACCACCAAAGTATCCTGGTAAGCTAGCGATAATAATGGTTGCAAAACCAAGGTACTGACCAATAAAGATATGCCGCCGCCGAAAATTAGCGTCTATTTGTGAAAAAAATAGTAGCAGGATAATCAGGTCGTCGATATTTGTAGCTGCGAAGGCGATTATACCTTCACTAAACGCTGTGCCAAGGTCTCTCATGCTAGATTTTTGTAAAATATGATTTATCGAAATAGAAAATTAACATTCTAGTGCATATAAATTATGACTTACCCACTGTACAAATTTACCTTTTTTCCAGGATTTTTTGATGCGTCTCTTTAGGCATCTTACCTGTAACGTGAGTTCCCTAACGCACGAATAAGCACGTTTAATGACTGACACCATACCCCGTATTTACTATTTTCTGTCTGTTAAGACCTTCAATTGTCTAATTACTAAGTAAAAAGAGCAATATGAAAGAATATCTGCAAGCAAGCGAAGTTATTGACTGGCAACATCCTCTAGTTCTGGAACTTGCTAACAAGATTGCATCAAGATATCAAACATCGACAACGATTGCCAAAGCTTGTTTTGAGTGGGTACGGGATGAAATTTATCATAGCTACGACTATCAAATGAATCCTGTGACCTGTCGAGCTTCAGACGTACTCAAATACAAAACAGGTTATTGCTTTGCAAAGAGTCATTTGCTAGCAGCACTACTAAGAGCTAATGGCATTCCCTCAGGGTTTTGCTATCAGAGATTGAGCCTTAACAACAATGGTGAACCTTATAGCTTACATGGGTTTAATGCAGTTTACTTACCAGAAATAGCTTGGTATCGTGTTGATGCTAGAGGGAATCATCAAGATGTTAATGCTCAATTTATCCCCCCAAAAGAACAATTAGCCTTTAAAATTAATTTTTCGGAAGAAGCAGAATTTCAGAATATTTTTTCTGAGCCGATTTCATTAGTTGTGGAGGCTTTACAAGCTCACAGTACATGGGATGATATGCTGCTTAATCTTCCAGATATTTCCTTAAAAATGTTAGATAAATATGGTATTGATTTGAAAAATGATGCTAATTAATAGTAAAGTTTTCGGCAAACACTACTTAATAGAACTAACAAGTTTAATTTGCTAAATCAGGATACACAAATATGAACAATTTCATCACTGCAATTAGCACAGGCTTAGTTGCATTCTGTGCCACCAATATTGATGATATTGTCATTCTGTTGCTGTTTTTTTCTCAAGTAAATGCTAATTTTCGTCCTCGGCACATTATTGCTGGTCAGTATCTTGGTTTTACCATCCTGGTAATTCTCAGTTTACCTGGTTTCTTCGGGGGTTTAATCTTACCGCCAAAATTGATTGGATTATTGGGGTTAATTCCTATCACAATCGGTATTAGCAGTTTAGTAAATCGAGAAGTAGAATCACCGGCAGAAGTTGCTGTGGAGACAGAACTAGCTGAAGCCTCCACAATTGCTAGTTTACTTACTCCCCAAACTTATAGCGTAGCGGCTATGACTGTGGCAAATGGTAGCGATAACGTTAGCATTTATGTGCCGTTATTTGCCAGCAGTAGCTTAGGAAATTTGTTAATAATAATTATTATATTTTTTATCTTGCTGGCAATTTGGTGCTATGCAGCATATCAATTAACTAACCAGAACCAGAAAATAATAGCTAATATTTTAACTCGTTGTGGTAATTATTCTGTACCTTTTGTGCTGATAGGATTGGGTGCTTTTATTATCTGGCAAAGTGAAGCTTTAAGCCCAATAAAATTAGTTGCAAGTTGTATTTGTTTGATGGTTTTGGTGAAAAATAATGAGATCACTTCTTAAAGCGTCGGATATTAAACCCAGTTAATAACTTATTTGGGACTTACCCATAAAACACAAACTGTAGAGTTCATGAATTCTCCGGCAAATCAAAGCTTTCAAAGTCATTTGGCGTAAGTTCTGTTATTGTTTTTTTTTATTTGGGAACACCAAAAAATAAGTTATCTAATTTTGTATGGTACGTTAACGCGGTGTAAAGCACCAGCCAGTTTATTATGTTTATCTATTGCGGTGCGTTACGCCAACGGCTAACGCACCCTAGAAGGAAAGGATATTTTTTTAAACCTTAGCCAACCACTCATTTTCTTCGGGGTCTTTGAATAGTGAGGTGCTGAGATAGCGCTCACCGAAGCTGGGCTGAATCATCACAATCAACTTGCCGGCGTTTTCTGGTCGCTGGGCTACTTGAAGGGCGACATATAAAGCGGCTCCGGTAGAAATGCCTGATAGCAATCCTTCTTCTTTGGCTAAACGACGACTGTAGGCGATCGCATCCTCATCACTCACTTGAATGATTTCGTCAACCAATTCTGAACGGTAAATTGCGGGGACAAATCCGGCTCCGATTCCCTGAATCTTGTGTGGACCTGGTCTTCCACCTGCTAACACGGGGCTACTGGTTGGTTCAACGGCGATCGCTTGAAAAGTTGGTTTCCGCTGTTTAATTACTTCAGAAACTCCCGTAATCGTCCCCCCAGTACCAACTCCCGCGACGAGAATATCCACCTTTCCATCAGTATCTTGCCAAATTTCTTCGGCTGTGGTAAGAGTGTGAACTTTGGGGTTCGCCGGGTTACGGAACTGCTGCAACATATAAGCATTGGGTGTTTGGGCGACAATTTCCTCTGCCCGGGCGATCGCTCCACGCATCCCTTCTACCCCTGGCGTTAACTCTAGTTGAGCGCCATAAGCCCTGAGCATTAGCCGTCTTTCATGGCTCATCGTATCAGGCATCGTTAGAATGAGATGGTAGCCCTTAGCGGCTGCCACCATTGCCAGTGCGATTCCCGTATTACCAGAGGTCGGCTCTACTAAAGTGGTTTTTCCAGGATGAATCAACCCCGCTTCCTCTGCCGTTTGCACCATGCTGACGCCAATCCGGTCTTTAACAGAAGCAGCTGGGTTCATGCTTTCTAGCTTCACCACAATTTGAGCAACTGCTCCCAACGCTTGGGGAATCTTATTTAACTGAACTAGAGGCGTCCTTCCGACTAACTCTGTAATATCTCTCGCTATCCGCACAACGCTACTTCTCCCTAACTAAATGTAATACATGGGACTCTGCTGGGCCCGAGCCTCTCTTTCTTGGCATAAATCTTGAAGTGTATAGCTACGCAATACCTCAATAGAGGCGGCATTGGCTTGTTCCCAAATTTCATGAACCAGATTCCTTTCCAGAGTGGAAGCCTCAGAGGTTTCTTTCTCTTTGCGCTCACCTTCCACCACAGTGACAATCTCTAGTAAGGTAATCTGCCAAGGTTCACGAACTAAAACAAAACCTCCTTTAGAGCCTCGTTGACTCTGCACCACACCAGCACGCCGCAGATTGGTCAAAATTTGTTCCAAATAGCGTTCAGGTATCGGTTGTTTGGCAGTGATCTCGCTCATAGTCAGAGGTACTTTTTTCCCGTGGTGGCTTGCCAGTTCTAATAGTGCCAGCAGCGCATATTCCACTTTGGAAGAAAGATCCAGAAGAGCGTAGTTTTGGCTATTCAAGTCTGTTCTCAATATACTACGGTGGGTCAATTGATTTATCGTATTTTCTGTGAAATTAATTTTCTCAACGTGTCCCATGTGATAGCATCCCAGTTAATGTCACAATATAACCCCAACCCTATCGACTTACCGTAGATTATCTTACACAATTCCCGCGAATAGCTTCATCTTTTGAGGGAATGATCTTGATTTTGATTTTCTCAGCTTCGCCTACCAACGCTGAACTCAACTAAGTATGCTATTAACTGATTTACGAACGATTTTTGAGCGTGACCCCGCAGCCCGTAATTGGCTGGAAGTCTTGTTCTGCTATCCTGGTCTTCAAGCCTTATTGAGCCACCGTGTGGCACACTGGCTATATAAAATGGGGCTGCCCTTTATACCTCGGTTTATTTCTCATATTAGTCGGTTTTTAACCGGAATTGAAATTCACCCAGGGGCAGTAATTGGTCAGGGTGTATTTATTGACCACGGTATGGGCGTAGTGATTGGCGAAACAGCCATTGTAGGTGATTATGCCCTGATTTATCAAGGTGTTACCCTGGGCGGTACCGGCAAAGAAAGCGGTAAGCGCCATCCCACTTTAGGCTCTCATGTGGTTGTGGGAGCGGGTGCAAAGGTCTTGGGGAATATTCAAATAGGCGATCGCGTCCGCATTGGCGCAGGTTCAGTAGTGCTACGAGATGCCCCCAGCAACACTACCGTCGTCGGCATTCCTGGACGTGTGACTCGTCAAAACAACTCAAATGCCGATGCTCTAGCTCATGATAAAGTGCGGGACGTAGAAGCTGAAGTCATAGGCGCTTTATTTGAACGACTCAAAACCCTAGAAAAACAAGTTGAGCTTTTGCGAGCTACCCCAAGTTTGCACTTAAGCGAAGAAGTAGAAACAGAACAAACTGCCAATATTCAGAGCAATTCTGATTCGATGATTGCAGCATTTCTAGATGGTGCGGGAATTTAGGTAATTGGTAATTGGTAATTGGTAAGGGAGCAAAACTCTTACCCAGTAAAGAGTCTCTAGTCTTCTAGCTCAAAGCGTAAGTGGGAAAAACCTTGGCTTTTTTGGGTTTGATATAAACTCGCTGGTTTTCTTGGAGTTCGAGTTGATGGAACTGTTCTCGGCTGAGGTGAACATTAATTCTTTGTCCCAACTCTAAAAGCAACTCTATCCGAACCTCCCAACCCAAGTGAATAATGTGGTCAACTTTGGCAGGTGCAGTATCTTCGGCTGCATCTGTTTGAATGAGAACATCATGAGGGCGCAAAAATACCTGATTGTCTGAAGTGACCAAGTTGTTCTTTGGTTGAATGCCAGAGTTAGCAGGTAAAACATTCACCGGTCCAATAAAGCTCATCACAAAAGGTGTTGCCGATTGGTCATAAATTTCTGCTGGAGTCCCAACTTGCTCTACCCGACCTCGATTCATGACCACAATCTCATCAGCAACTTCCATTGCTTCCTCCTGGTCATGGGTCACAATTACAGTCGTGACATTCACATCTTCATGGAGGTGTCGTAACCAACTTCGCAATTCTTTGCGGACTTTGGCATCTAAGGCGCCAAAGGGTTCGTCAAGTAGCAAAACTTGTGGCTGAACTGCCAAGGCCCGTGCCAGTGCTACTCGTTGCCGTTGACCACCGGACATTTGGGAAGGATAGCGATCGCCTAATCCTTGCAATTGTACCAAGTCCAAAAGTTCCTCCACTCGCTGCTTTATCCTGTTTTTTGGAGCCTGACGCAGTTCCAAGGCAAAAGCCACATTCTCCCGCACCGTCAGATGCTTAAACAAGGCATAATGCTGAAATACAAACCCAATATGGCGTTCCTGCACCGATTTATGGGTGGCATTTTCACCAACCAGCCAAATTTCACCAGCATCAGGCTTTTCTAACCCCGCAATCATCCGCAGTAAGGTTGATTTTCCTGAGCCAGACGGCCCCAAAAGCGCCACCAAAGAGCCTGTTTTAATCTCCAAGCTAACTTGCTCAACAGCGTGAAAAGCACCAAAGTGTTTAGAAACGTTGTTAACTACAATACTCATAGCTTTTTTGAACCTAATATATATATACTACGGTTAGTGTATCGGAAAAAGGATGTATACACAACAATGTCACTGACTTTATACACAAGTCTTACCAATTCATCGAGTAAAAATGCCCAGAATATTTTTACACGGCGGTCATTTTTACCAGAACAGAACAGTGCTCTTTGGAAAATTGAACGGGGTTTTGTTCGGACTTTTACCTATTTAGAAGACGGGACGACGGTCGCTCTGGGATTATGGGGTCCTGGAGATATTGTTGGTAGATCTCTATCAAGAATCAAGCCCTATCAAATGGAGTGTCTAACTAAAGTTGAGGCGACCATCTTACCTCTAGATAATTACCCAGAACTGACAGAAACTTTGCTAGTCCACATCCAACAAGCGGAAGAATTAATGGTGATTCGTAGCTATAAAAAAGTAGATACTATGCTGATTAAGTTATTGGCATGGTTATCTCAAAGGTTTGGTTCAGAAGTTGAGAAGGGACGTTTAATAGATATGCGTTTAACTCATGAAGACTTGGCGGAAATGCTCGGTTCAACTCGTGTGACAATCACTCGTATCCTAGGGCAATTTGAGCAAGAGGGCTTGATTAATCGGCTCTCCTTACATCGAATTGTGGTGCGAGAAGAAGAGATTTGGTACTATGAAATTTGACCCAATCAAAAATCAAAAATTTTTGATTGCATCCAGGCAATTGCCTGGATGCAAATTCAATTTATCTGGTTTGAATTTGCAGATTGACAATTAGCTAGATTAGTAATACCAAGCATCGCTATCAGCATTTGGCTTGCCGAAAATTTTTAGATTTAGTGATTCCAGGTAAGCAAGACCACTACATATTTGTGGCACCGTTCCCCGAAGTTCCAAGTCAAAATATCCTCCGCCCCCTTTGTCTGCTTGTAGCATCGCCCCAGTAATATTAACAACTAAATCATGAGCAGAAATTAGCTGAGAAATCACTGGTTCTTGAAGGTAGGACTGGGGAATATGTAGACGCAGGCGAGTTTGGGTGATTTGGCTTTTGTCCTCAACTGAAGGAACTAGCGATAGTCTGGCTCCGACTGTGAGTTGAACGTTATTAAATGCTGTCATGGGTATTACACTTAATCTATCAAGTTGCGATCGCTATAAAGGAAAGACCAATCCAGCCAAATTGGTAGCCCTAGTTGTTCTAGGTATCTCAGACTGGAGTGGAGTTGCTTGGTTCTCCCCCACAAATCAAGATCAAACCAGCCGTCATCTTGCACATTGGGATTGAGTGCTGCACTGGTAATGTTGACTGTTAGCCCGTAGCGAGACACTAACTCAGAAATTATGGGTTTCTCGTGATAGTCCTTGAGGATGCACAGTTGCAAGCGTAGTCGATTAGTCTGACCTGTAGAAATCCATTGCTGGAATTCTTCCCGCCATTGAGTTTTGAGTAGTATTTCAGGTTTTCTCTGGGTCTGATTGCTCTCTATGTTGGGAAAAAATTGAGAGTTTTGGTTAGACTGGATGTGGTTAGCGATCGCCAATTGCACTAAATTCACTCCCAATCCTTGCAAGTAAGATAAGCTACTGGTCAATTCTTGAGAATGTCCCGAAATTTCCAAATCAAACCAGCCGTCACTGTCATTACCTGATGCTAGAGATGCCGCTTTGATATTCACGGTTAAACCATAGCGCGAAACCAGCCGAGAAATCACAGGTTGTCTGTGATAACGCTGGGGTACAAAAATTCGGCTGTTAACTGGGTCAAAGTTTACGGGTTTAGTGGTAGACATTGCACTAATACCCCATAACAATCGGGTAGTCCAAGAACACTGCTACCAAAACAAGAGATTTAGGGAGAAAAAACGGTAATTTTCTTAATTTTGCCCGACTGGATCTGAGTTTCATGCAGATGCTCCTGTTCTAGGCTATACAAAATACTACAAGTCTATCGGAATAGTGTATTTAATACTTATTGTAAAATATATTTCCCCGAAAGTCGCAAAAAACAAAGCGTAAATTCCCTAGACATCAGGTAAATCTATAGCGGTATAACTAACCCCTCGCGCTGGGTGTAAGAACCGAAAAACCTTAACTGAGACGGGCTAAAACGTAATCACGGGTGCGGGAGTCAAGAGCGTTGGTAAAAATTTTAGTTGTGGGAACAAATTCCAGCATTTGACCAATGCGATTTTCATTGCTGTGAAAGAAAGCCGTAACATCAGATAGCCGAGCTATTTGCTGCATATTATGAGTGGTAATCACAATTGCTAGTTCAGAACGCAAACGCTGAATCAGTTCCTCAATTTTCATTGAGGCGGCGGGGTCAAGACCAGAGCAAGGCTCATCCATCAAGAGAACTTTCGGTTTAACGGCTAAAACGCGAGCAATGCATAGTCGCTGTTGTTGTCCGCCAGAAAGGTCTAAAGCGGATTTATGCAGTTTATTCTTCACTTCATCCCAGAGATCTGCGGCTTTGATGGCTGATTCGACAATCCTGTCTAACTCAACTTTCGGATGCCATCCTACTAATTTCGCCCCATAGGCAACATTATCATAAACACTCATAGGGAATAGATTTGGCTTGGGGAACACCATACTAACTTGGCGGCGGAGCCGATTTAAGTTGATGCGACGCTCATAAATATTTTGGCCAAAAAATTCTACCTTCCCCTCAACTCGCACTTCTCCTTCTAATTCACTCATGCGATTTAGAGATTTCATAAAAGTAGACTTGCCACAACTACTAGGGCCAATAATTGCTGTTACTTTGTTTTGCTGAATATCCATTGACACGTTTTCAAATATTTTTTGGGTGCCGTAATAAAAGCCGAAGTTTTTAACTCTGATGGCGGGAATTATTTTATTCATACTTGCAAAACGGGTGAAATCGATATTGATTAAGCAAAGCAGTCAAATCAGCGGTGCTATTGCACTATCTTGCTTTGAGGGGTGAGACCGGAGAGCATGACCTAACTAAGCATCAGTTATGCATTTGATAAATGCTTAGAAAATATGTTACATCAATTTCTATTGCTAGAGAATTTTTATAACTAATTTTCACCATATTACTTTGTATTGATGCACACAAAATAGGGGAGCTAATTGTCAGGGCAGTTTTCCTAACCCAAAGAAAGGCCAGAGGATTAATGTGTACTGAGTTTTTTTCAACAATAAAATCTGATTTTTATATTCTTTCAGTCCTAATACTTAAGTATTTACCTGTACGTATATCATTGATCACGGTTCGGATGTAACTTTCATCAGCACCCAAGGTTTTAAGCAGATGGTTTCCCAACTCTAGGGCCGCTTCAAATTCAGGTTGTACCACTTCCTTTGCACCCATCTGAGTCAAGAGATCAATTTCTTTATCAGTGTGGGAACGCACAATTACATCTAAATTAGGAGCAATAGCAAGAGCATATTTGAGAAGTAAACGCGTACTGGCTGGGTCTGGAAGCGCAATTGCTAAAGCCTTGGCAGTTTCTAAATGTGCTTTCTCTAAAACTAATTCAGAATCGGCATCACCAAAAATGTAAGGAATTTTGTGCATCCGTAACCTTTGCAGAGATGCTTCACTGTTTTCTATTACTAAAACTGAATATTTCTGGCCTTGTAAAATATTGACAATTACTTGCCCTACTCTACCGTAACCAGCTACCACGACATGACCCCTCATTTTTTCTGGCATCAATAGAGTTTTTGCTGTGTAAAACCGTTGCAAAAACCCTGTCAGCCAAGGTATACGGGTCAAGCTAGCCGCTATTTTTGGTGCAACATCTAGCCATAAAGGAGTCAGGACGAGTGTAATAGCAGTTGTTCCCAAGAGTAAGTAATAGATTTGTTGGGAGATCAGCCCTAAATCCAGACCAACCAATGCTAATACAAAAGAAAATTCTCCAATTTGATTTATCCCAAAGCTGACTATAATGCTAGTTTTTAAAGAGTAACCAAAACCCAGACTAATCAGCAAAACAATTATGGCTTTACCCAGCATTACTAGGGTCACTAATCCTAAAATTAGTCCAAAATTATTGAGGACAATAGCAGGGTCAATGAGCATTCCTATTGAGGCAAAAAATAGACTAGCAAAGGTATCTCGCAAAGGTAAAATCTTGGCTAAAGCTTGGTCAGCATAATCAATTTCAGAAATCATTAAACCTGCTACAAAAGCACCCATTGCTATTGAAAGACCTAAAGCGACTGTTGTCAAAGATAGCCCCAAACACAGGGCAATTACTCCTAACATAAATAATTCATCACTCTCCGTGGCAGCCAATATACTCAGAAGAGGAGGAACTATCCATCGACTTAAGACGAGTGCCGTTGCTGTAAAGCACAAAATTTTGAGCACAGCAATACCTAGTGCCACAGAGATATTTTCTGGTTGGTTCAAAGCTGGAAATATTGCTAACATTACACCCAGTGCCAAATCCTGAGCAATTAAAATTGCTAGCATGATTTGTCCATGCATGGTATTAGTTTCACCTCTTTCTGACAGTGTTTTTAAGACCACAGCAGTCGAAGAAAGAGACAGGACTGCTCCCAGGAAAATTCCTTGGTTAAGACTAGAAGCAAAGCCTGTAATAATTGTAACAAATGCAACTAGCATGGTTGTCAAGCCGATTTGCAGTAGACTTCCTTGTAAGGCAATTTTTTTAACTCGTTTCAGTTCGGCTAAAGAAAATTCTACGCCTAAGACAAACAGCAAAAAAGCAACACCAATTTCTGCCAAGGATTTGATTTCTGTAACATTGCTTAATAACTTGAAACCAAAAGGACCAACAATAAATCCACTAGCTAAATAGCCCAGCAAAACCGGTTGATGCAGCCGATTTGCCAGAAAACCTCCCAGTAAGGTAGCTACTAAAACAATTGTTAAATCCAGTATTAAAATATGCTGAGTTTCCATATTCCTTTTTGTTATCAGCCTTTAGTCACGTACTTTTTTAGGCTAACTTGATATCAAGGAAGTCAACATCCATATTGCGATCGCAGTTTACCGTGGGAGAAAAGCCGACACCGCACTTGCGCCGCCAAAGCCCAACCAAAACGCCCAGAAACGTCAGCACGGGCCACAGCTAATGAAATACCTGTGTTGACATCCTCACCGGGCTAAAGCCACGGTAATAGTTACTTTTATCATTTACAGCGCTGGGAATGTGAAGGGAATACATATCTTGTAGAGACGTTACATGCAACTTCTCTACAGTGTGGTCTAATCAATCGAAAACTGCTGTAAGATGGTGAAAGCAGCAAAATTTAAGATTTTGTTTAGTTCATGGCTTGATATTATTTATGCAGTTGCTTTTTAATCAATTAGCGATCGCTCCCCGTCATCGCCTAATTTACCAACTCTGCACACTCTGACATTATTTCAGATGTTCCCCATTGGCAAAAGTATATCTACTCCCCGCAGTAGGTGAATTTTGGCGCTGACTAAGGCATCCTCAAAAGTGTCGTTGCTCATTGGTAAATCGGCAGTTATACCATTTGTGTTTGAAGATGCGCCTATCGAACTTAAGGCAAAAAATTACCAACAAAAAAATTTTCAGATTTTGTGTATCCGCTGATGCTGATTAGTTAGTAAACTGAATAACTGGCGACAGTTTCCGGGCTTCCTGACGTGGCGTCCGCGTTGATCAAAGCAGGCACAATTGATTGAATAAAAGTTATGGCGCTCATAGTTCAAAAATACGGTGGTACCTCTGTTGGTTCAGTCGAACGGATTCAGGCTGTTGCACAGCGCGTTTACAAAACTGTAAAAGCAGGAAATTCGCTGGTGGTAGTGGTTTCGGCGATGGGGAAAACCACCGATGGACTAGTCAAACTAGCCAATGCAATATCAACGAATCCTAACCGCCGGGAAATGGATATGCTGCTTTCCACTGGTGAGCAAGTAACCATTGCTTTACTTAGTATGGCATTGCTGGAAATCGGACAGCCAGCAATTTCTCTGACTGGGGGTCAGGTAGGAATTGTTACCGAAGCGGAACATACCCGCGCCCGGATTTTGCACATTGAAACCGCTCGGCTTTTGCGGCATCTCAATGCAGGTAAAGTAGTGATAGTCGCCGGGTTTCAAGGGATATCCAACGGCGGAGAAATGGAAATTACTACTTTGGGGCGTGGCGGTTCCGATACTTCAGCGGTGGCGATGGCAGCAGCAATTGGGGCAAATTATTGTGAAATTTATACAGACGTTCCGGGAATTTTAACTACAGATCCCCGCCTCGTGCCCGAAGCCCAACTAATGACGGAAATTACCTGCGATGAAATGCTGGAATTGGCAAGCTTGGGGGCAAAAGTGTTACATCCCCGCGCTGTGGAAATTGCCCGGAACTACGGCGTTCCCTTGGTAGTACGTTCTAGCTGGACGGATGAACCGGGGACTTGGGTGACAACAGCTAAACCCCAAGGGCGATCGCTTGTGAATTTAGAAATTGCCCTGCCTGTGGATGATGTAGAGTTCGACACCGACCAAGCGAAGGTGGCTTTATTGCGCGTACCGGATAAACCAGGGGTAGCAGCACGGCTGTTTGGGGAGATTTGCCGCCAAAACGTCGATGTAGACTTGATTATTCAGTCGATTCACGAAGGTAATAGTAATGACATTGCTTTTACCGTGAGTACACCAATATTAAAACGGGCGGAAGCGGTAGCATCTGCGATCGCCCCAGCATTGCGAAATCAACCGAACTCAGATGAAGCCGAGGTGATGATCGAGGAAAATATTGCCAAAGTTAGCATCGTCGGCGCGGGGATGATTGGGCGTCCGGGGGTAGCTGCGAAGATGTTCGCTACCTTAGCCGAAGCTGGGGTGAATATCCAGATGATTTCTACCAGTGAAGTGAAAGTGAGTTGCGTAGTTGCAACCGCAGAATGCGATCGCGCGATCGTTGCACTCCGGGAAGCCTTTGAAATAGAAGCAGTAGATAACAAAACTAAAAACTCCCCATATAAGAACTCAGAACTTAACATTCCTCTCTCCTCACTTCCTGTCCGTGGTGTTGCTTTAGATATGAACCAAGCCCGGTTAGCTATTCGCCAAGTACCTGATCGTCCGGGGATGGCAGCGAGGTTATTTGGACTGCTAGCGCGGCACAACATCAGCGTTGATATGATTATTCAATCCCAGCGCTGTCGGGTGGTTGATGGCATTCCTCGGCGGGATATCGCCTTTACCGTCGCCCAGATGGATGGAGAGAACGCCCGGCAAAGACTTTCGCAGATTGCCCCAGAGTTAGGATGGGGTGAAGTAGTCTTGGATAGTGCGATCGCCAAAGTGAGTATTGTCGGTGCAGCGATGGTGGGACAACCAGGAGTCGCCGCCAAGATGTTTGCAGCCCTAGCCGAAAACCAAATCAATATTCAAATGATTGCCACTTCAGAAATTAAAATTAGCTGCGTTGTAGCACAAGAACAAGGTGTGCAAGCTTTGCAAGTCATTCACGCCGCCTTTGATTTAGCAGGTAGCGAGAAATTCGTAGTACCAGCGTAAGATCCCCCCGCCTGTGGCGACCCCCTTAAAAAGGGGGTAAAAGAGTCTTAATTAGCCCCCCTTTTTCAAGTAAAAGAGTCTTAATTAGCCCCCCTTTTTCAAGTAAAAGAGTCTTAATTAGCCCCCCTTTTTCAAGTAAAAGAATCTTAATTAGCCCCCCTTTTTAAGGGGGGTTGGGGGGATCTCCAATAAATAAGCTAACTGAAACCTTGGGTAAAAGAATCTTAATTAGCCCCCCTTTTTAAGGGGGGTTGGGGGGATCTCCAACAAATAAGCTAACTGAAACCTTGGGTAAAAGAATCTTAATTAGCTCCCCTTTTTAAGGGGGGTTGGGGATATATCCAGCAGATATTATCAACGTAGATATTGTTGCCAAACTGATAGTCAAGAATGCAAAGCCTTGTCTTTTTATTTCTCGCCGCCCTCGGAGAAATTTCTGGGTGCTATAGCTTTTGGGCATGGTTGAAGTTAGGAAAAAGCATATTTTGGATTATTCCCGGAATTTTCGCCCTAATTTTCTTCGCCATTACTCTCACCAAAGTAGATGCGGCAAATGCCGGCAGAGTATACGCTGCTTATGGTGGCATTTATATACTTTCATCTCTGGTTTGGTTATGGTTAGCTGAAGGCATCAAACCCGATAGATGGGATTTTCTCGGTGTGGCAATTTCCCTCATAGGAACGGTTGTAATTTTGTTTAGTCCACATCGATAAAATTTCGTAGAACCCCACCCTGTTTCGTGGAGGGGGCTAAGATGTAATTAGAGAATTTTGATTTTGAGGTGTTTGTATGCCTTCTCCATTCCCAGGAATGAACCCATATTTAGAACATCCCGAATTATTCCCCGGACTACATCACCTACTAATTATTGAAATTGCCAGATTTTTATCTCCCCAACTGCGTCCTAAATATCGAGTCGCTGTAGAAGTGCGGATGTATGAAACAATCGATGAAAACTCGTTTGTAACTGTCCCTGCACCCGAACCTGTAAAAGTCAAAGTTCCTATGCCAGTGGCTATCAAAGAAGGATATTTAGAAGTAAGAGAAGTAGGAACAGAGGAATTAGTTACTACTATTGAAATTTTATCTCCTACCAATAAGCGTCAGGGCAAAGAACGGCGTATTTATGAAAAAAAGCGAGAACAAGTTTTAGCCAGCTTCACCAATTTAGTAGAAATTGATTTATTACGTAAAGGCGATTTTATGCCGATGACTGGTAAGAATATTCAGAGTCATTATCGGATTTTAATTTGTCGCGGTAATCGTCATCCTATTGCTGATTTATATGCTTTTAATTTACCAGATGTAATTCCAGCTTTTCCCTTACCTTTGCGTTCTGGTGATAGTGAACCAGTAATAGATTTGCAAGCATTGTTAAATCAGGTATATGACATTTATGATTATGATTTGGTTGTAGATTATAGCCAGGAAGCAGTACCAGCATTATCAGAAGCGGATGCAGTTTGGGCAGATGCATTGTTGCGAGAAAAGGGGTTGAGGTAGGATAAAATTAACTACTTTTATCTCAGCGAATTTCTTGCCTCTAAATCTTTGCTAAAATTAACTAAAATTATCAGCGCAACTTCCCAAAGTTGGAGGTATAGCCATGGTACAGCAACTCACACCAGAAACCGCACCAGAAATCATCTACCCTGACAGCGATGGAAAACCGATGTCTGATAATACTAAACAGTATCGTTGGATTGTTACTATTAAAGAAAACTTAGAAATTTTATTTGCACCACAAGATGATGTGTTTATTGCCGGTGATTTACTTTGGTATCCCGTGCAGGGAAGTGTGAAAACTCGGCAAGCACCTGATGTTATGGTTGTTTTTGGCAGACCAAAAGGAGACAGAGGTTCTTATAAACAGTGGGAAGAAAATAATATTCCTCCACAGGTAGTATTTGAAATACTATCACCTGGAAACCGAACTCAAGATATGGCTAACAAATCGCTTTTTTATCAACGTTATGGAGTAGAAGAATATTATATTTATGATCCTGATAGAGTGGAATTTACTGGTTTCTTACGTGCTGAGGAATGGTTACAGCAAATTGAAGAAATCAATGGTTGGGTAAGTCCACTTTTGGGTATATGTTTTCAATTAACACCAAATACCTTAGAAATTTATTATCCTGATGGGCGAAAGTTTCTCACATCTGTAGAATTAAATCAACAGCGTGAACAAGAACGTCAAGCAAAAGAAGCAGCACTTCTGCAACTAGAACAGGAACAACAGCGATATCAAGATTTATTAACTAGATTGCAAGCTAAAGGGATTGATATAAATAATCTGTGATTATTGGATTATGTGGAGATTATTTTGTTGATACCAATTTTATGTGAGGTTGCATCAAATAAATCCCGTAGAGACGTTCCATGGAACGTCTCTACAGTCAGGAATAAAGCGCTGAAGAATTTTCACCATCACCCTAATTCTATTTATTATGTAGCTAAAAAATTAAAAATAATTGAGATTGATCACTTTATTAAATCCTGTCAATCCTTAAATCCTGGATATCCTGATTCAGACAATTTAAATATCAGGTTCTAAACCTAACAACCTTAACTGTTCTATCAATCTTTCCTTCTGTCTTCTTTCCTGTTCCGTTGGAGTAAACACCCAAGAAAATTGATTTTTATTCTTGACGAGGATCTGATAGTGGTGGATGCCAACCCGCTTCTACCCAAAAACGACGAGCAACTTGAATAGAAGCCTCATCACGTCGTTCATCATTAAAGTCAAAACGCTCGCTAGTTGCTCTTCCTGTAGGAGTTGTACCTAAAATTTTTATACCATCTTTTGTCCAAATAAAATGCTCAGACCATTCTTGTTGACGGGGATTAAATAAAGCAACTTGTTCTTGAGTTTTGGGATCTGTACCTACTATAAAATTATAGTGACGCTCATTACAGCGATGACAAGCTAAAGCTAAATTATCCAATTCATCTGAACCACCCAAGGACTGCGGCATAATATGGTCAATTGTAAAACGGTCGGGACTCAGATATTCAGGAGAGTGGCAATATTCACAGAGGAATTTAGCTCGTTTTCTTATAAGTCGTCGAGTTGGTTCGGACACCATTTACTTTTCGCCGCTAGTTGAGCGTTAATTAAGGTAAATATTCGCTGTAACTCAGAGATACCTACATATTCGGCTTCTTCTTCAGGAGTGATTATATCAGCTTTTTTCTTGTCTAACAGTTCTTCAAAGCGAGATTGTAATTCATCAGTAAACTTAAATAGATAAATATCACCGAATTCACTCATCTTGATACCAGAAGATATTAAGGATGAGGGCTGAACCATTAATTGAGTAATCATTATGCGTTCACAGTTTATTTATTTCTATTGTGCCAGAATTAATATAGAAATAGAAAATTTGAGTTGATTAGATATAGTTTAAATTTGCTTTGCTTTAAAAAAGTTTCAAGCAAGTTACAATGATTCAAAAATATACATATCAATTTTAACCTAAATCAGGTTCGACACCAAGCGCCTTTAATTGTGCAATCAATCTTTCTTTCTGTCGTCTTTCCTGTTCTGTGCGTTGTCTTTCCGCTTCTGTTGGAGTTAATACCCAATTACCCGTAATATCATACCAGCGTAACCAAGGCTGCTGAATATTTTGATAACTGCCCTCCCATACTCCTAAACCTAATTCTATTTCCGGTATCCAAAAACGGGAATCTGATAAAGAGACTTCCGCATAACGACCGCCATCTAATTTAAATATTCTAAATGTATATGTATAACGGTCAAAAATAGCATAATAGGGAATCCGCAAAATTTGTTCATACACTTGCCATTTGGTCGGCGGTTTTTCTACATCTCGCAAAGTCTGTCCTAAATCTTCCCTTTCAGTTCCTGGTGAGAGTAACTCAACTACAATAAAAGGATTAATCCCCTCTTGCCAAACTACATAACTGAGGCGTAAATCTCCATTTTGATAAAGCGGGGAAACATCGACAACAGCAAACCAATCTGGTCTTTTATACCAAATTGGCTGACGAGAGTCATAATAAAGATTCATATCACTAGCGGTAAATATTTTATCGCTAGGATAACTAGGCGAATGAAAAGTTTCGTCTAACAAACGTGGTTGTAATAAATGAAAATGATCAGGCAAACCAGGTTCCTCTGGATCTTCACTTTTGAGATCATACATAGTGGGTAATACTTCCTGGGGAGAACGTGGCGGATCAGTTTGATGCATTGGGAAGCAGTCCTGTAGAAGATATTCCTCTTGATCTCTTGTACTTGGCGAATATAATTCGCGACTACACAGACAAAACCCACCTCCGTGGGTTGAAAACCCTTGATTTTTCGTGAGTCAGCGCAGGCGAACTATGTTTGTGTGGTTCCGCGATTTCTAATCGCTAGGTGCAAGATATAAACCTATCTTTATTATGGAACTTGATCATCCCCTTGGCGTCCTTGGCGTCTTGGCGGTTCGTTAAATCCTAAATTCCTCCCCCTCACAAGTTGCTAACCTTAAAATAATTGATACACTTGTTCTTTTAGCCCAGCCAACCAGTGCCTATGGTGTACGTCAAGCGCGTTGAACTCACCAACTTCAAATCCTTCGGCGGTACTACTTCAGTCCCTTTGCTACCGGGGTGTACTGTCATATCTGGGCCGAATGGTTCGGGTAAATCGAATATTCTCGATGCGCTGCTGTTTTGCCTTGGACTCGCTAGTTCTAAGGGGATGCGGGCCGATCGCTTGCCGGATTTGGTAAATAACGCTCAAAAGCCCAAGGGGCGGGCTTCTATCGAGGCTAGCGTGACGGTGACGTTTGATATTTCGGATGTCTCACGCCAAGGCGCAGAGGCGCAAAGGGAAGAGGTAGAGGAAGCAGAGGAGGAGGAAGATTTAAAATCCAAAATCCAAAATCCAAAATCGGCTGAGTGGAGTGTGACTCGAAAGTTGCGGGTGACTCATCAAGGGACTTATACGTCGAATTATTATATTAATGGTGTTGCTTGCACGTTGACGGAGTTGCATGAGGAGTTGGAGACGCTGCGGGTTTATCCTGAAGGCTATAACGTGGTGCTGCAAGGGGATGTGACGAGTATTATCTCGATGAATGCGCGGGAGAGGCGGGAAATTATTGATGAGTTGGCGGGGGTGGCGACTTACGATCGCAAAATCGTCCAAGCTAAGTCTACTTTGGATGAGGTGAAGGAAAGGGAAGATAGTTGTCGGATTATCGAAACTGAATTAACTGTACAGCGCGATCGCCTTTCTCAAGACCGGGCGAAGGCGGAAAAATATCAAAAACTCCGCACGGAATTTCAGCACAAGCAATCTTGGGAAGCTGTTCTCTCCTGGCGTTCTCTGCAATCACAGCAAGAAAAGTTGGTGGCGCAAATTCAAAATGGCGATCGCAATTTTGCCGAACTCACTACCCAACTCGCTACCCTCAATTTAGCAATTACCCAAAAAACCGCTGAACTTGAACAACTTAACGCCCATGTTAAAGCATTGGGAGAAGAGGAACTTTTGGCGGTACAGTCTACCCTCGCAACCCAAGAAGCGGAACGTAAGCAACTCCAGCGTCAGCAAAAGGAATTAGAAACAGCTTTGCAAGAAACTGCACGGCGTCTGGCGCAAACTCAGCAAGAAATTCAACTTCATCAGCTTTCTCTCGCACAAGCTGCACAACAACAAATTGTCGAAACCGCAAATGTTTCTTCTCTCCAGCAACAACGGAATGAGGCACAGCAAGCAATAGAGGCTTCTCGCGCCGCCGCAGCAGAAATCGCTTCGGCGTCGGAAGCATGGGTGCAGCAACAAACGGCATTAAACCGCCAAATTGAAACTTTGTTGCAAACTCTCGAACCCCAACGCACTGAGCAAGCCCAGCTTCAGGAACGCAATCACCAATTACAGCAACTCATTCAAGAGCAAACTCAGCTAATTGCTACTTTAGAACCGCAATTAGTCGAAAAGCAAGCTGATTGCAGTCGGATGGAAACGGAATTTAACGCCTCTAGCGAACCGATTCAAGCTTTAGCTCAAAATCTCTCAGCGACAGAACAAGAGTTGCAAATCCAGCAAGAAACCCAAAAGCGACTGTTGCAAGAACAGCGGGAAAAACAACGCACTTTAGATAAAATTGAGGCACAGACCCAGGCACAGCAAGAAGTCCAAGGTACTCAAGCGAGTAAGGTGATTTTGCAATCGGGTATGCCTGGGCTTTGTGGGTTGGTTGTGCAGTTGGGGAAGGTGGAACCCCGTTATCAGCTAGCTTTGGAAATTTCTGCTGGTGGACGTTTGGGACATATTGTGGTGGAAGATGACAGTATCGCCGCCGCTGGGATTGAATTGCTGAAACAAAAACGCGCCGGAAGAGCAACTTTTTTACCGCTAAATAAAGTTCATGCGCCGAAATTTACCCAAGATGCCACCCTGCGTTACGCTAGCGGCTTTGTTAATTATGCTGTGAATTTAGTTGAGTGCGATCGCCGTTTTCAAGATGTTTTCAGCTATGTTTTCGGCAGCACGGTGGTATTTACCAATCTCGAACAGGCGCGGAAAAACATCGGACTTTATCGCATTGTTACCCTAGATGGGGAATTGCTGGAAACTAGCGGTGCAATGACTGGGGGAAGTAATACCCAGCGTTCGGCGTTGCGGTTTGGCACAGGAGAAGCGACGGAATCTGAAGAAACAATGGCTTTAAAAACCCGTTTGGCGGATATTGAGCGGGTTTTAGAACGTTGTAGTGAAGCGATCGCCACTTTATCCACCCGTACCAAAACCTTAACACAGGAACTCGCAGAAACTCGTCAAAAACGGCGAGAACAGCAGTTGCAGTTGGAACAGTTGCAAAAAGACATTAAAACTTTAACAGCACAATTAGAGGGGACGCGATCGCAATTCGCCCAAAACAGCGAAAAATTCGCCACTTCTCAAACTCGCCTCGAAGTTTTATTGCGGGAATTACCAGGGCAAGAAACTCAACTGCAAGAATTACGACACACCTTAGCAGAGTTAGAAGCCTCCCAAACCCCTAGTGAATGGCAACAAATCCAGGGGGTAATTAGGAATCAAGAGCAACAATTGCAACAACGGGAAACCGCCTTAAGGGAAGCAGAGCAAAGATTAAAAAATCTAGAAAATCAGCAACAGCGGTTACAAGAGAAAATTCAAGAAGGAGAAACGCGGGTTGCAGAATATCAACAGTCAGCAGCAACAGGCAACAGGCAACAGGCAACAGTCAACAACCAATTAGCAGAACTGAATAATCAAATTACCGCAACTCAGGCATCTTTGCGAGAAAAGGAACTGAATTTAGGGGAAGAAAAGCAAAAACGGGATGCTACAGAACAGGAATTGCGATCGCATCTGTTGCGGCAGCAGCAATTACAATGGGAACTGGAAAAGCTCCAAGAAACCCAGGTGAAGCGGCGGGAAGAACTAGGAACTCTACAAACCCAATTGCGGGATTTAGGAGCTGAATTACCCAGCCCCCTGCCAGAAGTTCCTGATAAAGTAGATTTAGAGGAATTGCAGAAAGAATTGCGATCGCTTGCCAAACGCTTGCAGGCAATGGAACCCGTAAATATGCTGGCTTTGGAAGAATACGAACGTACCCAAAACCGCCTCCAAGAACTTACAGATAAATTGCAGACATTAGAAGCAGAGCGCACCGAACTACTTTTACGGATTGAAAACTTTACTACCCTACGTCAACGCGCCTTTAAAGAAGCTTTTGATGCTGTCAACGAAAACTTTCAATCAATTTTCGCTATCCTTTCCGACGGTGACGGCTATCTACAACTCGATAATCCAGAAGATCCCTTTAACAGTGGACTGAACTTAGTTGCCCATCCCAAAGGTAAACCAGTACAGCGTCTAGCTTCGATGTCCGGGGGCGAAAAATCCCTCACCGCCTTAAGTTTTATCTTTGCGCTGCAACGCTACCGCCCATCACCATTTTATGCATTTGACGAAGTTGATATGTTTTTAGACGGGGCAAACGTGGAACGATTAGCTAGAATGATTAAACAACAGGCACAACAAGCACAGTTTATTGTTGTGAGTTTGCGTCGTCCGATGATAGAATCAGCCGAACGCACAATTGGTGTTACTCAAGCACGAGGAGCTTATACCCAAGTTTTGGGAATAAAATTAAAATCTTCCAATGCATCGGCTTGAGTTTCTGTTAAAAATAGTGTATAGATCAAACCGGATTCGAGATCAGGACTCGGTATAGAATGACCTCTGAACAGATAGTTAGGCGTTCCGACATATTGAACACCCAGGTGATCACCCGCGACAACGGCAAGCGGTTAGGTATCATCAGTCAAGTCTGGGTTGATATTGATCAGCGAGAGGTTGTGGCTCTTAGTTTGCGAGACAGCCTGATCTCTATTTCTGGTCTGCCCCGTTATATGTACCTCAATAGCATCAACCAAATTGGTGACGTTATCTTAGTTGATAACGAAGATGTGATTGAAGATGTTGAAGTTGAGGCTCTCAGCAA
The DNA here is from genome assembly GCF_000317535.1 of Cylindrospermum stagnale PCC 7417. NCBI lineage: Bacteria > Bacillati > Cyanobacteriota > Cyanophyceae > Nostocales > Nostocaceae > Cylindrospermum > Cylindrospermum stagnale. The sequence goes on from NC_019757.1 coordinate 3,194,175, forward strand.
CCTGGTTAACTGGGAAGTGATTACAGAAACAGGTGAAGTTTTAGGCAAAGTGCGGGGCTTCAAGTTCAATGGCGAAAACGGCAAAATTTACTCCATCGTCATCGCTTCTTTGGGATTGCCCCAAATCCCCGATCAATTTTTGAGTACTTACGAGTTATCAGTAGACGAAATCGTCAGTACTGGACCCAACAGATTGATTGTATTTGAGGGAGCCGAAGAACGGGTGAACCAATTGACAGTCGGTATCTTGGAACGCCTGGGTATCGGTAAACCACCGTGGGAAAGAGATGCCGAAGAAGAATATGGCTATAGTGCTCCCCGGACAATTGCCACACCAAATCAGCTGCCAAGTGGAGTGCCGTTACAGCCACCAAAGCCAAAAGTTCGCGCCCCCGAACCCGTAGCACGGGAGGAAGAAGAATGGAATGAAGATTATTTGGAAGAAGAAAGACCCCAGCGTCAGGTAATGAGGGCGCGACAGTACGAATCGATTCAATACGAAGAAGACGAAGAAGATAACTGGAGTGAGGCCACAGGTAGGGATAAGTATCAACAACCGCCAAAATTTGAACCCCAACCCTACAACAAGCCTTACGCCGAAGAATACGACGATTATGACGACTTAGAAGGCGATGCTTGGGAGGATGCACCAAAGCCAGTGAATATTCCCAGGAAACTGACAGAAAAACAGCCAGAATACGAAGAAGAAGGCGGATATTAGAACCTACCCCCATCAACAGTTATCAGTTAGCTAATAACTGATAACTGAATTAATTACAGCCAGATGCAGCAGCCCAGCTAACGGTTTTTAAGTCACCACTAAATACAGTAGTGTATTTAAAAGGTGAAATACCAGAGCAAAGCATGGAACTTGTATTAGCGCGACGGGGAGACCACCAGGAATCTGCCTCTACAGTCAAGCTTGTGCCATTCCAAGATAATGCTTTCACCACTAGAGAGTTAGTTTTACCATCACTATACTTTTTAGCAGTGAGATATGTAGAGTAGTTAACGTTACCATTGGTTGGATCAATTCTAGCTATAACGGCTACTTTGGGCCCGCCACCATTGCCATAGGTGGGTAGCCAACGGCCAGTAGAAAAGCGCCGAAAATCATTACCAGTTTGGTTGCCAGTGGAGGAAAAAACGCCGTATAAAACGCCTTTTCCATCCCAAAGCAGCCCGTAGCCTCTACCATCGTCAAGCGTTGTTTCGTAGTCGCTGCGACACCATTTCTTGACACCATTATCGAAACGAATAATCCGAGGATCTTGGTTAATAGATGATACTTGCTGATAACCAACGTAGATATTTGTTGTTCCAACAGTTACCTTGGGGCCATTTTTGGCTTTGATTTTCGCTTCAGAGTCATTACAAGTGAATGTTACACTTGTACCGACAGATATGAATTTATCTACGGCTAATGCCTGAGGTGCTAGGGCGGCAATGGCTAAATTAACCCCTAATATTGCCGATAAAGCTGGAAATTTCAGGTACTTCATAAATTGGGACTGATGGATAATGTTGTTGCTCATTACCGTAAAATTACTTGGTGTACGTTGCAACTCCTATTATTGTGGAAGTCCGAATCTGAAGCTATCGTGAAATTGCCGAATTAGTCATTTTCTTAACAAAGTGCAAGTTAAGTGTCATTACAAGTGAATGTTACACTGTTAACAGCAGATAGGAATGAAGCTTGGGCTAAGGGACTGATAAATAAAATAATCTTATGCCATTTTTAAGTATAATTACTTAGCTTTGCCGCCAAACTATTGTGCAAGTCCAATTTAAAAGTTACGGTGAAATTGCCGAATTAGCCATTTTTACCAACGAAGTGCGATCGCCAGCCTTCAGCCCAATAGCGTATTGCACACCCTTGTGCCGCCAGCTTAAAGTAGCATCTGAGCAATTAGCACCACATTTAAAATCTTCAAAATAGCCAGTGATCCCCTTGGCTAAAGATACAGGCTTACCGCTAAGACGGGGTGTTTTTTTCGTCACGGCTTCGGCCGTCACAACCCCCAGACGACAGGCAGTCCCACCATTGCAGTCTGGGCTGAAACCCAATAAAATTTCGTACTTATTTTTTGTAGCAGTTTCGATAATCGCGTAAAGTGGATTTTCTCCATCAGACCCAGGAACGAACTTTGGCAATAAAATCTGAATCTGAGTCTTTTGCTTTAATTTGGGCAGAATCGAGCGAAAAACTTGATGTACTTGAGAATTGGTGGTAATACCCCGCACTTGTGCCATCATCAGGGGCTGACTATTAACATCTGCTATAGCTGAATTATGGAAACCATTAACACCAGCTAGCAAAACTAATGCAAAGATAACTCTGATATTTTTTAAGCCTAAAATCATTTTATTTTTTAAACCCACATTCCGCAATTCATTTTGAAATATACAAAAGTTACAAAAATTTGGCTAATGGGCGGTTAGATAGCGATCGCATAACCACCGATAAATACTCGGTTTAGTATACCATCACGATCATTTGGTAGTACTTATTAAAATATTAATATATTACATTCTCAAGTGCGGAATGTCAGTTATACCATTTTTCATCTTCTATTTTGTCTAAGTCCCAGTAGCTGAGGATTGCCGTTGCTGGTGTAGACCGAATTATTAGAAATTTAAAATATCTAATGATGCTTCTATTTCTAAATCTACAATTCTTGCTCGCGTATCTTTATGTTTTTCTAGCTTTCCCTCTTTCCAATAGAGGTCTGCTGCCTTTTGAAAATCATCAATTGCTCCCTGATTATCTCCTAGTTCAAAATGAGCATTACCACGATTGTAATAAGCATCAGCATCATGAGAATTAACCTGTATTGCCTGAGTGCAATCTGCAATCGCGGCTTCGTAATCTTCTAAATCCGGCTCAATATTCATTGCTGACACAACTTCTTGTTTTTTTGCTAATAAATAAGCAGGAATTCCTCCGTGTTTGTCAGCAATAGCATAATGGGGATTAATTTTGATCGCCTGAGTATAATCCTCAATTGCACCCTGATGATCTCCTATCTGAAAAAGAACTTCAGCACGGTTTTTATAAGCAACAGCAGCATGAGGATTAATCCTAATTGCCTGATTGTAATCTGCAATTGCTGCTGCGTAATCTCCTAATTTATAATAAGCAAAACCTCGTTTATTATAAACCTTAAAATCATGAATATTAACTTGTAATATTTGGCTATAATTAGTAATAGCAGATACATAATTGCCTTTTTCTAAAAACTCATCACCTAATTTTCTATAAAGTATATTTAAGTCTGTATTTTGTTTTTCTCTATCAGCAATTATTAACTGATTCTTGGGTACTTGATGCGGGAGTTCTAACTTAGGTGTATGTTGATAACTTGGGTTATTCTGCTTAAGAGTATGAGATTTTGTAGAAGCTTGCAACTGTTCTAGATAGCATAATAAACCCCCACCATACAACAATTGATTTATCCCAAAGGAAATTTTACCAGTTCTCAACTTAATCATCTGGGTAGGGAGAAAGCCAGCCAATAACAGGTGATATTTAGGTTGTGCCTCATTCACCTCTTCTTGAATCAAAATGCAGACGACAACGGCATTTTTTTCTACCTCTTCGGAACTAACTGACCATCTAACTTTATCAATATTGCCGTGACGAGATTTCACCTCAATACCAATTGAAGAGTTAGCAGTCAGAGTAAAATCAATTTTGCCATCGCCGCCGAATTTTTTTTCGTAATCTACTTCAGTAATAAAATTACCTAAACGTTGTTTGACAACTTCTTCACCTAACTTGCCTTTAAGATTATTGATAAAAACCCCCCGGACTGGCGAAGTGCGCTTATATTTTTCAGCCATCTGCCAGCAAAATTCCCGTAAAGCCTTTAACCTTTCTCCAGAAATTATAGTTAATTCACTATATTCACCTTCTGTTTCAGAATGAATCAGACAACCAGAACTGAATCTTTTAATAAAGTCAGACTGTAGCGATCGCAGTAGGTTAATCCAGTCCATTTCTCGTTCTGCGAATCTTTTAATTTAGCTTATTTTATTAAAATTTTCAGTTCCTGTAAATCTTTCCCTAGAACCCCACCCCCAACCCCCTACCCCGCAAGCAGGGAGGGGGCTAAGGATGTTGTCTTTGGGGGGCATGCTGGGAATAATAAGTGAAACACAAATTAGCTAACTATCAATTAGCCAGATGACTCCAGACAAAAACTTAACACCAAACACTCTTTCAAACTCCAGTTCCCCCTCATCGCTTGCAGGGTGGGGCTTTTGCGGATGCGCCAGGAACAATAAGTAAAACAAAAATTAGTTAACTACCAATTAGCCAGATGACGCCAGATAAAAACTTAACACCAAACACTCTTTCAAACTCCAGTCCCCCCTCATCGCTTGCGGGGAGGGGGCTAGGGGGTGGGGTTCCGGGGTATCCTTGGCAAGCTTCACCTGAACTCTGGGAGAAACTCAAGCCATTAGCGCGACAGATGCGGCGTGAATCTACCCCAGCAGAAAGCCTACTTTGGCAGAAGTTGAAAAATAAGCAAATTTTGGGTTTTAAGTTTCGCCGTCAGCACGTAATTGACCGTTTCATTGTTGATTTTTATTGTAATGAAGCGCGGTTAATTATAGAAGTAGACGGAGGAATTCACGACTATACCCAGGCAGAAGATGGAATTCGTCAGGAGTTTTTAGAAGGTTTGGGGTTGCGGGTAGTGCGGTTTAGAAATGAGGATATTTTAGAGGGGATTGAGGGGGTTTTGGAGGTGATTACGGGTTGGTTGCAAATATAGAACCCCACCCCCAACCCCCTCCCCGCAAGCGAGGAGGGGGCTAAGGATGTTGTTTTTGGAAGTACATTATTTTATCAAAAATGCCTTAAGGTTTTTTTTAAATCAAAAACAACAATTGCCTAAAATAAGTGATATTGTTAATAAAAATACAGATTGGCTATTGCTGAAGCTTTGTAAGCAACAGTTCTATTTTTTTATACTCTGTTTGCTGACCTTGCTCTTTAAAAAAATCTGCGGCTTTCTGAAAATCTGCAAGCGCTTTTTCGTTTTCGTTCATATGAGCAAAAAGAACACCACGAGAATAAAAATAGCGTGCTTCTAAAAAACGAATTTTTTGAAGTGCTTGCGTATAATCTTCAATTGCTCCTACATAGTTTTGGCGATATTGCTGAGAAAATGCCCGCATACTATAAGCTGAAATCATTCCAGGAGTAAGACGAATAACTTCATTAAATTTTTCAATCGCTTTTTCATATTTTCCAGGTTTCAAATGGTCAATACCTGTACTAAAGTTGGCAAAGGATTTACTTAAAATGTTGAAGATATAAGTATGTAATTTATTCTCTTTTTGCCCCTTTTTATCGGTGGAAGATATATTATTTAAATAACTTTGTAATCCACCACAATATAGTAATTCATCCATCTTAACTAAAACTTGATCATTAGTAATCATTTCAGTCGGCAAGAAACCTGCTTGTATTAAGTGATACTGTGTTTGATCTTCAATTACTTTCTCTTGAGTTAAAATGCAAACTAGAACGGCATTTTTCCTAATTTCTTCTTGTTTAATTGTCCAGGCAACTGTATTAATATTGCTAATATTGCTATAACGAGTTTTAACTTGAATACCAACAGATGGGTCAGCCATTAATGTAAAATCAATTTTCCCATCACCACCAATTTTAATTTTATAATCTACCTCAGAAACTAGATTTCCTAAACGTGTTTTGACAACTTCCTCACCAAGCTTTCCCTTCATATTATTGATGAAGAGACATTTTGGGTCATTTTCTTGATACTTCTGTTCCATACTCCGGCAAAAAGATTGTAATTGATTTAACTTCTTATCGCCGGAAATAACTGTCAATTCACTGTGTTGGCCTTCTGTTGTACAATGAAAGAGACAACCAGATTTAAGCCTTTCAATAAAATCAGCCTGTTGCGCCCTAAGTAAATATATCCAGTCCATATTTCTAGAAATATACTCTAATCTAACAAGGAACCTAACCTTAGTATTCCCCATCAAGCAGCAAAAATACCAAACCCTGATCAATTCGCATCATCTTAGCCCCCTCCTCGCTTGCGGGGAGGGGGTTGGGGGTGGGGTTTGTGAATTTCAAGAACAACTAGTAAGCGCAGCACCACATTGATCTTCTCTTTTCAACCAACCCTTAATACCTTGATATTCCACCCGTGCCCAATCTTTCTGACAGCCTAACAATTTGACACTCACATCAGGGGGAATTCGCGTTACTTTTTGGCTTTGCTGATTAGCTTTTGTGTAAAGATTCACGCCATTAGTACCATAGCCACGCGTTGATATACCTAACTTGGGTACAGACACCCAACCAGTTCCTTTAAACCCATCACTAGCATTAGTAATCTGTACCCAACTTCCCAAAACAGCGATAATATTAACTGTTTCATTGGTGGGTACTGTCCCTAAAATTTTGTTCCTGTTACTTGCACCACTCCGCACATTTAAACCTTGGGGATCTTTGTCTGTGACGTAGGCAAAAATATTGCAAGTTTGGGGTTTAATCGATTTAGCTAAAACTATTTGATTAGCGATATTGCTATTAATACTTATCCCTAGAAAACTTGCTGCTAATCCTATTATTAAATTTGCTGTCATTTCTTTGATAAAATATTCTGTTTGGACATCAGCAATTCAGGCTGATGTCCTTTTTCTATTTCATATCGTAACCGAACAAATTCGGGTCAACTTCTCCTAATTTCAAATCTGCTAGACCATACTCGGCCCATCGCTTTTCAACCATCGCCGCCACGTCGGGATCTGACTCTAGGGGTAAACCCCATTCGTGTTCAGTTTCTGGGGGAATTTTTGTTGTTGCATCTATTCCCATGCGTCCACCTAAACCCAGTTTTTCACTGGCAAAATCTAAGGTGTCAAAGGGGGTATTTGGTAAGATAAATACATCCCGCGTGGGGTCAACTTTGGAACTAATCGCCCACACTACTTGACGCGGATCACGAATATTTATGTCTTTATCTACGACAATCACAAACTTGGTGTATGTGAATTGGGGTAAGGCACTCCAAAACGCCAAAGCTGCCCGTCGCGCTTGTCCGGGATATGCTTTATCAATGGAAATAATCGCCGCTTTGTAACTCAAAGCTTCCATTGGTAAGAAGAAATCGACAATTTCGGATACTTGTTGCCGTAGGATGGGGGTATAGATGCGATTTAATGCGATCGCCATCATCGCTTCTTCTTTGGGTGGACGACCGCTGAATGTGGTGAGATAAATCGGATTTTTGCGGTGTGTCATACACTGGAAGCAAATTAAGGGCGAATCCTCAACGCCGCCGTAATAACCCATGTGGTCACCAAAGGGCCCGTCTGGTAAAACTTCTCCTGGTGTAATCGTTCCTTCCAACACAAATTCTGAATCTGCGGGAACTTCCAAATCTACGGTTTTACACTTGGCTAACTGCACCCCAGAACCGCCGTAAAGCCCCGCGAATAGCCATTCTGACAAGTCTACCGGAATCGGTGTGGCAGCTGCCATAATGATTAAAGGGTCAACGCCAAGTGCGATCGCCACTTCTAATTTTTTCCCACGTTCTTGAGCTTTCCGCAAATGTCTCGCCCCACCCCGCACTGATAACCAATGAACTGTCATCGTCTTCGGAGATTGCAGTTGCAAGCGATACACACCAACGTTTGGCGTACCAGTCTCACAATCCTTAGTAATCACCAGCCCCAACGTAATAATCCTGCCAGCATCACCAATATAAGGACGTATCAAAGGCAACTTATTTAAATCTAACTCATTGCCTTGAAGCACCACTTGCTGACAAGCGGGGAAAAAGTCCCGTCCCGGTTTCGCCTTCACCACATCAAACAGCACTTTACCAAAATCTATCGCCTGAGAAATCTTCTTCGGCGGTTTTGGCTGTTGCAGCATACTCAGCTTTTTCCCCAAAGTCTCCAACTCCTCTGGACGCTGCATATTCATCGCCCAGCAAATCCTTTCCACGGTACCCATCAAATTCACAGCCACCGGGAAGGAAGCACCTTTGACATTTTCAAACAACAACCCTGGTCCACCCTTTTGCAGCATCCGGTTGGAAATCTCCGCAATCTCTAATTCCGGGTCAACTAAAGCGGAAATTCGCCGTAATTGTCCTCTTTCTTCCAGAATTTTAATGAATCCCCGTAAATCTCTCGCCATTGTTCCAGTACAAATGAATAATTAAGAATTATGAAGCGCTCTCTTATATTATTCAGCATTCTCGCCGCCTCTCACCTGAAAGCCACTTGACATTTTAATAGTACTAATGTACTATATACTTATAAACCTTCAATTAAGTGTGCCAAGCAATTTACAAGGTGATACCCCAGATTTGTAGTTGCGGAAAGTCTATAGCACCAGTTTTGTAAATGCAACTATCACCACATAGTAAAAAAGTGTTTCCTATGTCAATTTTAACATAGGCATAAAATTTTAAACGCGGATTTTTTGGTGACCACAAATCCTAATACATTGGAAAACATTCTGTTTTTTTCTTTTAGAGGATGTCTGAGAAGTTGTTAGTGATAAATCAAACACTGGTAGATCCCCCTAAATCCACGCCAGTCGCTCATGGGGGAGACCCCCAAGACCGCGCTGGCTCCCCTTTTTAAGGGGGACTTTGACTCTTGTTCCCCCCTTTTTAAGGGGGGTTAGGGGGGATCTCGATCAATTTTGATACTTTTCAGACATCCTCTTAGGCAATTTAGTGATTTGCTTAAACCAATAATCGCCGTAGAGCAAAAACCCTTGCTAGATCTTGCGGTAAAAACAAACAGCCTCTAATTAAGAGTTAAGACTGTAAAATGTCAGTATAAAACCACACATAAAACTATGTCAACTCAAACAGCAAAATTCACTCTTTACAACTTAGCTGGTAAAGAGAAAGCTTACTATTTAGTAGACAGAGTTAATCTAGAAATCAAACCTGATGCTATCCCCAAAAAATCAGTAACTCATAGTATCATTATCATCGACCGTTCTGGCTCAATGTCTGGTGATATCGACGCTTTAAAAGACACGCTAATTAAACTTTTGACTTTAGATGAATATAGCAACTCTCAGTTAGCTATTTCTCTAATATCTTATTCTTCTCAGGGTGATGTTACTTGTCATTTCCAACGCATACCAATTCAAGAAGTGATGAGTCGAAATTCACCGTACTTGGAAGAAATACAAAAAATTCGCGCCAGCTATCTTACCTGCATTTCTCAGTCATTACAATTAGCTAAAACCCTAATTAAAGCTGGTGAATTGACAGCGATTACTTTGCACAGTGACGGTTATGCTAATGATAGCAGCCCAACTACAGAAGCAAAAGCTTTAGATGCGATATGTAACGAACTCAAACACCTAGATGTTTTTGTCAATACTATCGCCTATTCACCTTATTCTGATTTTAAATTATTGGCTAAAATTGCCAATAATGTCTCTGGTAGCTGTGTGCAAGCTGGAAACATCAAAGAAGTATATGATGCCATTTACAGCACTGCAAACTTATTAAGTGAAGCAGTAGGAATATCAATCGAAGAATCCTTAGGTAGTGATTACAGTTATCAGGTGTTTTTTTCCCAAACTGCAAAGAAAATTTACGGTACAAGTCACACGCTCAAGATTTTGGGTTTGAAACCAGAAGATGAAGGGATTATCTATAAATATAAGCAAGTCACAAAAGATGCTTATGAACAACTTCAAGATATCCCAGTGATGCAGAATCATGAATCAGTTTATGCTTTTGCTAAAGCAAATTTAGCTGAAGGAAATTTGAATACTGCTAAGTATGCCCTAGCGAGTACATTTAACGCCACATTAACAGAAAAACACGCTAAAGCGCTTACCAATCGAGATATTTCTAGCTTGGCTCAAGATATTGATGTAGTTTTATTTTACCCCCATGTTCTAGAAAAGCAGGAAATACTTGATGGAGTAAAAGTTAACAATAAAATTTCTTTACTCGAACTCATGCAAATTTTTGCGGAACATCGTCAAAGCATCATTGTCAACATCAAAAATCTGCAAGATAACTATCAAAGAAAAGGTGTCAAGCGGGTGAAAGGTGTACGAGATGAAAATGGCGAACTTGTCAAGCCTTGGTTACAAACAGAAAATATCGTTCAAGGCGATTATGTGGAAATGGGCGTGTTTGAAATTAATCACAACACCGCCACTATCAATATGCTTGTTAACCGCAAAGTCAAGCTTGTCAAAGCTGAAGACAAAACCCCCATTGTTGAAGTTGCAGGTTTGTTGGTAAATGACTTAGCTACTTTTAATAATTACACCATTGTCAGTGATGGTGAAATAAATGTCAAATCTCTGCAAGTTAAAATCAGCAATAAAAAAGCCTTTGATTTATTGAAAGACAAAGGTGTTATCGATGCTGAAAAATTTGATTTTCATGCTGAATACACCATCCAGTTAGACAACTTACCTTTAGTACCCTTTGATGGAAGTTACAGCAGCATTGATGGTTTATTCACTCAACTAGCAGAAATCAAAGTTGTCTCTAGTATTATTTCTGCTTACTTGCATGATGAATCAGATGTGTTTATCTCAGAACAATTAGATGAGTTGAAAAAACATTACTTATCTAAAAATCTGTACCTCAATTTTCCCTCAACCAACGATTACAGAGACATCAAGGAAGCTATAAATAACGGGATAATCGACTCCCGCGTTAGCTATAAAATCGATATTGGTAGTCAAGACATCCTCAACCTCAGCAAGCTTTATTCTGCTAATAAATTCTTAGAAAGAAGATATGAAGCTTATCATAAAGAAACTGGGGAGATTTTTACCAGTCCTAGCTGTGAAATGGCACTTAATGAAAATATAGCTTTTAGACCAAAATCAATTTCGGCGCGGATGAAGATTACCAAGGTTGATGAGTTGATGAAACCAATTTTTGATGACCTTCTCGGACTAGAGCAAAATCACCGAGGCGCAGAAATTCTGAGCAAAGTTGGTGCTGATATTTTGGTGCTAGTATTGCAAGCTAAACACGCTGGTAAAAGTGTCAGCAATGAGGAAGTTATTGCTGCAATGACAGCAGCTAATAGTAAATTAGAGCAATATGCTGAGAAAATTTACCAGGAAAAGATTTCTCCTTTAGTATTTTACATTGGTGCTACGGGACTGTTACCAGATGAAATTTCAGCTAAAGCCATGACTGCTGAAGAAATTTCTTCTAAATTCCCCAATTTACAGTTTTCTAAACATGAGCAGGAAGGCACATTTTTTGTAGTCGGTGATAGCATTATCAGCGTCTATGCTCAGAATGAATATTACAGCAAATAGGTGACGCGTAGCAGAACTAGGGTGAGGTTTTGTTTCCTCTGTTCGATAAACCATAAAAGTGTAGGGTGTGTTATGGCTTCCGTAACGCACCGACAACCGAAAATAGTGCTGTACTTTCTACGATAAAACCGAGTACAAAGGTTTTATATTTAATTCAACCCGCTTACTTCTTGGTGTATTTTGCTCACAGGGTAACTGTATTCAATCAGACACCCTGTTTTTTTTCACATTACCCATTTAGTATGGTCTAAACTCCAGTGGCTGATTTCTTGTTGTATAACTTTGCTCAGTTCTCTTGCTTGCTGGATATGCATGGCATCTAAAACTGTCTGTTTCAACAACAACTCTAGCTTTCTTGCTTGTTGGGATGCATTCACCAAACCAAAAATTCCCAAAGCTCCAGCTAATTTATGAGCAATTTCCTCGGCTTGATGTTGTACTTCTAGATCAGATTTTGTCGAGGACAAAATAGTTATAATTTGTGCTAATTTACTGGCTTGTTCTGCATACTGAGTCTGAAATTTTTCCCATATTCCTGAGGTAATAGTCTGGGCTTTTTGTTTGGCATCATCTTTAATATTTAGAGCGCTTGACTGTGTAGGAAGTGAGCAGTGACAAGATTCGCTGGGACTGTTTAAACGATATCCCAATCCATACACGGTTTCAATTGGATCTTTTGCTCCCACAGCTTTTAACTTTTGACGTAAACTCTTAATATGAGTACTGACAGTGCCTTCACTGGGAGATTCAGCAAAATCCCAAAGCCGGTCTAAAATAGCTTGACGACTAAATATCCGTTTAGGGTTAAGTAAAAATAATTCCAATAACCAATACTCTTTGGGTGTGAGATGTAAAAGTTGATTGCCATAAGTTACCCTGGCATTTACTGAATCAAAGTGGATATTTTCCCAAATTATTTCCTGAGGATTGAGATATTTACCCCGGCGTAATAAGGCATTAACTCTTGCTAGTAATTCTTCTAAATTAAAGGGTTTTGTAACGTAATCATCTGCTCCCGCCTCAAGTCCGATAATTTTTTCTGTTATTTTATCTTTAGCAGTAAGTAACAAAATTGGAGTTTCGTAGCCTTGCTTTCGCAACTGCTTACATAGACTAATTCCATCTATTTTAGGAATTACAATATCTAATATTACCAAGTCATACTCAAACTGTTCTATCAATTCTAAGGCCATCTGTCCATCGCTAGCTAAACTGACTTGATATTGATGGGCAGTTAATATATTGGCAAGTATCTCACGGGTAATACTGTCATCTTCTACTAATAATATTTTCACCACCTTTTTGGCTCCTATATGTTGATTTTGCCCTTATTTAAGGTAATTTGTTGTTTTTTGGTTGATAGTAAAAGTATTAAAGCCCAACAGTACAACAGGATGAGCAAGACTATAAATCTATTTTACACAATACTTTTAAGTAAGGTTTTGTATAATAACCAGGCATCTTGCATCAGGACTAGAAAGTGCAAATATTGTGAATGAATGAGCTTAAAACTCTTATTTTTATGCCCAAAAAGATGTATTTCTGATTTTTTTGAGAAAAAGCTAGAAGATGTAAGCCTCTAATTAGCAACTATTGCCACTAGCAACACATCAAAGAAGCACATCTAACTAAACTATTCTCTGTTATCTGTTTTATGGATAAAGTCGGGCTTATTAGTAAATTTAAATACTAAGATAAAAAAATCATTCTATAGCAATACACTTCAGAGTAAGCTTTGTTGTCTCACAGCCCTCACTTGAATAAATAAATTTACTGAACAAAACTGTATTAAATCTAGAGTAATTAAAGTTTTGCCATCTTCAAAAAATCTTCAAAACTATTGTGTAATCTCAAAAATAGTTGAGGTAGGTTGAAATAGATATATGAACAGTAAGTTACAATCCTGCACCCCTGACACAATAGTAAAGAAAAAAGTTTTGGTGATTGATGATAACCCTGATATCCGGACGTTGGTGCAGTATTCTTTAGAAGATATAGGTGGTTGGGATGTAGTGACTGCCAGTTCAGGATACGAAGGGTTAGCAAAAGTCATGGCAGAAAAGCCAGATGCAATTATTCTTGATGGGATAATGCCGGAGATGGGTAGTCTAGCGTTTTTAAAAGAACTGAGAACTAGTCCAGACTTCCAGTTTTTACCAGTAGTTTTAGTGACAGGCTGTACAAAGTTAACTGAACATATACTGTGTTCAAATTTAGATGTGGTGGGAGCAATTATTAAACCCTTCAATCCCATGCTTCTCTCGGAACAAGTCGCTAAACTTCTCGGTTGGACAATAGAAGCCTAGGATTGTCAATCCTCACAAAATCTTCAAATTTTAGATTTACAATTTTCAGCAAAACTCAGATATCAGTTGGGCTGCCGTTTGAGAAATTTTTGAATTAAGTATTAGTATTGTATGTAAAAGGAAATTAGAAAGCGATGATGGGAAGACAAAAGTAGCATATTTCCCCTACATGAGTATAGGTTATGGTTAAACAAGATACATCTGCAACAGGTCAAAAAAATTATCTTCCTAAGTGTCCAACTGGCATTCAAGGTTTAGATAAAATTACAGATGGAGGACTACCATTAGGTCGTCCAACATTAGTTTGTGGTGCTGCGGGTTGTGGCAAAACCTTAATGGGGATCGAGTTTTTGGTACGAGGTGCAACCGAGTATGCAGAACCAGGAGCATTCATTTGTTTTGAAGAAACCCCAGAAGAAATAGTGCAAAATGTTACTTCTCTGGGGTGGGATTTAGAGCAGCTAATACAGGAAAAAAAATTAGCTATTGAACACATCTACATTGAACCCCAAGAAATTCAAGAAGCAGGTAATTATGATTTAGAAGCGTTATTTATTCGCATTGGTATGCTTGTAGATTCAGTAGATGCCAAAAGAATAGTACTAGATACCATCGAAGTGTTATTTGTCGGTTTAAGCAACGCTGCTATTGTCCGCGCTGAGTTACGTCGTCTATTTCGCTGGCTTAAACAAAAAGGCTTAACTGCTATTATCACTGGAGAACGGGGTGACAACACCTTGACACGGCAAGGTTTAGAGGAATACGTTTCTGACTGTGTAATTAGGCTAGATCAACGAACTAATGAGGAGCTAGCAATACGACGACTGCAAATTATTAAATATCGAGGTTCTCAACATGGTTCTAACGAGTATCCCTTCTTAATTACTGATGATGGCATTTCCGTTTTGCCCATTACCTCCGTTGGCTTAGACCATGTAGTCTCAACAGAACGTATTTCCTCCGGTATCCCTCGTTTAGATGCGATGTTGAGTGGAAATGGATACTTCCGGGGTAGCAGTATTCTTCTTACTGGTACAGCTGGCACAGGTAAAACTACTATAGCTTGCCATTTTGCTGCTGAAACTTGCCGTCAAGGAGAAAGGTGTTTGTATCTAGCATCAGAAGAAGCACCACAACAAATTATCAGGAATATGCAGTCTGTTGGCTTAGATTTAGAACCATATTTACAGCAGGGGTTGCTCAATTTTCAGGCTGTCCGTCCCACCGAGTATGGGTTAGAAACACACCTAGTGAATTTACATCACCTCATACAGAAATTTAACCCCTCTACCGTGGTTATTGATCCTATAAGCAACCTCACCTCAAGCGGTAATCTCAATCAAACCAAGATGTTCTTTATCCGATTGGTTGATTTTCTCAAATCCCAACAAATTACAGTGTTGCTCAATAACCTAACTGCTGGGGGTGGCCCATTTGAGCAGACGGAAATGGGAATTTCTTCCCTCATGGATACTTGGATAGAAGTCCGCATGCTAGAAAGCAACGGGGAACGTAGCCGACTTTTGTATGTTCTCAAATCTCGTGGTATGGAACACTCTAACCAAGTGCGGGAATTTTTACTGACTAAACAAGGTATTCAACTGTTAGATGTGTATTTAGGACAAGGAACTGTCTTAACTGGTAGTGCTAGAATTATTCAAGAAGCACAAGAAAAATTAGCAGCCAGTCAACACCGACTGTTGTTAAAGCAAAAGAAACGAGAATTGGAACGCAAACAAATGGTAGTTTGCTCCCAAATTTCTACATTAGAGGCAGAATTGGCAGCGCAACAAGAAGAACTCTGCATTCTCACAGAACAAGAAGCTCTTAATCAAAGCAATTTAAAGGAATATAGCCAGATACTAGCTCAATTAAGAAAAGCAGATTAGCCTTGTTTTGCCACTTTCGTTCAAGAAAAAATCTGACATTCTAGTTTACCACTAGTTTCAACTTTTTTGGAGAAAAAGAAAGTTTATCTTCAGTTTGGTTGTAGTTTGCTTAGTGTAGGGAATGAAGTGAAATTCAACTATCCCTGTTCTGCCACTCTCCGAAAACATTTGCCATTTCTGAATTCTAGAGCTTTTATCTACCAAGCGATTGCACAATCTCTTTCTAATAATAAATACAACACCCATTTTTTTCTAATAGGATAGGTTGGATTGATTGGTTGATAAGGCTTTCAGAGATTGCCCTCCCGGAAAGTGACAAAAGAGGGCTATAGAATTGCTGTTTGATTTTTGAAAAAATTACCTACACGTCTACCTCCCTTCTTTGCTTGTTAAGAGCCTCTATGAGTAAGTATGGCTACGCCATGCAAGCTATCATCAATCAAATCAGATTCCGATAATTCACTGGTAATGTTGGGTTTAGTTCCTCAAATGCCACTGCACTCCAAGGTGATAACCCCCGCAGGTGAGTGGCTCTCCAACCTACATCTGAATCCTATTAGTTTAGAGTCTCTAAGTAAGTATGCAAAAAGAAATCAAACCTATATTAAGTAAAGTAACAAATGTTTAAATTAGCTCGTAGTCAGGGCTTTAGCCCTCTCTATCTCCTGTGATCGACGCTACGCAGTAAGCGCAGCTATGCCCCCTTTCTCTTTACAAAGTAGGGCTGAGAGCCGCTTACTACAAACCTTTAATTATTTAGGATTGCTCTATTAGTTTTAGCAAATTTTAGGAGATTGTGTTGTGGAAGAACTTAATCACTCAGAGGAATTAGTTTTCTGGAAATTACGGCTTTATGTTGCTGGACAAACACCTAAATCGGTGACAGCATTTGCCAATTTAACAAAAATATGTGAGCAAAATCTTCACGGCAAATATCAAATTGAAGTAGTTGATCTACTTCTACAACCTCATCTGGCCCGAGAAAATCAAATCTTTGCTATTCCTACTTTAATCCGACAGCTACCTGTTCCTATCAGGCAAATAATAGGGGATCTATCAAATCAAGAGAAAGTGTTGTTGGGTTTAGAAATCAAGCCTGTTAATTACTAATAAATTAGAGGTAAAAGTAGATGAATAATGAAAATGAACAAGACAATCCTGAAGATGTGAGTTCTGAATTTAAAAAGCTAATGACAAAGGCAGAAAATCCAGTTTTTTGTTTACGCCTTTATGTGGCTGGTGCTAATTTTCATTCTCTTGCTGCTTTAAAAAATATTAAGAATATCTGTGAAGAATATTTACCCAGACAGTATAGTCTGGAAGTAATTGATATTTATCAACAACCGGGATTAATTATTGTAGACAATTTAGTGGCTGTTCCGACATTAGTGAAAGAATTACCTCTTCCCATCAAAAAATTGATTGGTGATTTATCCAATACACCCAAAGTGCTTTTAGGTTTAAATATTGTGTCAGATAGCAAGGGAAATTAAAAAAATGACTCTATTCAATTATTCAACAGAAGAACTGTGGAAAGAAAATCAAGTACTGCGAGAAAGGCTAGTTATCGCTGAAGATACATTACAAGCTATTCATCAAGGGACAGTTGATGCTTTTGTTATTTCTACTCCAGAAGGTGAGAAGATATTTACGCTGCAAAGTGCAGATTATACCTATCGTTTGCTTGTTGAGCAGATGTGTGAGGGAGCAGTTATTATCACATCAGATGGATGGATTTTATACGCCAATCAAGCATTTGCTAACTTACTCAAACATCCTTTAGAGAAGATTATTAGCTCTCGGTTTCAAGAATTTATTTTAGAGCGAGATATTAATATATTTCAATCTTTAAGGAAAAAACAAGAGCAAGAATTAACAGCAATAGGTGAATTATCACTGGTCAATATTAATGAACAGGAAATACCTGTTTATCTGGCTGCTAATAAGTTTAATGTAGATAATCATTATATTAATTGTATTATTATTACTGATTTAACAGAAAACAGACAAAATCAAGAAATTATCGCTTCTGAAAAATTTGCTAGATCCATTTTAGAACAAGTGGGTGAGTCTGTAGTGGTTTGTAACCAAAAAGGTATAATTATTCGTGCTAGCCAAGTTTTTAAAACTCTATGTTGTGAAAATTATCTTTTTCAAGACTTCGACCAGATATTATCATTATATTACTCTAAATTAGATATACATATAAAACCCCAAGAAACTCAATCTGACCAAAATATTGTCACAGAAAATTTTTTAATAGAAAATTGCTTTTCTATTAGTAGAGTTTTACAGGGACAGCATTATAAAGGAGTAGAAGTTTACTTTCAACGTTCTAATGGCGAGCGGGTTGATTTACTATTGAATGCCTGTCCCTTGTTAAACTCAATGGGAGAAATTATTGGAGCAATTATTAATCTTACAGATATTACAGAGCGCAAACGCCAAGAAGCGGAACTGCACCTAGCTAAAGTGGAATTAGAAATGCGTGTTGCAGAACGGACTGCTGAACTCTCTGAACTGAATAAACAGCTACGTCTGACCCTAGATGATGTAAAACAAAAGAAACAAATTCTTTTGGAACAATCAAAACTTTTAGATTTAGCCCACGATACGATATTGACGCTAGATTTAAACATGGTGATTACCTTTTGGAACAAAGGAGGAGAGCAGATGTATGGCTGGAAAAAATCTGAAGCTGTAGGACAGGTATCTCACATACTGTTGCAAACCCAATTTCCGCAGCCATTTGCAGAAATTCAAGCTCAATTACTCAATCTAGGATATTGGGAAGGCGAGTTAATTCATACTGATAAAAATGGCATTTCTATAACTGTATTCAGTCGTTGGGTGTTACAAAAAGACGATCTAGGTAGACCTATAAAAATTCTAGAAATTAATAATGATATTACGTCCCGAAAGCAAAAAGAAGCAGCACTACAGGCAAGTGAAACTAAGTTTCGCTCACTAAGTGAATGTTTACCCATAGGTTTGTTTGTGATTGATCAACAGGGGATATGTACTTATGCTAATCCCTGTTTTCTACAAATTTTTGGGTTGACGATGGCAGAAGTGATGGGACAAAGTTGGTTAGCACTGATTAATGCGGATAATAAAGAGAAGTTGTTAAATCAATGGTTGAGGGTTTTCAAAGATATACCAGAAACTTTTGATCACGAGATTCGCTATCTTCACAAAGATGGTAAAACTCGCTATGCGCGAATTATACTTGCTCCTATGTTGATGGAGAAGACGAACTTGAGTGGTTACATTGGTACTGTAGAAGATGTGACAAAAATTCGTGCGGTTGAGCAAGTAAAAAGGGATTTTATCTCCATTGTCAGTCATGAATTGCGAACTCCATTAACAGCAATACATGGTTCTTTGGGATTATTAGCGGGTAAAGTCTATGACAAAAAGCCAGACAAGCGTAGCCAGATGCTGAATATTGCTGCCTCTCAAACAGAGCGTTTGGTACGGTTAGTTAATGATATTCTTTGTCTAGAAAAATTAGAGTCTGGCGAGATGAAGCTGGTGAAACAACGCTGCGATGCGGCTAAGTTAATTATAGATTCGGCGGATACTATGCAAGCGATCGCCCAAAAACAGCACATCAATCTTAATGTTAAACCTCTCTCTGTAGAAGTTTGGGCTAATTCTGATGCCATTATTCAAACTTTGACAAATCTGTTGAGCAATGCGATTAAGTTTTCTGAACCTCATACCACTATTTCTGTCAGTAATAAATTAATTGAGACAAAAGAAACTCAAGCACAAATATTTTCCCATCTTGCCAATCGTTCTATTTTTAACTTCCTCACACCACCTTATATCCTGTTTCAGGTACAAGATGAAGGACAGGGAATTCCCGCAGATAAATTAGAGAGTATATTTGGTTGGTTTCAACAAGTCGATGCTTCCAATGCGCGGGAAAAAAGTGGTACAGGTCTGGGACTCGCCATTTGCCAGAAAATTATACGGCAACATGGGGGATACATTTGGGCAGAGAGCAGATTAGGTCAAGGTAGTACATTTTTCTTTACATTGCCCCTCGCACTAAATACGTGATCAAAAATTAGGAACTTTTTTAAGTTATGTCTACGAAACGAGTGCTGGTCGTTGACGATGAAAATGCAATTCAAGCTGTGATTCAGGGTTGCTTAGAAGACATTGCCGGATGGGAAGTTTTACTTGCTAGTTCAGGCCAGGAAGGATTGCAATTGGCTGAGGCTCAAAATCCAGATGGTATACTTTTGGATGTTTCTATGCCACAAATGAGTGGAATTGAAACATTTCAAAAATTACAAGCAAATTTTGCGACCCAATATATTCCAGTGATTTTTTTGACAGCAAAACTCCAGCCTGAAGACAGAGCGCAATTTTCGCAGTTAGGGATTTTGGGTGTGCTAGACAAGCCTTTTGAGCCAATGAATCTTGTGTATCAAGTAGCTAATCTATTTGGTTGGGAAGTTTGAGTAAAATCTGAAAACTGCTATTGTACTAATTGCCAACAGCCGTGAACTAAAGTTCCGGCTGAAAGCATAAACTAGTTAAAACTAGTTAGAAGTCGTTAAAATTAGTTAAAACCAAATTTTTTGGTATATTTCTCAAATAAAGTTGCGTAAACTACTATATCCCTCTTCCATGACTCTAGGCAACGCAAAATTTGAAGCCTTTATTTAACAGGGGTTTGAGCGATTTATTAACGTTTCAAAATGTTCACCATATTTTGTTAGTAATAAAATGTTCAAACCTTTATCAAATCTGGATTTCAAAATTAGGAAATTATTTTTGTAATTCCCTGTTTGATGGAAGAGGGATATTATGGTATTGACAATTAATAGGGAATATTTGGATTAATAAAATTTTAACTTTGTTAATAATAACGGTTAAATAAGCTACATTTTATTTTCCCGTAAATTCTCATTGGTGTTTGCGGAAAAAGCTTTAGTTAAAGTACTTTTTTTATATATAAAAATGAATTAGCTCGTAATATGCGCCTAATACACCTTACTGTTGTTGTATGTTTACTTTATAAATGACCTCTTACGGTTAAAAATTTTATATATCTAAGAGGATGTTTGTAAAGTCTAATTTATTACTAGCCCTGGCGACTAGAAGTCGCGCACCACTTGCTTCTCCCAAGGGGAGACGCTGCGCGAACAAGTCGGCGGAGCCGACGACAGTCGCCTCAAGTCGGGAAACCCTTTCGGCAGTTCCTCCTGGGGGAGACCCCCAAGATCGGACTGCCTCACCACGGCGCTGTCTCCCCAACGCAGTGGCTTGGCTAGACAGACAAAACCCGCCTGCGCGGGTTAAAAATGTTGATTTTTCGTTAAGGTCGGTGGACAATGCCAGTGTAGTAGCGTACCCTGCGGGTGCCGGAGGCTCTATTATATTCGCCCAAGACTTTTAAAACATCCTCTAATAAAGAAATAAAAAATAACATAAGAATTCGCTATTAAAATATCGGCTTATTGATATTATTTTTGTTGCACTTAGGGTAAACAACGATGGATGAACTTGAGCGCCGTGCTTATTGGCGTGCTAATACTGCTTTAATTCGTAATCTTTTAATTGTCTGGGCGCTGGTTTCCCTCGTTTTTAGTATTTTGTTGGTTCAGCCGTTGAATGCGATCCGTTTTTTTGGCGTACCTTTTGGTTTTTGGATGGCGCAGCAAGGATCAATCCTGATATTTGTGGCATTGATTTTCATTTATGCGTTCCAAATGGACAAGCTAGACCGCAAATACAATATCAGGAAGTGAGGAAAAACTGTGTCAGTTGAAATTTGGACTATTTTGTTGGTTGGACTTTCTTTTCTAATCTACATTTATATTGGTTGGCAATCAAGAGTTGAAAATACGAAAGACTTTTTTGTAGCAGGTCAGGGGATACCATCAATTGCTAACGGTGCTGCTACCGCTGCTGACTGGATGTCCGCAGCGTCTTTTATTTCAATGGCGGGATCGATTTCTTTTTTGGGTTATGACGGTTCTATTTATCTGATGGGCTGGACTGGTGGCTATGTGCTGCTAGCATTGTTGCTGGCTCCCTATCTGCGAAAATTTGGTAAGTACACGGTGCCGGATTTTGTAGGCGATCGCTACGATTCTAACCTGGCGCGTTTGGTGGCGGTAGTTGCAGCCATTTTTATCTCCCTCACCTACGTTGCTGGACAAATGCGGGGTGTGGGTATTGTCTTCAGTCGTTTTCTCCAAGTCGATATCAATACAGGTGTGATCCTCGGCATGGTGATCGTCGGCTTTTTTTCTGTGTTGGGGGGGATGAAAGGCATCACTTGGACGCAAGTGGCGCAATACTGCGTATTGATTTTTGCTTATCTGATTCCGGCGATCGCGATCGCTTGGCTGTTAACGGGTAATCCTATCCCCCAATTAGCATTTACCTTTAGTGATGTGGCTGACAAGCTCAATCAAATCCAGGTTGATCTGGGGTTTAAACAGTATACTGAGGCATTTGTCAATAGGTCGATGTTAGATGTGCTGTTCACCACTCTCGCCCTGATGGTAGGTACTGCTGGTTTACCTCATATCATCGTCCGGTTTTATACGGTTAAAAATGTGCGTGCTGCTCGTTTTTCTGCTGGTTGGGCGCTGTTGTTTATTGCCATTCTTTATACCACAGCCCCCGCCCTGGCGATGTTTGCCCGCTATAACTTAATTGATTCTCTGCATAACCACACGGTTGCAGAAGTGCAGCAGCTAGACTGGGCGAACAAGTGGGAAAAAACCAAACTGCTAAGTTTTGAGGACAAAAATCAAGATGGGCGTTTGCAATTAACCCCCAATAAAGACACCAACGAAATTAATATTGACCGAGATATCATTGTCCTTTCCACCCCAGAAGTGGCAAAACTCCCACCTTGGGTAATTGCCTTAGTGGCTGCTGGGGGGTTGGCTGCGGCTTTGTCTACTGCATCAGGACTGTTGCTGGTAATTTCCAGTTCCATCGCCCATGATGTCTACTACCGGATCATAGATTCCACCGCCTCGGAAGAGAAACGAGTGTTTGTTGGGCGCGTTATGGTTGGTTTTTCCCTCGTCCTCGCCGGATATTTTGGGGTGAATCCGCCGGGATTTGTGAGTGAGGTGGTGGCTTTTGCCTTCGGTTTAGCTGCTGCTAGCTTTTTCCCGGTGATATTTCTGGGGATTTTTGACAAGCGTACCAATGCATCCGGGGCGATCGCTGGGATGTTGACCGGTTTGATTTTTACAATCATCTACATTATTGGAGTCAAATTCGGGGGTATGCAACCCTGGTTTTTTGGAGTTTCAGCGGAAGGAATTGGCACTTTGGGGATGATCTTTAACTTCATAGTTGCCTTGGTGGTTTCTCGCCTCACACCACCCCCAAGCGCAGAAATTCAAGCGCTAGTAGAAGACCTCCGCAGCCCGAATATTGAAGAATAGACGAATTGTGAAAATTGCTGACTACCTCATTTCTTGAATGTTTTTCATCACTTGTTGATACAAGTCATCGTTACCTTCTTTTTGAAAGATCGCAGCGGCCCGTTGTAAGTCTTGCAGCGCCCCCATTTTATCTTTATTGGCGGCGCGGGCATTTCCTCGGTTATTGTAGGCAGGTCCAAAGTTGGGATTGAGGCGAACGGCTTCATTGTAATCGGCGATCGCACCTTGGGGATCTCCCTTAGCAGCGCGGGCATTTCCCCGGTTATTGTAAGCAATGGTATATTTCGGGTCGAGGAGAATGGCTTGGTTGTAATCATCTAGGGCCCCGTTTTTGTCTCCTTGGGTAGCACGGGCGTTCCCCCGGTTATTGAAAGCTTCGGCGTAGTTGGGAGCCAAGCGAATTGCTTCGTTATAATCGGCGATCGCCGTTTTGTTGTCTCCCAACGATGCACGGGCGTTCCCCCGGTTGTTGAAAGCCTCGGCATCATTGGGATTGAGGCGCAGCGCTTGACTATAATCGGCGATCGCGCCCTCTTTGTTGCCGATATCAAAATACGCCAGTCCCCGACTCCTGAAAGCCGGGGCATATCTGGGATTCAGACTAATTGCTTTGCTATAGGCAGCGATCGCCGCTTGAGAATTGCCTCTGGCGTGCTGATTTTGTCCCTGAATATAAAAGTCCCCAGCTTTAGTTGTTTTCGCTGTCCGACGATTTGGAGGACTGACTCCTACTTCTGTTACCAATACATCCTTGTTGCTACTACAAGAAACAATTGTCATTCCGGTCAAAGCGGCAAACAAAGCTATAGTAAATACTCTGCCTACCCTTTGACCTTTGTGTGTAAATAACCGCCATCTCATAAGTTTCTATAAACCGCCATTATACCTAGAGGAATTTAGTACCAAAATCTAGTTAATTATTTAACTCCAAAATAATTCTAACTTTTGGCTGAGGTTTACAGTCAATTGACAATATTTCCTGATATTTTATTGGTGCAATTAACGGTTTTTTAAAGGATATATTCGGCAAAGTTAATCATGAAGTATAAAACCTTTCATTTTTCAACCTTTATGCTTCAGCCGTTGTCTGATAATCACCTGTTTGATACTGCTAGTCATGTTTTTGATGATACTTTTGACAAAAAATATATTTTCTCTTCTCCTGACTAAATTTTCTGCTTCACCATAACCCGATAATTTCTAGCATTCACCTTCAGATAACTAATTTACCCCTGCTCAACATCAGTTTCCTGAGCTTTGGAAGTCAGTCGCCAAGCAGTTGTTTTGTCAATATCTACAGCTAGTTGTTCTAGATTTTGCCCTAAATCCTTTTGGAGTTTCTCGGTCAGTGTGATGGAAAAATCCAAATCAATACCTTGAGTTTGGACTAGCCTTACTAATTCTCCAAACGTAACTTTTACAGTTTTACGCTCATAACTATTCAACTGACAATAGGCAGTTTCCGAGACATTTTGCACCTGCATAGCTTTTTTAATTCGCTCTTGCAGATGCTCACACTCTGAAGTCACTAGCTTTCGCTGCTGCTCTAGTTGCGAATATTTAGCACCAAGAGATGTTAAGTCTTCTGTGGTGGGGTCAGTGATATTTTCAGCCTGTAATTTTAATAAATGCCAGTGTACTTGAGCCAGATAAATACAATCTAAGTATGCATATTCTATCTGTTCTTCAGTTAATGGTCGTTTGCCCCAATCACTCGTTTGCTCTTGTTTATCTATATTGTTAAATTTACAAAGTTCTGTAGCGAGAGTCTTAAGTTGATAGTTAGGTAATGGCAAGAGATAATAAGGAATTTTTTTGGCCATTTCTAAAGTACAGGTAATATTTTTAGCCTGCTTATTTCCCAGAAACTTTAGATCAAAACTGGCGTTGTGGAATACCTTTTCAATGGCTGAATTTACCATGATTTGCTCAATAAAGTTATCTATAACATCAGGCTGATCCAATACATCCAAAAGATAAACACAATCGCCACTCATATCTTGAGGATTATCCAATATCTGAATCAGTGAGAGTTTGGGCTTACGACTTTTATAGTCAGCCACTTCTGTATCTATCCACAATGTTTTAGATTTGCTATATTCATCGGTCAGGCAATGAATTTCGCTGGCGGTAGTCAGATAAGGCATTGGCTAATATTTCCCAAGATTTGGTTAAGGGTAAGTAAGTCATAGTTTCCCAAGTTAACATTTTGTTGCTTGATTTTACTGGCAAGTACTGCCCAATCATTATGATGATTTTCTCGAAAATATCCTGCCAATCTGCCAAGAAACTCATACTTAGGGATGATTTTTCCTATTGTTGGCGTAAACGGTTTCTTTCAAGTTTGCTCAGGCGCATTTGGTAGGTGGCACGAACCAGGAACAAAAGATTTGAGTAACTTCCTCATTTTTACTTGACAAAAATTATGTTTTTTGGGAATATATAAAAATATGATATAGTTTGCTACTATTTTAACTTTATTTGAGTTGATCCCAGATTGTGCAATTGCTAATTGACAAAATCAATTCGGAAATTGGGACAATTTTGATTGTTGCGGATGGTGAGAAACTCTGCGCTGTTGACTTTGCCGACTATGAGCTAAGAATGATCAAACTTATAGAGCGGCGCTATGGCAACTTCTCGCTCCTTGATGTCAAAGACCCGCAGGGTTTTAGTAGCCGGATTCGGGCTTATCTCAAAGGTGATGTTCAAAGTTTAGATGATATTCCTGTAAATACTGGGGGTACTGCCTTTCAGCAGCAGGTGTGGCTAACACTGCGAACTATTCCTTGGGGAAAAACAATTTCCTACAGTGAGCTAGCAGCGAAAATTGGTAAGCCGACTGCTTATCGTGCTGTCGGCTTGGCAAATTCACTCAATCCGGTCGCCCTCGTCCTTCCCTGTCATCGGGTAATTGGTGCAAACGCTGCACTTACAGGATACGCGGGGGGTTTAGAGCGGAAACGTTGGTTACTTCACCATGAGGGCGTGTCAACCTTGACCTGCACCTTGAGGGGGAGATGAAATCACCTTTTTGGCTAAACCTAGAGTCTGCAAGGCTTTAATACTCCACCAAGTAACATCAATTTCCCACCAGCGCAATCCTGATTTTGCCATGTGGGGATAAGTATGATGGTTGTTGTGCCATCCTTCTCCATAAGTTACCAGGGATACCCACCACAGATTACGCGCACCGTCGTTGCTTTCAAAGGTGCGATAGCCCCAGATGTGAGATGCAGAATTCACAAACCAAGTGGAATGCCAAATCAATACTGTCCTGACAAACATCCCGTAAATCACAAAAGACCAGCCGCCTAAAGCATACAGCAGCACGGCAAGGGGAACTTGTAGCAGCAAAAAGTAGCGATCTAACCAGCGGTAAAATGGTTGGCGTGCGAGGTCTGGCGCGAATTTTTGATAAATTTGGTAATCAAAAAACTCTGGACGAGGATATAAAATCCACAGAATATGGCTCCACCAAAAGCCTCGTTGAGCCGAGTAGGGGTCGAGGTGAATATCTTCAGTGTGGGCGTGATGCTGGCGATGTGCGCCAACCCAGGAAATGGGGCCTCCTTGAAGTGCAAGTGCTCCAATGAAGGCGATCGCATATTCTAACCCTTTGGGCACTTGGAAACTCCGATGGCTTAACAATCGATGATACCCCAGGCAAATGCCGATACTCCCAAACAACCAGTGGAGAAATAGCAGCAAACCTAGTGCCGACCAGGAGAAAAACCAAGGGGCCAAGAGAGCTAAAGCATGAACTGCGGCAAAAAATGCCACATTCGTCCAACTGAGGCGTAGTGCTTGGCCTCCCTCAGGGGCGATCGCCAGAAATTTTGCGGGCATAAAAATTCTTGTGGATGGGTTATTTAAGTGATCGGTTGTTTGTCTGGTGCAACCTGACAAAGGATTTCGTTAAAGTAAAGCAAAGCAAGTCTAACTTACATTTGCTATGCTATCAATTCTCCTCTTTTTATGCAAGTGACGCTTGCATTATTATATGTCATCTCAACCGAGTTCAACTCGTCAACGCCTGATTCAAGCGGCACTTGAGTTGTTTACTGCCCAAGGAGTGATTGCCACCACTACCCGTCAAATTGCCATCAAAGCCGAAGTCAATGAAGTTACACTATTTCGACATTTTGGCAATAAGCATGGACTGCTGTTAGCGGTATTGGAAGAATCCGCAGCTTTTAAGAATTTAGGCGAGTCACTGGTACAGCGGGCAACTCCGCCTGGTAATGTCTATCAAGCACTGAAAGATTATGCAAGTGACAGTCTACTAGCATTAGAACGAGTGCCTGAGTTTGTTCGGTCTGTGGTGGGAGAAGCAGACCAGTATCCGATGGAAAATCGCCGTGCCTTAGGCAGGGGGTTAACAGAGGCGAACCGCTATGTAGCCCAGTATTTAGCCACCGTTATTGAGCAGGGACATTTAAATACTTATTTACCCGCTGAGAAATTAGCCAGTTTGCTCAATGGAATGATCTTAGGATATGCCGTGATCGAATTTACAAGTGAATTTCACGAATTGTGGGAGGGTAGGGATGATTTTCTCGAAAATTTAGTGGAGTTATTTTTACATGGAGCCATGTCACCCCTAGGGGAATCAACCTTAGAAAGCTCCATCAACAGGGAAGTGGCTGATTTGCCTGCTGGTTTAGTTCATGAAATTTTACACCAAGCCAGAAAAATGGGAATTCAAGATTATGCCTTGGCTTACGTGTTATTTAGCACAGGATTATCTCCCATAGAAATAGTTAGCTTGCAGCGATCTCACCAAATCTACGACACCAAAGGGTATTTCCTACAAATTACAACTCCAGGAAGCATCCGTCAGGTACCCGTAAATCAGTGGATTTTAGGCAAACGCTATGGCTCCTACACAAATAATCCCTTAAGCAAATGGCACAAAAGTCGCAAAGATCCTCAACCTGCGATGTTTATTAACGCCGCAGGCAAACCCATTTCGGAATTAGAGCTTCTGGGACATTGGCAAGCATGGACTGAGAGAACATTGACTCCCCAAGGAAAACCACCTGCTTTAGCCCAAGCACAACATACTTGGTGTGTAGAAATGTTGATGCGCGGCATTAGCTTAGATAATCTGACGATTCTCACCGGTTGCGATCGCACTAAATTACAGCCCTATGCCCGGAGAGCTAGAGAAAAAGCCGCCCTAGAGCAAGCTACCCGTTTAGATCAGAAATTAGGATAGAAGTTATATGGCACAATGATCAGCAATGGTGCTGAGTTCAAATTTTCAACTAAAAATCTATGAAAAAATCGATAAATCGCCAGTGGCGGCTGGCTACACGTCCAGTTGGTGCCATCAAAGAAAGTGATTTTGAGTACCGAGAAGAACCAATTAGCAGCCCTGAAGACGGTGGGGTATTAGTCCGCAATATATATCTTTCTTTAGATCCTACCAATCGCATTTGGATGACCGATAGCCCCCAGTATATGCCTCCTGTAGAACTTGGAGAAGTGATGCGTGGTGTAGCTATCGGTGTAGTCGAAGAATCTAAAAATCCCAACTTTCAACCAGGGGATCTGGTCTCTGGTCTGCTGGGTTGGCAAGATTATGCTCTAGTCTCCTCTCAAAAACTCCTTCCCCTAACAAAACTACCCCAGCCAATACCTGCTCCCCTGACGGCATTCTTGGGACCCCTCAGTTTTATTATCGGTTGCACCGCCTATTTTGGACTATTAGACATCGGACAGCCGAAAGCAGGCGAAACTGTAGTTGTCTCCGCCGCCGCCGGTGCAGTTGGTTCCCTTGTTGGGCAAATTGCCAAAATTAAAGGCTGTCGTGTAGTGGGGATCACCGGTTCCGACGAAAAATGTCGCTGGCTGCGCGAAGAACTAGGTTTTGATGCCGCAATTAACTATCAAACTGCTGACCTTGTAACAGCATTAGCTCAATCATGTCCCGATGGCATTGATGTCTATTTTGATAACGTTGGCGGGCCGATTCTTGATGCCGTGCTGACACAGGTAAATCTATTTGCACGCATTCCCCTGTGCGGTTTGATATCAACTTATAATGCTCAAGAGCCTGTTCCTGGCCCCTATAATTACAGCCAGATTTTGATGAAGCGTTTGCGCGTGCAGGGGTTTATTGTCACCGATTATTTAGCGCAATCGGGTGTTGCTTTCAGGGAAATAGGACAGTGGCTACAAGAGGGGAAAATTAAATATACTCTAGAAATGGTTGAGGGCTTAGAAAATGCGCCACAGGCAATCCTCAAGCTTTTCAATGGCGACAAGAATGGAAAACTGGTTGTAAAAGTTTCCGAAGAACCAAGTTAATTTGGGCCTTAAAAAGGCTCAAGCATTACTGCCTGAGCCTCTGCTAACTCCAATTAAGTTACTAATAACTTACGAGTTAACTAAATAGGTTGATCCTATTTCGCTTAGTAGCGGTTACGGTTACCACCGCCGCCGCCGCCACGATTACCACCACCAAAGGAACCTCTGTCTTCTCTGGGTTTAGCCTTATTCACTTTAAGGTCACGTCCCATCCACTCAGCGCCGTCAAGCGCTTCAATGGCAGCTGTTTCTTCAGCTTCTGTACCCATTTCTACAAAACCAAAACCGCGTAGCTGACCTGATTCACGGTCAGTAGGAAGTTGAACGCGTTTTACAGAACCATATTCTGCAAAAACTGCGCTCAGAGTGTCTTGGGTAACTTCATAAGAGAGGTTGCCTACGTAAATTGACATAAATTGTCTCCAAAATCATAAGAGTGTAGAGATTTAGATTTCGGAGAAAAGTCTGTATATACCATACCAAAAGGGAAAAGCCTGTCAATACTAAAAACAAACACTGTCGCCGAATTACTTCTCAACTACCATGATGGCATAGAAATGAACGATTGGGGGGGAAATTTGAAAAATGTTACATAACTTTATGTTGGCAATTTACTTGTTCTTTTCTGGCAGCCAAGTTTTACAAAGCAACCAAACGGCAAGACCAATCACAGTACTTAACACTAAGGAGATAATGAAGGGATGGGGATAGTTGCTAGCATCTTTATCCCCAGGAATTCGCCAAGGTGTGGTGATTAATCCAGAACTGGAGGCGATAAATGAACCAGCAGCGATTCCTGTACCAATAGATGTAATGGAATTTTGTAGTTGCTGATCAGCCTTCTCTTTGGCGGTTCTTACCAGTGCTGCTGCTTGCTCACGGGCAGTCCGATCTGTTTCAGCAAGTTCTGCTTGGTCACGGGCTAAACGCGATCGCTCAATCTCCACAATACCGCGAATCGATGCGATCGCCTTATCGAGCAAGCTAGAACCATTTTGGAAATAACCTAAATCAACCTTTATCTGTTCTTGAAAATAAGGGTAATTTTTCTGATAAAAATATTCTAAAAATTCGAGGTTTTCATCAGGTAATAAACTCTGTATTTCTTCCAGCTTATTTTTATAATTCTGTCCGTTGATATATATTGTATTTTGAAAATCTACTAAATACCGCAGCAAATTCTCATGATCTAATGCTAGTTGAGGCAAGCTCTTGATTTTTATTTGTAATTTATCTAAATCATCATTACTTAATCTAGGGTCATTTCCTAAATTTTGTAATATTTGAATTTCTACTTCTATTTTGGCATAACACTCTTTTAATTTTTGATAAATTTTTCTACTATCTTTAAAAGCACTGATGACTTTATTTCTAAAGAAAAATAGCTCAATCAATTGAGTATAATATTTATCAATTAATTTATCCTCAGCATCGGTATTAGCAAATAGCCAAACTAAAATATGGCGATAATTAGATAAATTGCTCAAACCATATTCAAAAATCTGACTACCAATTAGCGATGCAGAACGATTAAAAGGTGGTAGAGAATCAGCAGGTAAAAAAGCTGTTAAACAAGCATCAGCTAAAAGTCTTAATTCTGCCGCACTCTTATTTTTATCTTCATCAGTCAGGAAGGCTGTAATTAAAAGAGTTTCCCCCAGAAATTCGTCTGTATCTGTTAAAAATAAGCAATTATCTGGATTTAGCTGCTGTAAAAACTCTATTTCTACATCTTCAGTTTTTTGACCATTTTCTTCTTGAGGACGACGCAAATTCAACCACAAACCGTAACTATCAAATAGCCGGAGAGGGTAAACTATACCTGTAACTGCGATAGGTTGGCTATTGAAATTTACATCCCCCTTCAGGGAAACTAGAAAGTTATTATTTTTGACTTTCTCAGGTTTAGTTAAAGCGATGCGATAAGAATCTTTTTTTTGCGTTACATCCAGCCAATCATGTTTAAGCTGAAATCGTTGCTGGAGAACCTTAGCGATAATCTGATCACAGTTTTGCCAAAGCCAATCTGTATCATTACCATGTTCATCTTCTTGCAGATGAAAGGCAAATAAATGTACATTTGGCGCGTAAAGTTTAAAACTCATTGACTGTACCTGATTTATTTTTTATAGTGCATTAAATATGGTTAATCCATCTGTATAATTTAAGAGGACTTTTGTCAAGTATCAAATCGTATCTAGATCATCCCTTCCCGACTTCTACTAATAGGAGAAGGAAGCAGAATAACTTTTGTTAGATGTAATAGGAGTTTCAAAGCCTCTCTCCTGCAAGGAGAGAGGTCTTTTTGTAAATTTTATAACTTTTAAAACATCCTCTAAGAATTATTGCTGGAATTATTAGTTGTACTATCAGCAGGTGGATTTGGAGGATTTTGACGATTTTCAATTGCTGATTTTGTGCGGGGATAAGAATTGAAGAGGGTAGTTTCTGTACTAGCTGATTCACCTGAACCTGCTGTCTTAATTTCTCTTATATTTGAGAGGACTGCATCTCTAAATTCTGGATGTTTTATACACCATTCTTTGATTTCCGCAGCGGCTAATTGCATGGGTTGATTTTGTAAATTTGACAGAGTTTGATCAATATCAGATAAATCAGCAATAGTTTCTGCTTTCAACGAATAATC
Organism: Cylindrospermum stagnale PCC 7417; assembly: GCF_000317535.1. Classification (NCBI taxonomy): domain Bacteria; kingdom Bacillati; phylum Cyanobacteriota; class Cyanophyceae; order Nostocales; family Nostocaceae; genus Cylindrospermum; species Cylindrospermum stagnale. The sequence goes on from NC_019757.1 coordinate 3,226,100, forward strand.
ATTATTTTCAAGAACCCGTAGAAAAGATTCGATGATTGTATTAGTTTCCATGATTAAGACATTCCATTTGAGTAGTTAAACAAATTGACTATTATTTAAGGTGTAACACATGGGTAGGGACACAGCAATGCTGTGTCCCTACGAGAGATGTGGTTCAAATAGATGAAACCTGCTGTTGTTTTTATCATAGATACTTTCGTTTTAATTTATTCTCCAATTATACAAAAACCAGCCCAATGAATCGGTTGATTAAATGGTTTTGGATCTAGACGATACCAATCCAATAATTCCTGAATTTCTGTCTTATATGTTGGCTCAATTTTTGGGTGTTCGCTAGTCCATTGAATTAATTCTGTTTGGGTGGAGTTACGTAACCAAAGCTGAGATTCTTGTAAGGCTTTCACGATGGGTAGAGAGTTTAAATTATCATAAAAGCGAATCATTAATAAAGTAGTAGAAAAATCTTCCACTGACCATAGGGTACTAATTACAACTGCACTACCTGCTTTCAGAAAACCGCTAGGTAAGCCAATGTATTCATCACTGGTATTTTCGTGGTTAATTACTCCGGTTTGACAAGCTGAGAGAGTGACAAGGCGACATTGACTGAGATTAAGATTAAAAATATCACCTAAAGTTAGACATTTTTGTAAGTCGAAGTCGCTATCTTTAGTAAAGCGGCGAAAACGTCTGCTGTCGGCATTGGGAACAGAAGAAACGCGAGAGTTAGCTAGGGCTAGGGCAGAATTTAAAGGTGATTCGAGGTCAAAATAACCGTGACAAGAAAAGTGTAAACACTGGGCAGACTGCAAACTATTATTATGTGGAGGTTGATATAAAGCGTCTTTAGTAGCTTGGCTTTTTTTCAAAACTATTGGTGTTGGTTCAAAGTGACGGGCAATGGTTTCAACTTCGATATTAGTGTAATACAGGTCATCATTGGGGTCTTGAATGGCGAACATTTTACCCAACTCTCCAGAAGGCTGTGGTTGATTTTTAGCAAGTTGCAATAACTGACAACTGGGGGCATATCTCACGCCTTTGGTGAATCTATCTATCAGGAATTGTTCATTGCTTTTTATAGGTAAAGCATGGAAGGGAAATAAATGTAAGTAGCGATGGGGGACGATAATTAGCGCTTGGATGTTGGAGGGGATGAATTGGGCGAAAATTTCGTTAATGTGGAGAATTTCTGCTAACTGCTGTAGTTTTGCGGCTAGGTTTTGTCGCCAAGTGCTGTTTTTGGATTCGTAGATGTTGAGATAATCGGCTTTCCATTTTTCTAAATTATCTAAATCTTCCCGTGTAGATGACCAAACTTGTGGTTCTGGATGGTGATGGGTAATAATGAAGGCGCGGAAGCAATCAGCAAAAATGTACCATTGCAATATAGCGGTGTGATCATCTATTAAGGCTTGGATATCGCTGAAGCTGATGGTAGATAAAGGAACTTCACGCTTTTGAATTTCCTCACGTTTTGCTTGGAGTTGATTAAGGTAGATTTGATCTAGGTTTTCTGAAGTTTTGAGGCGTAGCAGTTCTTCAGCAATTTCGTTTTCTAGAGGTTGCAGTTCCTGTTGGAGAATTCGCTTAACTATTACTTCAACTAAATTCTGCGTTTTACTCCGTTCAATATATGCCAACGCTTCGGAGGAATCACCCCGTTGCAAACACACATCTATCATCTGGCGATAAAGTTCGTTCCATTCTTCTGCTAGTTTTTGTTTACTTTCATCACCAGAAACAATTTGCCGCCGCAAAAATTCTACACCTTCAATGGCAGATTTATAGGCGTTGTAGGCTTGTTCTAAATTCCCTGCCTGACTGTATGCAAAACCCAGATTGTTTTGGGTCTGTGTCCAGTATTGGGGAAAGGCTGTACGGGTGCGGACTTGCAATGCTGCTTGGTAAGATGCGATCGCCTGATCTAAATTCCCTACCTCACTGTATGCAGCACCCAGATTATTTTGGGTCATTGCCCACATTTCGGGAAAGGCTTTGCGGGTGTAGACTTGCAATGCAGTTTTGTAAAATGCGATCGCTTGTTCTAAATTCCCTGCCTGACTGTATGCAGTTCCCAGATTGTTTTGGGTCATTGCCCATTTTTCGGGAAAGTCTTTTTGGGTGAGGATTTGCAATGCAGCTTGGCAAGATGCAATCGCATTTTCTTGATTCTCAGCCCTGTCCCCAAGTATCCGGTCAGTGTATGCAGTTCCCAGATTGTTTTGGGTCATTGCCCATTTATCGGGAAAGTCTTTGCGGGTGTGGACTTGCAATGCAGCTTTGTAAAATGCGATCGCTTGTTCTAAATTATCTGCCCTGTCCCCAAATATCCGGTGACTGTATGCAGTTCCCAGATTGTTTTGGGTCATTGCCCATTTTTCGGGAAAGGCTGTGTGGGTGTCGACTTGCAGTGCTGCTTGGTAAAATGCGATCGCTTGTTCTAAATTCTCTGCCTTGTCCCCAAGTATCCGGTTACTGTATACATTTCCCAGATTGTTTTGGGTAGTTGCCCATTCTTGTGGAAAGTCTGTGGGGGTAAAAACAGTCAGTCCTGCCTCGTAACCGGCAATGGCAATTTCTAGATTATTCGCCCGGTTGCCCAAGGGGAATTCACACATCCGATTAGTGAAATTACCAATATGGGTGGCAATATCTAGCGCTGCTTCCCTCTCCACTGTAGCGAACTGTTCCCTAGCCCAGCTTTGCAAAACTTGAGCAAATTCTTGATCTAATAGATGTTGCTTCGCCTTCAGCCGACGATAGATGTTTGCCGGCGTGTCGTTCTTGGCGACGGCTTTTAAGATTTGGATTAAAAACTTAAGGCGCGGGTTATAAGGCATCGAGGGATATTATCTGGCTATAAATTTATCCAGAAAGCGGTTTTCTGGCATAAACTCGCTTTTTCCAACTCAGGGCGAGGTTTTCTGACCTCCATATATTATTATCACTGTAGGTATAAAGTTTTTCCCAGAATTTCGCCTTAATCCTATTTCTCTAGAAAGTAGGTTGTTTGAAAAATACAAAACCTCACCCTGGTTGTGCTACGCAAAACCTGTCCCTCTCCTTGCGAAGGAGAGGGATGTCCGTTAGGACAGGGTGAGGTTTTTCAAGATTTTTGGGTAATCGGAATGGAAGCGAGGGCAAATTTAATTAAAATACTGTTAGCAGCTATAAAAACAATGGATTATTCTTTGGCTATTGCGGCACTCAAAAAAGATCCGATTCTAGCAACTGTAATTGAGCAAGTTGGTGATTGTAAACTTGACCAAGTGCAGCCAACTGGAGATTTATTTTTTTCTCTATCTAGAGCAATTCTCTATCAGCAACTTTCTGGTAAATCCGCCGCTGCAATTCATCGCCGATTTCTCGAACTTTATGCTGAACAACCTTTTCCCACTCCAGAAGCTATCCTCAATACCCCAGATGCAATATTGCGCGGGGTAGGTATTTCCCGCCCCAAGATTGTCTATCTCAAAGATTTGTCTCAGAAAATAATTGATGGATTACCAAGTCTTGCAGAGTTAGAGGTAATGGAAGATGAAGCTATTATCCAAACCCTGACACAAGTCAAAGGAATTGGACGTTGGACTGTGCAAATGATGCTGATTTTTCGCCTACATCGCCTTGATGTGTTACCTGTGGATGATTTGGGAGTTCGTTCGGGAATTCGCCGCCTCTATGCGCTGCCAGAATTGCCAGATAAGAAAACTGTAGAGCATTTTGGGCTAAAGTGGAAACCTTATTGCACTGTAGCATCTTGGTATCTGTGGCAAAGTGCAGAACTTTAAAAAAACTGGCTCAACTAATGTGATTTCAAACTTGCTTTTTCCAAATAATTAGAAACCTGGATGATCAATTTTAGGAATCTTGGATTATAGATAAAATTTAAAATCTTAATGCGTGCGTTAGGGAACGCACCCTACTAAAATGCGTCAGGGGACGCATCAAAACACTATTTAAAAAACCAAAATTAGGATAAATTTCTAAAAGAAGTAAGTCCTATATCTGTGGTTTAAAATAATCAAACAGGATTTTGCAACAAGTCTAAAATTTAAATATCTTTTTTGAAAAAATACCGTTGATGTCCTGGAGGGAAGTCTGGCAAAATGCCAAATATCTCATATCCCAGACGTTCATAAAAACCCTGGGCTTGAAAGCTGAATGTATCCAAGTAGATATGAGAGCAATTGCGTTGTTTAGCCACTTCTTCAGCTTTTAACATTATTTTACTTCCGTATCCTTGCCTTCTCAAGGATTCAGCAACCCAGAGGTGAGAGATAAACAACCATCTCCATTGTGTTTTACCAAGTAACCCAGCGACTATTTCACCGTGATCGTTTCGTAACAAGATAGTCAGCGGCTGGTATATGTCCTTTTCCGCCTGACTGAGATTGTTGTATTCAATCAAATTGTTAATCACAGTCCGAATTGTGTCTGGGGAGGGATGATCTTCGACTATAATTGTTAGCTCACTCATGTAAATTATGATTACCAAACGGCGCTAGAATAGCACGAACTTGTAGCTTTAGCCCCATGCTTCGATTGCCACTTTGACACTTTATCTCCTGCTGCTTTTTTCTTAGTCTCAGCTAATCTTAGAATTAAGAGCAAAGCATTTGTACAGCCTTCAACTATCAAAAGGTAGACGTGTAGTAGCAGATTTTACAGAATTGGAGCGGCAAAACTCTGTCTCCAAGCATAGACTTGTAGCATCTAGACCTTTGCAATATTTTTTATGACTTCCCGGATTCGCTTTTTGATGTGTGCCCCTGACCACTACGATGTGGACTATGTGATTAATCCCTGGATGGAGGGAAATATTCACAAGTCATCGCGCGATCGCGCCGTGGAACAGTGGCAGAAATTAAACCATGTCCTCAAAGAACACGCCATTGTCGACTTAGTCCCACCCGAAAAAGGTTGGCCAGATTTAGTTTTTACCGCTAATGCTGGCTTAGTTTTGGGAAAAAATGTCGTTCTCAGTCGCTTTTTGCACAAAGAACGTCAGGGAGAGGAACCGTTCTTCAAAAAATGGTTTGAAGAAAATGGTTACACAGTTTATGAACTGCCAAAAGATTTACCTTTTGAAGGGGCTGGGGACGCACTCCTAGACAGGGAAGGACGCTGGTTATGGGCGGGATACGGTTTCCGCTCAGAATTAGATTCTCACCCCTACCTGGCTAAATGGTTGGATATTGAGGTGCTGTCGTTGCGGCTGATAGACGATCGCTTCTATCACCTAGATACTTGCTTTTGTCCCTTAGCAAACGGCTATTTACTTTATTATCCTGGCGCTTTTGATTCTTACTCCAACCGCTTAATTGAAATGCGCGTCGCACCAGAAAAGCGGATTGCGATTGAAGAAGCTGATGCGGTACACTTCGCCTGTAATACGGTGAATGTGGAAAACATCGTCATTATGAACAAGGCGAGTGATGCTTTGAAAACACGCCTTGCACAGGTGGGTTTCCAAGTGATTGAAACGCCGCTAACGGAATTTCTCAAAGCTGGTGGTGCGGCTAAGTGTTTAACTTTGCGGGTGACGGAACCAGTACAGGTTGATGTTCATGCCAATGTGTCGGTAGAAAGCCGGATCATCCGCATGGAAGGACATTTGCTCGATGCTGGTTTAATTAACCGCGCTTTAGATTTGATTGTGGATGCTGGGGGTAGTTTCCAAGTTCTGAATTTCAACTTGGGAGAACAGCGCCAAAGCACTTCAGCGGCTGAGGTAAAGGTTTCAGCGCCATCCCATGAGGTGATGGAAGAAATCATCTCGCGGTTGATTGATTTGGGTGCTGTAGACTTACCCCAAGATGAGCGGGATACTAAATTAGAGCCTGTGCTTCAAGCGGGGGTAGCGCCTGATGATTTCTATGTCAGCACAATTTATCCTACAGAAGTGCGGGTAAATGGTGAGTGGCTGAAAGTGGAAAATCAGCGGATGGATGGTGCGATCGCTATTTCCCAAACTGCCAACGGGATTGTAGCTCGCTGTAAACTATTACGAGACTTGGAAATTGGCGATCGCGTTGTTGTCGATGTATTGGGTATCCGCACCATCCGCAAACCAGAATCCCGCGAAGTCCGTAACGCCCAAGAATTCAGCTTTATGTCGTCGGGGGTTTCCAGCGAACGCCGCGTGGAACTGGTGGTTGAACAAGTGGCTTGGGAATTACGCAAAATTCGCGATGCTGGCGGTAAAGTAGTTGTCACAGCGGGGCCTGTGGTGATTCACACCGGCGGCGGCGAACACCTGTCACGCTTGATTCGTGAAGGTTATGTGCAAGCGCTTTTGGGGGGAAATGCGATCGCTGTCCACGACATCGAGCAAAATATCATGGGTACTTCCCTCGGTATGGATATGAAGCGGGGTATCGCCGTTCGTGGTGGACACCGTCATCACCTGAAGGTAATTAATACCATCCGTCGTTTTGGCAGCATTGCTAAAGCTGTGGAAGCAGGAGTAATTAAAAGTGGCGTCATGTATGAGTGCGTCAAAAATAATATCCCCTTCTCCCTTGCCGGTTCGATTCGGGATGATGGCCCTTTGCCAGATACCCAAATGAACTTGATTCAAGCACAGGAAGAATATGCCAAGCTGCTGGAAGGTGCAGAAATGATTTTGATGCTGTCTAGTATGCTGCACTCCATCGGCGTGGGGAATATGACTCCAGCGGGTGTGAGAATGGTGTGCGTCGATATTAATCCGGCTGTGGTGACCAAATTAAGCGATCGCGGTTCGGTAGAATCGGTGGGTGTCGTTACAGATGTGGGATTGTTCCTCAGTCTGTTAACTCAGCAGTTGGATAAGTTGACAAGTCCCTATATTACTCAGGTAGGTTAAGAAAGGTATCACGCAAAGACGCGAAGGGAAGAAAGGGAATGACAAGAGTAATTTTCCGTGAGGAGTCGCGGATTAATTGGGTGAGTTTTATTGCTGATTTCTTATTGGTGGGGATGGTTGTGGGCCCGCCTGTTGCTCCCTTTCTTGCTGCGTCTGGGGTGTTTTTGCTTCCGGGGATTGCGGACATCATTTACTTCATGGGTAATCATGTTTGTCCGCAACCTACTATGGGGTTGGATTTAGCACCACCCTTTATTATGGCTGTTTGTATGCGCTGCTATGGCACTGTTACGGGTTTGCTGATCACTCGTCTGTTGTATGGGCTGACTGGTGGTAAAGGTTTTTATTGGCTAAGTCAATATGGTTGGAGTGGTGCAGCTTTTGCCAGTGTCTTGATGATGGCTTATCCGTTGGAATTAGCAGCGCAAGTTTTTGGTTTGTGGAGTTTTAATAATTATATTGTTACGCCTTTTGGCTTGATTACAGGTTTAGCCTGGGGTTTGTTTACGATGCCAATTCTGCACTTTAGGAGGTTAGATTTATGACTAAAACACCTGTCAAACTAATTTTTGCAGAGTATTTGTATGACAATGACGGTACAGACAATCGCTATGAATTAGTTTTTGTGTTTTAGTTCGTGCGTTTCCTAACGCACACTACGGCTAGGATGCATCCCTAAAGCACCAAAAAAGTATATAAACAGCCTGAAAAAAGGTTAGGAATCCTATTTTATTTGTCTCAGATCCCCGACTTCTCTAAGAAGTCGGGGATCTGACTGTTCATGAAAACAGCCGTAATTTTATTTAACACTCTTAAACCACTCAGTAATACCCTCAGCGAGAGTCTTTGCCATTTTCTTCTGTTCCTGGGGGTTGATCACCTGCTCAAATTCATCAGGATTACTCATAAAACCCAATTCCAGCAATACCGATGGTGCAGCGGTGGGACGAGTGAGGGCTAAGTTATTCCAAAACACACCGTAGTCAGGTTTGCCTAAGTCTTTGACTACATAGTTATGCAAAAATATTGCTAGGTTGTGGGCTTGGGGGTTGTACCAAAAACTGCCAAATCCCTTGGTATTTTCGGCATCACCATCATCGGGTAGGGAGTTGTGGTGAATAGAAAGTGCGATCGCAGGTTCTGCTTGACTAATTATTGCCTGCCGTTCTACCAGCGACACATCTTTATCCTCCTCCCGCGTCATTACCACCGTCGCCCCTTGTTTCACCAAGTCGTCACGCAGTAACTTAGAAATAGTTAAATTGACATCTTTTTCTAAATACCCAGTTGGGCCACTAGCACCAGGTTCTTTACCGCCATGTCCTGGATCAAGTAAAATTTTAATACCAGCTAAAGGCTTGCGTCTTTTGTGCCCCATAGCAGGCGGATGACGCAAAGCTAACACCAGGGTTGTACCGTCGTACCGCAGCTTATATCCCCACTGTTGAGAATTTTTGAGATTAAGGGTGTATTTTACTTGTCCTGGAGCCACCTGCTGCCAATCTAGACGAGAAATTAGGGGGTTATCATCTAGGCGAATAGTATCTGTTTGGGCAGTGGTATTGTAGAGAGTGAGAGTGAAAGTGCGATCGCCTTGTTCTACTCTCACGGGCACGGGAACTTGTAGGGGGAAAAGTATTTCTGTTATACCAGGGTTCAAACGATATCCAACACTGCGAATTACGGTTTGTGGTGGCACCGCACCAGGGAGAATGCGGGTTTCTTTGTTGTTAATCCAAGCGCCATAATCTAGGCGCAACCATTCACCTTCTTTCCCTGACACTGTTGCCCTTGTTCCCTGAGGTAGGGGTGTGAGTCGAGAATGATCGGTACTTGGTCCAGTGCGAGCAACGCCTGAGTCTGAAGTCACCTCAGCAACTATCAACTTCTCAGGTGAAAGGATTTTAACTTTACCAGAACCTGTTTGAGTGATAGTTTTGCCATTGAGTGTCAGATGAAACTGAGGTTGTCCCAAATCTACTTCTTTGCTGGTATCTGGGGCAAAAGCACCGGAGATAATGTTGTTACCGATAATTAGGCTGAAGGCATCAGGATCAGGTTTTTGAAGGGTAGTGCAACCCTCATACTTTCCTGCGCTAGACTGGGCAGTAGGCTGATTTCGCCCCGTAAGGGCAGCGAAATTATTTGGCAGTTGTGCCTGTGGTGGTTGGGGTGCAAGGGCAATAATTTGATTAGCCAGTTTAACAGAGACACTGGCTTTAGGGGGTGCAATAGCGCTAAAACAAATTAATTCCCCTGGTAGTCTGGCAATATCGGCGGTTGGAGTCAGAGAATTCTTCGCGAAGCCTAACTCCTGTGGCAGTTCCGGCTGAGTGTTAAGCCTTGTCACCTGAAGCTGAACTTCTTGATTTTGATGGCGCACTGTAAAGCGATTCTCTCCCAACTGCAAGGGGAAACTTGGGGAAAAATGACCAGCTTTGCTGCGGTTAATTGGCTTACCATTGATGATAACTTGTCCATCTGGTGGTGCTGTGCCAATAAAAAATATTTTTTCCGTACTGGTTTGGTAGTTTGGCGGAGGAAAAACTATTAAAAGAGATGATTGTGACAATGCAACCGAGGAGGTGATCAGAAAGCTGAATAATGATAATACTAAAAAATTTTTCACAGCAAAATCACAGAATATTTCATAAGAGTGACTGTGGCACAATGACCAAGGAAGGTTGAAGCATCAAGGATGAAGAATGAAAACAAGCAGCAAATAGATCAAATAAGAGCAAGTAGATTCATTCGTGAAGCAGATTCACCCAGCCCTAGCCTCAGGCATTATCGGTTCTTAGACCGCAGTATGGGAAGCTACTTTCTGGGCATCCACATACTTGACACTCCATCCCTCAAACGACGGGTTGTATTTTTAGAAGTTGCTAGAAATTGAAATTACTATGACTAAGTTTATCTTTGTGACTGGGGGCGTTGTTTCCAGTATCGGTAAAGGCATTGTAGCAGCAAGTCTAGGACGGTTGCTCAAGTCGCGGGATTATTCCGTGTCGATTCTCAAACTAGACCCTTATATTAATGTCGATCCAGGGACGATGAGTCCTTTTCAGCATGGGGAAGTGTTCGTTACCCAAGATGGTGCAGAAACAGATTTGGACTTGGGACATTACGAACGGTTTACTGATACCTCAATGTCTCGCTTGAATAGTGTTACCACGGGCTTGATTTATCAATCAGTGATTAATAAAGAGCGGCGGGGTGACTATAATGGCGGCACTGTCCAGGTAATTCCCCATATTACCAATGAAATTAAAGAGCGGATTGTCAGAGTTGCTAAAGAAACGAATCCCTCAGTAGTAATTACAGAAATCGGCGGTACCGTCGGCGATATCGAATCACTGCCGTTTTTGGAAGCAATTCGCCAGTTACGCAAAGAGGTGGGGCGGCAGAATGTGCTGTATATGCACGTCACTCTGCTACCGTGGATTGCTTCTGCGGGGGAAATGAAAACTAAGCCGACACAGCATTCTGTCAAAGAACTTAGATCTATTGGTATTCAACCAGATATTTTAGTCTGTCGGAGCGATCGCCCCATACCTGTGGGACTAAAGCAAAAAATGTCGGAATTCTGCGATGTCCAGCCAGAATGCGTCATCACTGCCCAAGATGCCAGCAGTATTTATGAAGTCCCGTTAATTCTAGAACGGGAAGGATTGGCAGAGCGGGCAATAGAATTGTTGCAAATGGAACAACGCAAGCCAAATCTATCTCAGTGGCAAACTATGGTAGAGCGGTTGTATAGTCCCAAGTACCCTGTAGAAATTGCCATTGTTGGCAAATATGTGCGTTTAAGCGATGCCTATCTCTCTGTAGTCGAAGCCCTCCGCCATGCCGCGATCGCGACTCATGGCGATCTCCGCTTGCGGTGGGTCAACTCAGAAGTGTTGGAAACTGAAGCCGCCGAAAACTATCTTGCAGGTGTTGATGGTGTAGTGGTGCCTGGCGGTTTTGGACTCCGGGGAGTAGATGGTAAAATCGCGGCGATTAAATACGCACGCGATCGCCAAATCCCCTTCTTAGGTTTGTGCCTGGGAATGCAATGTTCCGTGATTGAATGGGCCAGAAATGTAGAGGGATTAATCGACGCTAACAGTGCCGAATTTGACCCCTATACCAGCGATCCGGTGATTAACCTGTTGCCAGAACAGCAAGATGTAGTCGATTTAGGCGGGACAATGCGCTTGGGACTCTATCCTTGTCATCTTCTCCCCAACACACTGGCATTTGAGCTATATCAAAAAGAAGTGATTTATGAACGGCACCGCCATCGCTACGAGTTTAACAATGCTTACCGCAATCTCTTATTGAAGTCTGGTTACCTGATCAGTGGGACTTCTCCTGACGGGCGCTTAGTCGAAATTGTCGAATTTGCCAAGCACCCATTCTTTCTGGCTTGCCAATTTCATCCAGAGTTTCAATCTCGCCCTAATACCCCTCATCCTTTATTTAAAGGATTCGTGCAAGCCGCCATATCCCGTACTCACTCCACTACTGGTACACCAACACCTGTGGAAGTCTCCTAAGAAATTCAAAATTCAAAATTCAAAATGCCTATTTTGAATTTTGAATTAGCGCACTGTATTTTCCCTTATAACTTTTGTTACTCACTAAATGAGAATTATCTGTAAACTTCAGAATTCGAGAAAATGTTGGGCCTTACTGGGTAAAATTACTTTATAAGAGGAAATATTATGTGGTCAATTTTGAGGGTACTTTGTGGCGTACTGGGTAAAGTTATTTTACGAGAGGAAAGAATATGTAGTTAATTTTGACCGGATTAATACTTTTTGTTACGAAAAGAACGGCAGAGTTACATTTTGGTTACCTGATAGTACCATGCCAATAGTGATTAACCCGCAAAATAACTTGCAAGACTATCAAAAAATTCTCGAATATCTAGAACGTGTAGAGGGATTGGAATTAGAGAATGCTCACTGGGTAAAAATCAATTACGACAGAAATGAATATGTAATTAACCTGACCTGCATCAGTTCTTTTTGTTATGAAGCGAACGGCAGGATAACTTTTTGGTTGCCAGACGTGACAATTCCCATCATCATCAACCCGACAAATAATCCAGAATCATATCAAAAAGTTTTGCAATATGTTCAGCAGGCAACTGGGTATTCTTTATCCTGAGAATGCTGAGTTGATAACCTAACTTCGTCTGAGTCAGTTATCAATCATCTCAGGAAGATTTTAGCGCCTAATTAACTTTCTGCCATGCCAACTTGGCAGCACCAACCATTCCCGCTGAGTTGCCCAACTCTGCTGGCAAAATTTCTAAGCCCATGCGAGATGTAGGTATAACGCGTTTTTCAATTTCTGCTGTAACCGCTGGTAAGAAAAATTCAAAACTGGCACTCACTCCGCCACCAATAATGATCGCTTGTGGTGTCAGGACGTAGATTAAGCTAGACAAGCCAATACCTAAATCCTTACCATATTCTTGCCAAAAAGTCAAGGCACTAATGTCTCCTGCTTGGGCAAGGGCGCCCAATTCTGCTGGTTCCTTGCCAGTGCGGCGACGAATTGCCGTAACTGAAGCATACTGTTCGAGAGAGCCTTGATTACCGCTATTACACATCGGACCATCGGGGTTTAAGGTGATTAAACCCAATTCCCCAGCAGCGCCTTGATGTCCCACAAACAATTTGCCATCGAGAATAATCGCACCACCAACCCCAGTGCCCAAAGTCAACAAAATGAGATTTTGAAAGCGGCGACCGGCACCTAACCAAGCTTCTCCCAACCCGGCACAGTTAGCATCATTAGCGAGAATGGTAGGTTTACCAGTTTTGGCTTCTAAGTAGTCTGCCAAGGGGACATTTTGCCATCCTGCCAAGTTAATGGCGACTTGGGCAATCCGCCCTGCTGCATCGGTGGGACCCGGAGTCCCCACACCAATGGCAACAGTTTGATTTTCTGGGTCAATTTGAGCTATCGCATCTACCATCACAGCCACAACAGCCGCTGGTGTTGCAGGTTGGGGAGTTTCCACAGTTAAAGATTGTCGGCAACTGCCATCAGGTGCAAACCGCCCCAGCTTAATCGCTGTTCCCCCTAAATCAATGCCAATTACTTCCACCACTATCGCCAATTCCAATTCTTTCTCTAAAACATCAAACCACAAAAGCACATAGATCCACACAGATATAGCGATTGTTGGTCGAATGAAATACAATCGAGGGCGGGGAAACCCAGCCCCTACAGACTCTGCGATTTAAAACTGTACCTCACTGATCTGAAAACAGCTATATTTTTTATTTGTGTGCATCTGTGTTTATCTGTGATTACTAATAACCCGCAAATTAGCTACTGGGTATGAACTGAAACTCGATTGCTCTTGCCAACCTGTTACGGGTGTACCTCTTAATATGCCAGAAAGGGCGACGGAAAGCATGAACCCGCCAGCAGCAGCAGCAATTAAAGAAATGTTATCTTTCACTCAAATCTCTCTGTATTAAATACAACTATTAGACGATGAAATTGATCTTCGGTGCCCGTTGTCAGTCGTTGTTTTTTCAATGACTTATAACTAATAACTACCGACTAATGACTATTTCCGGACACCATTTTCTCGCCGTAAGCGGGGATTGACAAATTCATTTAACCCCTCACCCAATAGTGATAACCCTACCACCATGAATGTCATCCCTAAACCAGGAAAAAGGGTAGTCCACCAAATGCCTGTGGGTAGTGCTTCCAAGGCTTGTTTTAAATCATGTCCCCATTCTGGCACTTCTTCTGGAAGTCCCAGTCCCAAAAAGCCTAAACCGCCTAAAACCAAAATTGCGTCGGCGGCGTTAAGGGTAAATAGTACGGGTACGCTTTGAATAACGTTAAAAAATAGATATCGAGACAGCACAACCCAGGTAGATGCGCCCATTGCTTGCGCTGCTTCGATGAATACTTCGGTTTTAACGCTGACTGTGTGGTTGCGGACAACACGATAATATTGGGGGATGTAAGCAATGCTGATGGCGATCGCAGCGTTGAAGATTCCCCGCCCAACTACAAACGCCAGTGTCACCGAAAGTAGTAGTCCTGGGAGAGTATAGATGCTATCCATCAGAAACAGCAACACCTTATCCAATCTACCGCCAAGATAGCCACTCACCATGCCCAAAGGCACACCAATCAGCATACTCAGCGCTGTTGCTAAAATCACCACTTGTAGTGCAGCTTGAGCACCAAAAACCGTACGGGAAAATACATCATAGCCCAAGCGACTCGTACCAAACCAATGTTTAGCTGAGGGTGGTTCGTGAACTGAGTTAGAAAGAAAATCTTTGGGATTTTGCAGCCATCCCCAAGTCTGAAAGACGGGAGAGAAGAACGCCAGGAAGATGAAACAGAAAGTAATACCTAACCCAATCAGCATCAACCGTTGGGAAAGGTTAGGATTTTCAGCGAAGCGTAAAAATGACGGCAATCGCCGTTTTGTGATCGTCATGAGAAAGTCTGCGGGACGCAAGATACGCTGACCATTCTACAGGGGCGGAGTAACTCTGCCCCTACCCACTCAAAGATTACTTTCAATCAACAGGCGATACTCAGTCTTTTGTTTAACGCCTTTAACTTCCTTCACCAGTTCCTGATTTTTGAACAATTGCACCGTTGGCGTCCCTGTCACACCAGCGTTTTCGGCAATATCTCGGTCTTTGTCGATGTCAATTTCCACAAAGTGAATTTTGCCGTCAAATTCATCCACTACTTTATTTAAAATTGGTTTCAGGGTATGGCATGGGCCGCAACCAGGAGAGATATATTTAACTAAGATTAAGCGATCGCTATCGTGGAATAATTTCCGCAACGCATAACCCCCAGAATGGCGCGTCGCTTGCAAATCAAATCCAGCAGCTTCCTCCGCTTCAGTTTTCTTGGCAGGCTGAGGTTTTAACTCATTGACAGCGGCGTCTGGCTGGTGATGAAATTCTTGAATTAAAGCGTTAGACGATAACCAACGTTCTGCCAACATCGCCGCCATACAACCAGTACCCGCAGCCGTAATTGCTTGGCGAAACTCATGATCTTGAACATCGCCAGCGGCAAAAACACCCTCAACACTGGTTTCTACAGAACCATGCTTAGTGGCAATGTAACCCAGCTCATCTAATTCGATTTGCCCTTTGAATAAAGACGTATTGGGAGTGTGACCGATCGCATAAAATAAACCCTTAGCGTGGAGTTCGGTTTCTTTGCCTGTATTGCGATCGCGAATTTTCACCCCAGCCATTTGTCCATTACCGAACACATCCACAACTTCACTGTTCCAATGCACCTGAATTTTGGGATTACTCAAAACCCGATCTTGCATCGCTTTAGAAGCCCGCATCTTCTCAGAGCGTACCAACAGATTTACCTTAGATCCATACTTCGTCAGATAGATTGACTCTTCCGCCGCCGAGTCACCAGCACCAATCACCGCCAGTTCTGCACCGTGAAAAATTGGTGTTGCACCATCGCAAATTGCACAGGCGGAAATCCCCCGACTCCAAAATTCATGTTCACTGGGTAAACCCAAACGCTTCGCAGTCGCACCAGTTGCAATCACCAAACTGTGCGCTTTAACTTCCCTTTCTTCCGAACGGATAATAAAAGGACGCTGACTCAAATCAACAGAGATCACATCTTCAGTATATAACTCAGCCCCCCAGCGCTCCGCCTGCGCCTTCATGTTATCCATCAAATCCGGCCCGGTGATGCCTTGGGGAAACCCTGGAAAGTTCTCAACTTCCGTCGTTGTCATCAATTGTCCACCAGGTAAACCCCCCGCTTGGAAACCCTCAAAAACAACAGGTTTCAAATTAGCACGTCCGGCATAAATAGCAGCTGTGTACCCTGCTGGCCCAGAACCGATAATTACCAAGTTTTCTACTGTTGAGTTAGTCACGACGATTACATAAACTCATAACGACTACGTTTAATATAGCATAGCAAAATGCGATCGGCTTAGATTCCCGACTTCTCTAAGAAGTCGGGAATCTTGTCAATAGACATTCACACTTATGATAAATACAGAAGTGTTTTTTGGTGTATTATGTCCCTCACCATTACAGACCTAGAGCAACTACAAACCGAGCATCCAGAATGGCAAATGGAGTTGGTAGAAGGGAATATCATAGTTATGGGGCCATCAGATTACGAGTCAGAAGAAATTACTACTCGGTTGAGTACCTTCTTGAATAACTGGGTAATGTCACGCAAACTAGGACGTGTAACTGGTTCTAGCGCCGGATTTATCTTGCCGAGTATAGAAGACTCAGAAAAAAGAAACCTCCGTGCGCCTGACGTGTCTTTTGTTAAAGCTGACCGACTCAAAAAGACCAAGCGCGACTTTGTCGAGATGCTTCCAGACTTGATGGTTGAAGTCAAATCTAAATCAGACAGAATTAAACCTTTAGAAGAAAAAATTCAGCTATTCTTGCAACTTGGCTCTACAGTTGGTATCTTAATTGACCCTGACAAATTGACAGTAACAGTTTACCGACCAAACCAAACTCCAACGATGTTGCAGAATGGCGACACGCTCACACTACCAGAATTGCTCCCAGGTTGGGAACTGGCGGTATCAGAACTCTGGCCACCGGAATTTGAATAAATTTTTCATGAGAGTATACGTTGTGCCTGAGCCAGTCGCTTCTCAATACTTCTCAATTAAGAACCCATCCTACCACCTGAGTCCACCCCCATAACAAAGGATAGGGAGATATGCAACGGATAAAACCCTTTCTGGGTAAAGATTTTAACCTATTAAATTGGTGCGATCGCTATACAAGTAAAAATACTGTTAAATATTTGGGTAAAAAAAATTTTGCTGGGGTGATATGAAAGCGATCGCACTTGGGTAAGTTATCCCTAGAAGCAGAGAAACACTCCCACTGCCCCAAAATCAAGGAAAAATCCTATGAAAACTGAACTTAAAGCCAAATTCCTCCAACACATCCTCAACAAAAAGAAAAACGACGAGGGTTTCACCCTAATCGAATTGTTGGTTGTTATTATCATCATCGGTATCCTATCAGCTATTGCTCTGCCCGCTTTCCTCAACCAAGCTAACAAAGCCCGCGCCTCAGAAGCAAAAACCTACGCAGGTTCTGTCAACCGCGCTCAACAAGCTTATATTTTAGAAAATCCAACCTTCGTTACTAACCAAACTAATTTTTCCCAACTACAATTGGGTATCAAAACACAAACAGCAAACTATACCTACAACCTTGGTGGTACATTCGACGGTGCTAAAGGTGCATCTATTAAAGCTGTGCCAACAACACCCTCTACCGCAGCTCCTGTTCTCAAAGGCTACGGTGGTTTTGTAACTGTTGGACAAACAGCAGGTGCGGGTGTTGGAGAATCAACCACATTAACGGCTTTGACCGAAACTCTCACCCCCATAACCGACGGTGCCGCAGATACCCAAATACCTGATGCAGCTGTGGTTACGACGGGTGGTGCTACTGTGATTAATCCTGGTGGTAACCAAAAAGAAGTCAAGTAATCAATCTGCTGGCAACAACTTTGCCAGCAAAATTATTCGCAGGTGGGTAAATTATACCCACCTTTTTTAGTATTTGTTGAAGGTATTCATATTAATAAGTAGGAGAATTAAAATAAAGCTTGTAGTAAGGACTTCAGTCCTGAAAATTCTTGGCTAAAGCGAGAAATCACTCACTAAAAACAAAATTTTTATTTTATATTTAATTATATCAACCCACTTATGAACACCGAAACTTCTCCAAATACACTCACCCAAGCGCAACAGCACCTAATAGCAGGACAATACGAACAAGCCGCCAATTTATATGAACAAGCAATAGCATCTGAACCCGATGTAATTTCCCACTATTGGCATTTAGGTTTAATGCTGCTTTTACAAGAAAAAGAAATAGAAGCGCAAATGACTTGGATGCTGCCATTAGCAGATGTAGAAGAAGAAAATATTCCAACTTATACGCAAGAACTAACCCAAGTTTTACAACTAGAAGCAGAAAGACGGGAAAATCTAGAAGAATATTCTCTCGCTTGGGCAATTCGTCAGCACATCAAAGAAATTAATAATTACGATATAAATAACCTCTTAAAACTTCTGCACCTTTCCTTCAAAATAGACAATTTTGAAGAAATACAATTAGAGTATATTGAAATTATTGAATTATTAAATTCCCAAAACTTTGTAGCTTTGAATTTAGAGTTATTACAGCAAGTCTTACAGCAAATTTTTAATACTCCACCATTAAATCAAGAATCTATAGACTTTATCCAATCTTGTTTACCCTACGTTATCACTACGCCAGATTTTGCTGATATATTTTCCGCCGCTGTGATGAAAATCGGTCACACATTTGCACAGCCAGCAAAAGCCGCAAGTCTTTTAGAATTATATTTAAACCAAGCGCCAATTAACTCAGAGACATTATTAGACATATTAAGGCATTTAGCTACTTTTTATCAAAATGCTAAAAATTATGCTCTAGGTATAGAAAAAGCAAAATTATGTCTTTCCTTATCTACAAAACTAGTTGATCAAATTTTTGCTACTCATCTAGTGCTAAGAGGTTTGTTGACTGCTGGTGGATATTGGGAAGAGATATGCTCAACAAGCCAACAATTGGAAGCTTTACGACAAGAATTTATCACAGCCCAGCCAATTCCCTTAGATGAAGCAAAAACTCTACTTCTATTAACACCATCTTTTGCTAAACCTCACATTGAGGATAACCCATCAGATTTTAGAAAAATTCATAATCCACTAGCAGCAATTTGCCAGAACAATATTCAAGCTATATATCATCAACCATTTCAGCGTTATTCCCAGCGTAATATTAATTATCGACAAACATCAACTTATAATAAAAAGTTAAAAATTGGCTATGTATCTTATGTTCTAAAAAGGCATTCTGTAGGTTGGTTAGCACGCTGGCTATTTCAACATCACAACCGCGATAAATTTGAAATTTACACTTATCTGATCAACTATAATCCAGTTGATCAATTTGCAGAAGAATGGTTTGTAAATAAAGCTGATAAAGCTAATAAATTAGGCATAACAGTTTTAGAGGTTTCCGAAAAAATATATGAGGATGATATCGATATTCTAATAGACTTAGATAGCATCACTCTAGATATTAGTTGTGCCGTAATGTCACTAAAACCGGCACCAATTCAAGTTACTTGGCTCGGTTGGGATGCCTCTGGTATACCTGCAATTGATTACTTTATTGCTGACCCTTATGTATTACCAGATTCAGCCCAGAATTATTATACAGAAAAAATCTGGCGATTACCCCAGACTTATATAGCCGTTGACGGCTTTGAAGTCGGTATCCCTACACTGCGTCGTCAAGATTTAGATATTCCTAGTGATGCTGTCGTCTACCTCAGTAGCCAAAGGTCATATAAACGTCATCCAGAAACCACAAAATGGCAAATGAGAATAATTAAAGAAGTACCAAATAGTTACTTCTTAATTAAAGGAGACGCTGACGAAGAAGCAATTAAACAGTTTTTCTACAAAATAGCTGAAGAAGAAGGTGTAGATTCTTCCCGGCTGCGATTTTTGCCTCAAGACCCCTCTGAAGCTGTCCACAGAGCTAATTTAGCAATTGCAGATGTTGTACTAGATACTTTTCCCTACAACGGAGCAACAACAACCCTAGAAACACTCTGGATGGGTATCCCCTTAGTAACCAGAGTTGGAGAGCAATTTGTGTCTCGTAACAGCTACACCATGATGATGAATGTAGGTGTAACAGAAGGTCTTGCTTGGACAGATGAAGAGTATGTAGAGTGGGGTGTGCGCTTGGGTAAAGATGCTGGTTTAAGACAACAAATTGCTGGGAAACTGCGACAATCAAGACAAACAGCCCCTCTGTGGAACGGTAAACAATTTACCCGTGAAATGGAGAAAGCCTACGAGCAAATGTGGCAAACACGCTCAAGTTCGTAGTGAGGACTTTAGTCCTCAAAAGAGTAGGAAGAAAGCACTGAAGTGCTTACTACAAACATTAAGACGAACATTAAAAATTATCCCAATTCTTACCATAATCTAACACCGGATATTGCACCCAAGAATCACGCAGCCATTGCCGTCCACAAGTTTGTAAATACCAATGAACACTACTTTCAACCCAGTCATACGGAGATTTAGTTAAACCATGTTTCACTGGGTTGTAATGAATATAATTAAGAGTCGTATAGTAATGTCGTTCAGAGCGAATAGCTCGATCACTCCAAGAATACCAAATTTTTCGTTTAGTGATATTGTCCTCTAAATTCCATTGACGTGAAATAGAACCATGTATCCTGCGAAATAATTCACTCAATTCATCAAAATCTACAACCTGAACTAGCAAATGATAATGATTAGGCAAAATCACCCAACCACAAATTCTTAAGTTCGTAGTAAGCACTTCAGTGCTGATTTCTTCACTTACACTATTACTATTACCAAACATATCAAATATCATATTTAGCAGATGCTGCCGGCGAAATTCAGAGTGTATATAACACTGATGTTCGTAACAAGCAGCAGTCAACAGGTAAAGTGGTCTATCTCTGACTAGATGTGGTGGTGAGTGTGGTGGATAGCCTCTATTTAGACGATATTGAACTAGTTCAGCTTGTTTTTCTGGTGTGAGTTTACGATATTCGTACATGAATTTACTACGAACCTTGTGCTTGTAGTGAGGACTTAAGTCCTCATCTTTAAATCAGCACTAAAGTGCTGACTACGAACTTGATGAGCTTGTTTCCACAACTTGTTTATAGAAGGCTTCGAGACCTGCGACACAGACTTTATCATCAAAAAGGCGATCGCAATTTTGGCTCATTTTTTCAACAATACTACTCCTCCAAGCAGGGTCTAGTCCTAATTTGACAGCGATTTCGATATATTCTGCTTCGTTTTGCGCGATGGTGTCTGTCACCCCCAGCATTTTCAAGAAGCTGTCAGTGTGACGACCTCGCATAAACTCCCCTGGACAGGTAACAATGGGGAGATGACAAGCGATCGCTTCTAGGCTAGTATTCCCACCAGACCAGGTGAAGGTATCCAGATAAACATCTGAAAGTAAGTTAATCATCAGATAGTCTAGCCGTTCTGGAATGCTGAGAAATACACAGTAATTCTCACTATTGAGTCCGACATCAGCAAAAGCACGCTGCAAACGAGGTTTTAATAAGGTTCCACGCAGAAATACAAATTTAGCTTGAGGAACACGAAGAGCAATTTCCGCAAAAATAAAATCGTACTGCGGTAGATATTTAAAAGGCGCTTGACAGGATAAATAGATAACCGCATCATCTAGTAGCTGAAAATCTGAGCGGTTTTTGACCACTGGTGGAATATAAGGTTTGGGGTAAGAAACGCCAATATTAGGTAAGCGGATTAATTTTTCAGAGTAATGTTCTTGAGCATTTTCTGCTTCCATTAACTCGCTGGATAAAAAGTAATCAATAGTTGGTAAACCAGTAGTCACCGGATGTCCCCAAGCAACACATTGCACAGGTGCAAGTCGCAGACCAGCCATTTGCATGGTTTGCGCGTCCATACCGATTTCGGGAAAAACTAAAATATGCAGCTTATCAGCAACTATCTGTTCACAGACTGCTAACAAATTATGAGGAATATGGTGCAAAACATCACTATAATCTTGAAATTGTTGAGT
Source organism: Cylindrospermum stagnale PCC 7417 (assembly GCF_000317535.1). Classification (NCBI taxonomy): domain Bacteria; kingdom Bacillati; phylum Cyanobacteriota; class Cyanophyceae; order Nostocales; family Nostocaceae; genus Cylindrospermum; species Cylindrospermum stagnale. Next base: position 3,247,637 of record NC_019757.1, read on the forward strand.
AACTGCGTCAGGCTCGTTTCCTGTGTAGTAACAATAGATTTCAAAATTTTGGCGATCGCAGTAGCGTAGCCAGCCAGTTAACCAAAGTGTGCCGCTATAAGAATCTAGGTAATGAGACGCATAGCCAATACGGATTTTTTCCTGTGGCTGAAGTTTCGGCATAGATAAAGGTACAACCCATTGCGGAAAGTTAGCCGCCATAATTTTATGTACTAACTGTCCGTATTGGCGTTGTAATTCCACATCGTTTTGAGCTTGATAAGAGAGGTAAAAATTAGTTAATCTACCTATTCCAGCTAAAGCATTAATTCTTTCTTCTGAACTGTTTAAAGATGTTTGTTGAATTAAATTTTGTAGCCCTTGAGTATATCGCTGGCGATAAATTTTAATTTCTTTTTGGTTGTCATAGATTGTGGGTACTGTTAAATATTTAAGTATTTGAAATGTATAATCACCAGGTAATAACTGGCAAGCATTCTCTGCCTTTATAATTGCTTCTTGATTGAGTCCATGACGCCGCAAATCGATAATAAATGAAAAATGTAATCTTGGGTCTGTGGGGTAAATTCTAATTCCTTCTTCGAGTATTTGGAAATATTCATCTAGCAAATTTAAATTTCTATAGCATTGACTTAATTGCCAATAAATCTCTACATCTATTGAGTGAATTTGCATCAATATATGATATTGTTCAATAGCTGCTTGCCATCTTCCCTTTTGGAATAATTTATTACCTAAATCAAAAACTAATTGACTTAGTTGTACATTACTAAAATTTTCTATCTCATAAGCTGGAATTTTCTCTGCTTCAAATAGTGCTAATGCTTGCAGATTTTGATGTGTTAAAATGATTAGGGCATGAATAAAACTGGATAGATTCTTTCTTTCAAGTTCATTTAAACCTTCAAGCAGAGAAATTTCGCATTCAGTAGTCATATCAAAATTTTCTGCCATTAGTAAATTCATAGCCACAGCAGATAAAAGGAAATTAGCTTCTTCTATGTCAATACCATTTGTATCTATTAGTAATCTCATCTGATGACTATCAGGATGATTTACTACAGCTTTTATAGCTTGTTCTAATTCTAAAAGCAGTGACTCTTCTGTTTGTTGCCAATCAGGGAAGATTATAATATTAATGTTACCTGGGGTTATAACCAAGGACTCGAACATATATTCTTCTGTTTGGTTCATTAATTTGCCTGGTTCCACTTGGGAAATTTTATGTAAGTAATTTTAAATAGGTTTAACTGCTTGTAGTGAGCAATTTATAATTCAAACGCTCACTGCAAACAAACTTTAATTTTGTAAATTTTGTTCAACTCGAAGTAGAGGTTTGATTCATCCAGCTATCTAATTCATAGGATTTTAGATTTCCAACTGGTACTTTTTCTAAAGCTTGTTGATCTTCATTAGGTAAGATAATTCTGCCATGAATACGAGGTAACAAACTTTCCCATTGAGTAGCAGCTAAATTTCCTACTGGAACAATTTCTAAGTCTTCACTGATATCTAAATCTTCTTCCATGAGTAAGTTCATACTAACACTAGATAAAAACATTGCTGCTTCTTCAGCATCAATGCTACTTATGCTAATTAGTAGGGTAGTATTGGAACTCTGAGGATAACTAGCTAATGCTTTGATAATTTCTGTTAACTCTAACCCTAGTTCATCTTCTGGTTGTGACCAATCAGGGAAGATAATTAAGTTAATTTCTCTAAGAGTGAAACTAGATAAATCAAAGTCCGAATCTAATAGTGTTTGTAATCTTACTCTCATCTCTTGAGCAGGGGCAAAGTCAGGCACAATATTACTTAGCTTATCTAAGGCTTCTTGCATTACAGAGGTTTCCTGAAGATGCTCTGCTGCTTGGGCTAAATACCAAAATCCACGCCAATGATTACAACCAAAGTTAATCGCATCTATGAATAGTTTCATTGCGTCTGAGGTTTTTCCTAGACTTTCACAGATTAACCCTACCCATAACATTAAATAACCATCTTTGGGATAGTGATGGAGATATTGAAGCACTCCACCCTCTCCTAATCCTAAAAGAGTAGAAGAATTAGCTATTTTTTCGTCAGCAGTAAATAATTGATTAATATCTTCAGAAGTTAAACTTGTAATAAATTGGGATGCGGTATCTCCTATAGACTCAATGAATATTTTTGCACCTTCAAACTGTGCAGGAATGTCGACTATATCAAGGAGAGATACAGGTTCATCTAACAAACTACCATCAACAGGAATACTCCATTTTCTCGTTCTCTTGGGTGTTTCCATCAATCGGTGATAGATGGGATTTAGCTGTTTAGCTGCGTTTTCTGCGCCAAATATTTGCTCGGCGTATTGCTTGGCATTTTTGCCTAGTCTTAACCTTTCTTGGGGATTGTGATAAAGATATTCTAAGGCTTGGCTATATTCTAATTCACTATCAACCATCAAACCTGTGTAGTTATCTATGACTAATTTTCTAATGCCACCATAAGGAAATACAATTGGAGGAATTCCGGCATACATGACTTCTTGTAAATTTAATTCTGCGGCAGCATAGGTATCTTCACACAATGGATAACCATAGACATCAAATTCAGCAATTACTGAGCTAATGTCTTCCACAAAACCACGAAAATCAAATTTAGATAATGCTCCTAAATCAGAGGCTTGTTGTTGTAATAAATCAATATCTCCACCACCACAGAGAATAAAATTAACATTAGGAATATTAGCTTTAGCACTCATGGAGATATACTCAGGGTGCATTTTACTAAACGCTAAAGCTCCCATATAGCCAACATTAAAAGTATCATGTGGTTTGGGTTGAACATTTTTAACTCGTTCAAAATCTGCCGCGTCGTAGACCATCCCAACTTTTTTTTGTCTTATTTCTGGTGCTAATTGTCGCACTACAGGTAAGTCATAAGAATGGGGATTACAAGGAATAGCAAAATCAGCATAATTGATTAAATCACGAGTAATCACCTGTGGGGCGCTATCTCCCGACACATGAAACCAGATAATTAACCTTGCAGGAGGTAGTTCTGAATGCAGAAATGAGAACGTCTGGGGATTATTCCAGTAGTGAATATGCACTAAATCTGCTTCAGCAATTAGTTGATTACGAGCAATTTCGTCAACTGGATCAAGAAATTCCATCTCTCCTAATTCAGCTAATTCTACTGCTATAGGATCAGCTTCCTTTAGGGAGATAACTTGATGTTTAAAATGCTCATCTAAACGGGAAGAATATTTAGAAATGGCAATCATGGAGCGAGCAGCACCACCAAGACACAAGAAATCAATAATGTGAAGAACTTTAATCATGGAACCTTAATTTTTTACTTTAATTACTAGGTTTACGATAGATTTTTAGAGAAGAGAATACTCCCGGAATAATCGGTAAATAGGCTTGAGTTTGAGTTGGATCATCAGGATACAACAAAGGTACTTCGATAATTTCGCAATGATAAGTATTTTCTATTAATTCTTGGCAAGCCTGCCTGATACCGGGTTCATTTCCTCCATGATGAAAAAGGATTGATTGGCTATTTTGCTCATCCAGGGGAGGTAAATAATCATGGAAAATCATTAAGCCACCAGGAGCAAGTAAGGGATAATAGTTAATAATATCTTTTTTCACACCTTCATAAGAATGATCGCCATCGACAAAGATATAAGGTGGATAATTGCCATCTCGCTCAAAAATTTGTTGTAATTGAGCTAAAGCATCATGGGAAAACATTCTCAAATGAGTAATCTCTGAGGGTAAGTTATCCAATACTAATTTTAATTGGGGGTGTAATCCTGGATCAATCGCCCATCCTTCTACATTATTATGCTCTCTGACTAGGGCCTTTTGATTCAAAAATAAGGAACTTCCAGCAAAAGAGCCTATTTCCACAAACCTCAAAGGAGAGGAATTAGTTGGTAAAAGGTTACGGATTGCGTAATAAAGTTGAAACCGCTCATTTTTCGACATCTGGCTTTGAATACCGTACTTCACAGGATCATCTTGGTCAAATTCTTCGATTAATGAGGTTCCAAACACTGGATTAATGGCAAATTTGTGAGGGCAATTAAACCAAACTCCTGTACTATCTATTTGGTGAAGCTCAAATTCAAGTTGACGCTCGGCTTCAAATTCATGTAAGGCTTGACGACATCCTTCCCAACAACCATAATCATCTACTTGCACAAATCCATCATTAGAAATGCGATCATAGAAATTATTAATAATGGTTTTAGTTGATTCGTACCAATCACCATCCATATGTAAAAGAGCAATCATCCCTACTTGATCTCTCATTTTCGGTAAGGTATCTGCAAAATAACCTTTAACTACCTGGACAATATCACCAACACCCAGTTTATTGCAGATTTCCTTCACACTAGCTTCTGGTGCAGCACAAGTACCTGTACCCCATCCCGTTACCTCAGCCAGAATACCATTAGATTTATCTTTTTCTGTCGGTGCTGGCAATCCCTCAAAAGAGTCAAAGGCATAAACCCAACGAGGTTGTCTGGTATGGCGTTTAATCACTGCGGCTACAAGGGCTGTTGAACCTCCGGCTGCAACTCCACACTCAACAAAGTTACCGGGGATATTTTCCACACAAATTCTTTTGATTAGCGTAAATAGTGAATATAGTCTCGCCTCACTGAGCATTGTATAAGGTTGAACTAACCCATATAAATTTTGAAACTCAGAGTCTTGAATATGACTAGATACAAATTGAGGATATTGATTTAATAATTGCTTGAGTAAATTATCAGCTTGCTTGTTTTCGGGAAAATATCGCAACTCTTCATACAAGGCTTGAATAGAATCGCCAGGTTGTTGGATTTGCAAAAAACATTTTGCCCTTAAGTAATCTAGCCCCATAATTGGCTGTTTTAAAGCTTTGGCATCATTTAGGATTTTAAAGGCTTCTTGAAGTTGATTATTATTTAAAGCGTGATTTGCTTTTGTAATAAAATCATTATTCTGAGCCAATTCTTTTGAACTAGATAAATTTAAAGATTTAACATTTGCTGGTGTAAGCTTTTTCAGATAACCATTAGTAGCCCAAGTCAAGTTATGAGCAAAAAAGTCACAATATTCACCATCAATCTCATACTCGTTGTTATATTCAGCCAGAAAAGCTTTTAATGCTTGATGGGGTCCACTGTTATAAGATTTATCTTGAACAATATCGGAAATAATACCATCTTCAACTACGATATATTCTTCTTGATCAAGATATGGATGGAAAAAACCTAGAACTGCCTTGCTTGTTTGATAGGAATGATCCGCATCTTCTATTACTAATAAAGGACGAGGTAATTGCTTTAAGAAATCTGGAGAAAAAATTTCTTGTAAATTTTGACCATCTCCTTCCATAAATGTAACATTAGAATGAGAATATTTTGTCACTTTTACAATATCCACAGAGTAAACGTGACCTTCAATCCCAAAATTGTTCAATAAATCTCCAAACCATAAGGCACTACCACCACTTTTTGAGCCAATTTCAATAATAGTGCGAGGCTTTAGATTCCAAATCAAGACAGGATAGATAGCATAATCAAAGGGATTTTTTTGTGTTGGTACACCACGATAAGAATAATTATGAAGGCTATTTTGAATTGACATCATTAAATCATAGGGTAAGGCTGTATTCCATGTCCTTTGCTCATTGGGAATCTTGACCTTTTTCGGTTTAATTAATGCTTCGGTTAGTGATGCAACCTGTTGTTGTGCTTGAATATTCTCAGGATTATATTCTAATTCTTGTTTAGCTGCTTCCAGAGCTTCTTCATATCTGGCAACAGCGCCATTAAAAATTGCTCTTAAATAATGTAATCCAGGTACAAAAATACCCAAAGTAGCAGCTTGTTCACTTAAACGGAGAGCTTTGATTTTATCCCCTTGATTAAAACTTTCTAAAGCTTGGTGAATTATTGCTTCAACTTCTTTTTGTGAATCTTGAGTAATTTCTTGTAAAAGCTGTTTCCCCTTAATATGATTGGGTACTTTTGCTAAAAGAGAGCGAAGAGAATTTTTGGCTTCAGAAATATAATCTAATCTGATCTCAGCTAATGCTTTGAGATAGTAATAGCTTGAACTTGGCTGTTTTGTAGAACTAATAAGATTAAGGACTTCAGTATTTTTGTTACTGTTGATATATTCTATTAATTTTTCCTTAGATATATGAGGAGTTTCAATAACAACCGATTTCGTTTTTCCACCACTAAAGATTGTTTCTTCAGTCAAATCATCTGCCTGAACATTTCGATTAATCATAGGAGAATCTTTAAGAGTAAATTTCATTTGAACTACTGCCGTATTAGTTAAAAAACCATTAAAACTTTTTGTGAGATTACCAGAGCCAAAACCAATATTAGAAACTAGATTTACATTAGGTAATATAGTTAAGCTATTATTAGCCCAAAGGGTAAACAGCCAAATATAATCTCAAGTATTAAAGCCATCATAAACACATTGAAACATTCTTGACCAGTAAGCAACTGCCTGCTCATTTGGCAAGACATCATTAAGCCAATCATTATCTCTTAATTCTGTCCATAGTTGCATTGAATCATCATAGTTTGTCCACGCACGTCTCCAACTAGCCTAACCCCAAATATGACTGTAAAGAGAAAAATAATAACTATGTTCGGTTCTTTGGTGTTCAAATTGGCAGTTTATCAACCGAAATCATCATAATGCGTTCATCATCACGATATTTCTCTAATAATTCTTGACTGTAACGGAAAAAAGTCGGATGAGGTACATAGTCATCTTCTAAAGTAATCGCTTCTTCTACCTGCTCAAATATCCAATCCAAACCACTACTAACTCTTTTTCGACAACCTAAATTAACATCAGAGCAATTAGTTAATACTGCTGTGGATTTTTGCTTACTTTGCTTCTTCTCTCGTTTTCTTCCTCACATGCTCCAAAATAGTCTGATAATCCTGCCTATCAGGATGTTGCTTAACCAACTTCTCCATTAGCGCGATCGCACCCTTGTTGTCTTTCATCTGTACCCGGAGGATAGACAGTTTCTCCAGCGCCAATTGGTTATTTGGTTCTCGTTGCAAAACCAACTCATAACCTTCTACCTGTTTCTGTAATTCAGTTTCAACAGACTGAATAGCTGCTTGCTGAGGCGGACGAGGCTGCTCCCAAGATTGTTTTATGGTATAAAACCCTCCAAACAACATTGAACCACCAAAAGACACGATGGAAATATATGTTACGATTCTTTTCTTCTGATCAATCTGCTTACCGCGCTTAACTAAGTAATTATCACCTGAAATTGCCATGTTTTCATAGTTGCTGCGGTAAATACTTATATTGCAGCAATCCTTCTGTTATGAGGATACCCACAACCCTCAAGAAATTATCATTTAAAGCATATTGACAGATAATAATCGGGCATAGGGCGCAGAAGCAATGCTCTATGCCCAGTCATAAATAATTTTATTATTTCAGAAAATATGAAATTTATATAAATATTTGTGAGGATTTTGCCTAATCCCAGATGTTTGCGCTAAGTAAATATTGTGTGGCGTTTAAATTTATATAAACGCTAGATAATTCTCCTGCCATTGCAACTTTGCTCGTTGGTCACAAATCGGCGAAACAGCCATTGAATGAATAGGTTTTTCAGAAAGCGCAGATATTTTTACTCACCAAAACCAAGAAAATTTTCCAATTCGTCCCAACCCGCGCTATGATTGCAATCTCTAGGACGATTCACTCTTTGACTCGGCTTCCGCGATGACTGCTTGGCAAGATTAGGGTTTTGTGGTGGTAATTACCGTACAAAACCGAATTCTCCAGCTACTTAGTAGAGTTAGTTATGGTATAGTTAGATAGTTAAGACTAGCTTTACCAAACTACAACCACGCATCGGTAACCATTGCAAGACGGAAAGCAGTTTTGATTAAGCATTTACCAAACAAAATCTGAACTCTATCGACGTTATGACTCAGCAAGTGATTCACCCTATGGTGAAATTGCAGCGTAATGTGCAATCACTCGTAGAATCGAATATTATCAAGCCAACCGACAGCATTTGGAAAATTGCTTTGCTCTACGGTAATGAATGGCAGCACTGGAAACAGGAACTGTTAGATTTTGGGTTTAGTACGCAAGACCCAATTAGTGAATTACTCGCAGTAGAAACTTGGGATGAAGAGGGATAACGGGAAGCTAACCGAAAGGATGATCATGTCTTCATCCTTTCCTCACCCCTGAAGCCTTCTATTGGCAAGCAGCTAAGGCCATAGCCAATTCGTTAGCGCTTTGGTAGCGATCGCGTGGCAAAGGTTCTGTGACGCGGTCAATAACATCTCTCAACTGAGGCGTAATGGTGGGAATTTTTGCCACATCAAACCTAAAGTTTTTCCCCCGTTGGCGGTAAAACTTGAAAGGATTTTCGCCCGTAAGCAAAAAAATTAATGTTGGGCCAATGGCATACAAATCTGATTGTGTCAGAGGTTGTCCCCGTTCTTGTTCAGGAGCACAGTAACCTTCTGCACCAATCCGGGTGCCAGGTGCGGTGCCAGTTTCTTTGACAGCGCCAAAATCCAACACCACTATCTGATTATTAGAAATTCGCACCATCAGGTTAGCGGGTTTAATATCGCGGTGAATTAGTGGTGGATCTTGGCTATGGAGATAGCCTAAGATATCGCAGGTTTGCATCATCCAAGTGATCGCTTGGCTTGGCGTTACCGGCCCAGTGCTGTAAATACGTTTTTCTAAATCTAGACCGTGAATTAATTCCATTGCCAAGTATTTTTTGCCCCCTTCGACAAAGAAGTCGTAATACTTGGGAATTCCTGGATAGTTAAGTCCTTTGAGGGTATATGCCTCCCGTTCAAATAATTCTTGGGCCTTGGCAATTTTAGCCATATCAGCATTCATCTGCTTCAGCACTAGGAGTTGCGGCTGTCCCGCAATTAAACCTACTGCATCCCAGGCTAAATAGGTAGTACCCATACCTCCCTGTCCTAAGGTTTGCAACACCTGATAGTGGCGAATCGTCTTTTGCACCGACAGGGGTTGACCGCAGTGGATACAAAATAGATTCCCTGGGGAGTTCCCTTCGTGGGTACAAAAGTTGGCAGAAGTTGCATAGCTCTGCGCTGAGAATATTGGTGTATTAGCGGATGTCGCTTCCCCGTGGAGTTGTTGCCACGGTAATTTGCTTGGTGCTGTTACCTCTTGAATTTGGAATTGCAGTATCGGCCCTCCCTGTGCCAGTTGCAGCAATGAATTATCTGGCAGAGGACATTGGATCACAAGGATGCCATTGAGGAAGGTGCCGTTTGTGCCTTGACTAATCACCTGCCAAGAATCGCCCTTGTTAACAGTAGCGACTTGCCTAAGTTCTAGATGATATCGAGAAACCAAACTATCAGTTAAAACTACGTGATTATCCGCTGCTCGACCAATGCGAATCACAGCGGAATTCTCAAAGCACCACTGCTTGAGCGGCGTTTTTTGTTGCGCTTCTAACAGGGTCAGAGTAACCACAATACAACCTAAAAACTAAGAGGTACGAGGACTAGGGGTTTCTCCCTGGGGTGAATCAAAATGCCAATAAAAAATTTAATCTGCATTTTGAATAGCTCAAATGTCAGTGCCTTCATTTCAAGCTTTCCTGATTTGGGCGGACTTTTGCCCGAATAACTACAGCTGTAATGTTGTCATGACCGTTATGTTGGTTCGCCAAATCAATTAAGTTTGTGACGCCCAGTTCTAAGTTAGCGCCAGAACTTAGCAGAGGTTCTAAGTGAGTCTGCCAGTTGATTTCTAGTAAATCATTATCTGATAGACCATCTGATGCCAACAGCATGAGCGTATCTTCGTTGATATCGAAAAACGCCACATCGGGATTGATCGAATGTTCGTCGCGGGGGCCCAAGGCTTGGGTGAGTTGGTAAGCATCTGGGCGGGCGTAAGCTATGCTCGTTTCTACTCCCCTGGCAATTTCCCGTTGACCGACTTCGTGATCTACTGTGACTTGTTCCAGTCCCCGCTTGCGAGTCAGACGATAGAGACGGCTATCTCCCACATGAGCGACTGCTACCTGAGTGTCTTGTAGTAATAATAATACCAGGGTAGTACCCATGCGCCCAACTCCAGAACGGGCGTCTTTTTGATTGAGATTGTAAATCGTTTGATTAGCTAAATATACCGCTTCCCGGATGCAGTCTTCCGTTGGCAATTGCTGGGAAGTCCAGTGTTCTTGAAAGTATTGTTGTAGTGTAGTGACTGCCAACTGACTGGCAACTTCGCCGCCAGCGTGTCCCCCCATCCCATCGCAGAGAATATATAAACCATGGGCTTGCAAGACTCGACTTTTGGGCAATTCCAGCTTGTTAATTTTGGTTTCAATGCCAAAGTAGTCTTCGTTGTGACGACGTTGACGCCCTACATCAGTGCGTCCAGCATCTTCCAAGCTGCTCAACTGCATTGACAGCACAATGGTTGGCAGATCATCGCTTTTGCCACTGGTATCGTCTGGCTGATCATCTAATTGCAGAATTGTCGGCACAGCAGTCTGTCTCTCCTCTGTGGGATAAGTAGTTGGGATCGAGGGTACTTCTAGTTCTGTAGCTATTTCTTCCAAACGCGATCGCAACTGCGCCAGCGTCTCAATCTCACCAAGTTCCAAATCCTCCAACATCTGCACAACAGAACCAAATTGAGTGCGTTGGGAATGTCTAAATAGTGTCTGCCAAACCTGCCCCAAAGCCTTGATAGTTAAAGGTTGTTCTACCACAGCAGCTATTTTGTCTGTAGCAGAAGTTGCTAACTCACTATTCGGCTGACTATTCAATGAATCTACATACAATCTTTGTAATGCCAGCGTTTGGTCTTCATCTAATCGCAGATTCGACAATTCCAACAGACTTTGACGACAATTCACTGGTTCCAGTACCGCCCAGAGTTGGGTCATCTGATAACACCAGTGTAAAATTTGTAACGAACTCGTTGTCTCATTTTGCCACAGATCGAGTAAAGGCTGCCAATAGGAGCGGTCTTCGATCAGTACCACCTGCATACCACCTTGCTGCCATGCATCATGAATCAGCGGTATACCTGGTTGAATTTCTGATTGTAAGCCAATATAAGCTTTAGCCAAACTAGGAATTCCATTTGCACCCACTGATGGGGTGATCAGCCCCTTGGGTTCATTTTCTAGCATTGCCTCAATAGGTGATACTTGATACGGTTGGCAGTCTAAGACTCTCACCCCTACCTCCGTATTGGTGGCAATATCCGCTGGAGTAGGTAGCGGTTCTAATAATTGATAACGCTGCTCTTGGTCTAAATAGGAACCTACTGAGAATTGTGATCGGGTGAAAACTTCCTCATTTCCTCCGCCTACAGTTACCGTCACCTTCCCTGGTTCGGAAACTGCACAAGTTGCTTTTTGAGCAATCATCGCCCACCAAACTGTGCCACATTCCGCGCCGCAGTTATGACAATGTTGTGCGTTCAAAGCTACATCTGTACTGCATTCAGGACAAACTTTGTGAGTTAGGGAGGTGCCACAGTTTTGACAGAATTTATTACTATCGGGGTTTTCAAATTTACAATCAGGGCAAATTAGCATAGTGGAAGTTCCTTAATTTTCCTTCTAAGGTGCTTCTAGCCACTAAGATCCAAAGTGCCACAATAGGCCATCCCTGCCTACAGTAGACCTACAAGATATTGTGGTTTCACCAAGGAAATTTGGTGGCAGTATTAATTGTAAACTACTCACACTGACCTGAAGATACAGTGTGGGTTTTTAGTAGCCCTGAACTGTCGGTGCTGAAATTGCAGTCCAAACAGTTCAGACAAATCTTTACTAACTAGAACGCCCACCAATGGGGGTTGATTGGGTGCTAATATGCAACAATTTTATTTCCGAGGGGGTGAGGTCGCGCCACTCACCAGGTTGTAGGCTATCTAATTGCAGGTGGGCTATGGTCACTCTGAGCAATCGTAAAGTTGGAAAACCTACAGCCGCAGTCATTCGCCGCACTTGGCGATTTTTCCCCTCTGTCAAAGTCATTTCCAGCCAAGCTGTGGGAATATTTTTGCGAAATCTAATCGGCGGGGTACGCTCACCTACGACCGGTTCCTCTGACAACAGTCTAACTTGGGCTGGTCGAGTGCGGTAATCTTGAATTTCTACACCTGTTTGTAACTTGTAGATCGCATCTTGATCGGGAATACGCTCCACCTGTACCCAGTAAGTACGTTTGTGGCCAAAGCGTGGATTAGAAAGACGATGCTGTAATTGACCATCATTAGTCAACAATAGTAACCCTTCGCTGTCCCAGTCCAAACGCCCCACAGGATAGATATCGGGAATCTGGATATAGTCTTTGAGGGTGCTATGTTTAGGAGTTTCCTGGGTAAACTGGCTGAGAACGCCGTAGGGTTTATGAAAAATAATATATCGATTAGTCATTAGTCATTAGTCATTGGTCATTAGTTTAAGAGTAATTTTGCTTGAGGAATGGGGAGGAGTGGGTGAGAGTTGGCGATCGCCCCACACTACCATAATTTAGAGTATCCCAAATATCTCGTAGAACAGGCGTCCCGCCTGTTTGATGGCACGGCTAGAATAGATGCAATTGAGTCTTTAACCCATTCCCCAAGTTCTATGACTCTTGCTAAACCTTCTAAACTAGATATTACTCATCTTCCCGACCACACAGAGTTACCAGAGTCAGACGGTAGTTTCGTGAAAAATTTTCAAGAACACCCCCAAAGTATTCTGCTGACTGACTCTATTAACAGCGTCTTGCAACAACTACATCCAGATGGACAGTACGCTATTGGTCAAGATTGCGGTATTTATTGGCGTTTAACTGACCCCCCAGAAAGAGGTGCCCAAGCACCAGATTGGTTTTATGTGCCAAATGTGCCACCAATGTTAAATGGTAAATTTCGGCGTTCTTATGTATTGTGGCAAGAATATATCGCCCCGTTAATTGTCTTAGAATTTGTTTCTGGCGATGGTTCAGAAGAGCGAGATAATACACCGCTTAACGGTAAATTTTGGGTGTATGAGCAAGCTATCAGAGTACCGTTTTATGGGATTTATGAAGTAAATAAAGCCAAAGTAGAAGTTTATCACTTAGTAGATGGTCATTATCAACCAGTACCAGCCAACGAAAGAGGTAACTATCCAATTGCGCCTTTAGGTGTTGAATTAGGAATTTGGCAAGGGCAATATAACAACATGGAAGCGCCTTGGTTACGTTGGTGGGATGCACAGGATAATTTGTTGTTACATAGTGGTGAGAAAACGCAGCAATTAACATCTCAGTTAGAACAGCAACAGCAAAAAGCTGCACGTTTGGCGGAAAGGTTGCGGGAGTTGGGGGTTAACCCGGATGAGGTTTGATTAAAAGCGTGATCATAAAAAATTACATTTACTAAAATTAGCAGGCGTTCCATTACTTTATTCACGAATTAAAGACTTTGGATTATTACACCTTTATTCTCAGAACGAAGAAATAATATTTAATTTATTCACAGGCGAACGTCGAGAAAATGCCAAATCCCTAATTGAAAAATATTGCAAACCATCTATCCTTGCTAATATTTGAATCTCCCGCAACTCCTTTTGCGCTATTCTTCGCGACGAAAGCGCCTTTGCGTGAGACAAAAAATATTGTTAACAGCCGTCCCCCCTCATTTAACGAAAATGGTAGAATTTACACCATGCTAGGGGTGCCTGAAAAACCAGGCTGAGATCAAACCCTTAACACCTGAGTCTGGGTAATACCAGCGGAGGGAAGCTGTTTATTTGAGGAATTCAATATGCGTACAGAATGGATCAACAAGCGACGTGGACACAGCAACGTTTCGCAAATGCACTATGCCCGTCAGGGTGTAATTACTGAAGAAATGCACTACGTCGCCCAGCGGGAAAACCTTCCAGCGGATCTCATTCGTGATGAAGTAGCGCGGGGGCGGATGATTATCCCTGCAAATATAAATCACACTAACTTAGAACCAATGGCGATCGGCATCGCCTCCAAATGTAAAGTCAACGCCAACATCGGCGCTTCCCCCAACTCTTCCAACCTTCAGGAAGAAGTGGATAAACTGAACCTAGCGGTAAAATACGGCGCTGATACCGTGATGGACTTGTCCACAGGTGGCGGAAACTTAGACGAAATTCGCACCGCCATTATTAAAGCTTCACCCGTACCCATTGGCACAGTACCAGTTTACCAAGCTTTAGAAAGCGTTCACGGCACAATTGAAAATCTCACCGCCGACGACTTTCTCCACATCATCGAAAAACACGCCCAGCAAGGGGTAGACTATCAAACCATCCACGCCGGGATTTTGATTGAACATTTACCATTAGTCAGAAACCGCCTTACAGGTATTGTTTCTCGCGGTGGCGGAATTTTGGCGCGGTGGATGTTGCATCACCATAAACAAAACCCTTTATACACCCACTACAACGACATCATTGAGATTTTTAAAAGATATGATGTTTCCTTCAGTTTAGGCGACTCCCTGCGCCCAGGATGTACCCATGATGCCTCAGACGAAGCTCAATTAGCCGAACTGAAAACCCTCGGAAAGCTCACCCGCAAAGCCTGGGAACATGATGTACAAGTCATGGTAGAAGGCCCCGGACATGTACCAATGGATCAAATTGAGTTCAACGTCCGCAAACAAATGGAAGAGTGTTCAGAAGCACCTTTCTACGTCCTCGGCCCCTTGGTGACAGACATTGCCCCCGGTTACGACCATATCACTTCTGCGATCGGTGCAGCTATGGCTGGATGGTATGGTACAGCGATGTTGTGTTATGTCACACCTAAAGAACATTTAGGTTTACCCAACGCTGAAGATGTGCGAAATGGGTTAATTGCTTACAAAATAGCAGCTCATGCAGCGGATATTGCTAGACATCGCCCTGGTGCTAGAGACAGAGATGATGAACTTTCTAGAGCTAGATATAACTTCGACTGGAATCGTCAATTTGAGTTATCTTTAGACCCAGAAAGAGCCAAGGAATATCACGACGAAACTTTACCAGCAGACATCTATAAAACCGCTGAGTTTTGTTCGATGTGTGGGCCGAAATTCTGCCCAATGCAAACCAAGGTTGATGCAGATGCGTTGACTGAGTTGGAGAAGTTTTTGGCGAAGGAACCTGTAGCGCAAAGCTAACATAGTTCCCGTTAAATATCGTTACTGGGTTGAACCTGGTAACGATATTAATGTCAAGGGTAACTGTACACCAATTCAAATCTTTATATTGAAATTAAACCCTAAAAATCAATGAGTGAACCAATTAAATGGACTGGTGAAGCCGAAGCTAAACTCAAAGACATTCCTTTTTTTGTCCGTCCTTTTGCCCGCAAAAAAATTGAAACCTATGCTCAAGAGAATAGTATATCTCTCATCACTCTCGAAATTTATGACCAGGCTAAACAACTATTCAACAAAAAATTTAACTAATTTTTTAAGGGATTTTTTTGAGTTTATAGCCCTTCAGATTAGAAATCTAGAGCTACACCAACAAAGCCTGCCTTCGCAGGCTAATTTTATGGTTTATAACACTGATACTATTGTAGACTAAATAAGTTAGTATATTTGCTATACTTTTAAAAGTTAAGAGGTTAGGAGTTTGTGTGCAATACCTAGCATTCGTAGGGGCACAGCAGTGCTGTGCCCCTACCGCGTGTTGCATCCAAGGGAAAACTGACATAGATATTTTTTTACCTAATTTCCTAACTTTTAGTATTAATCAGCTAAAAATTTTTGAGGTTAACCGATGTCTGAAAATGAGCAAAAAATTAAACCAATTCAGAAGATTCTCTTTGGAAGTCCAGGAACAGGAAAAAGCTATAAAGTTCGTGAAATTGCAAAGCAAGAACTAGGTATAGAGTGGAATGAACAAACTCAATCGTTAAAAAATACAATCAAAACAGTTTTTCATCCAGAATATACTTATTTTTATTTTGTAGGCAAGCTTTTACCACGAACTGATGGAAGTAGTTCGGTAATATATAAATTTTATGAAGGTCATTTTTTACGGGCGTTAGGTTTAGCATATAAAAAAATAATTGATGGTACTAATGAAAATGTTCTTTTAGTTATAGATGAATTAAATAGGGGTAATGCTGCTGCTATATTTGGAGCAATTTTTCAGTTATTAGATAGAGAAGATGATTATTGGTCAACTTATGAAGTTAATTTATCTGAACTTGAGATAGTTGGACTTTGGAGAACAATGGGATCTGTAATTATTAATGAACATATAACACTAGATAGCAGTAGTTTTAGTAGTGTTACTAATCTTGCAGAGAAATATCTACGAGAAAATAATAATTACAATGCGTTGCGAGTGTTAGAAAATCTGAAAAATGGTAGTATTACCATACCACACAACCTATCTATTATTGCTACCATTAATACATCAGATGAATCAATCTATTATCTGGATAGTGCATTTAAACGCCGTTGGGATTGGGAATATATAGATGCACCTAATAGTAAAAGTAAAATACCAGACGAAATCAAAGATATTACGGTAATTATGTGGTTTGATGATGGTTGTGTTATTTACTATTGGTCTAGTCTAGTAATTAAACTAAATGAATTTATAAAATCTAAGCATGAGTCTATCAGAAGAATTGAAGATAAACAAATTGGTTGGTGGTTTTTAAAGGCTGATGAAAACAATGAGATTACACACTCAGCAATTAGAAACAAGCTCATGTTTTATCTTTGGGATAGTGTTTTTGCAAAAGATAAACGACCCTTAGAAGAACTACTAGGTAAAAAGTTGATTACCTATGCTGATTTTGCTAATTTATCTTATGAATTTGTAGATAAAATAGCACCAGAAGAAGTTAAAGATATTAAAGACACTGATTCTGATGACACACCTTTTTATTAGTTTTTATTTATCTAACAAAAAGATTTAAGCTAAAGAAAAATGATAAATTTTGGAGACTTAGAACTCAAAGTTAATACTAAATATTCCTTTGTAGGGATAGAAAAAGAAGGTTCAAAACTTATCTTTCATATCCCTAAAGGGTTTTCTGAATCTGACAGTTCATTAAACACATTTGACAGCAAGCGAGATTTATTTTTTCGTCTTTATCGAGTTTTGAACCTTTTTAAACAAACCTGTATCGAAAAGGGTTATTTTAAAACAGGAGTTATTACCAAAGCCGATGATCGTGATGGAGTTGTTGAGGATGATACCGGTTCAGAAATTACATCTAATGACGATAGCAAGAACATTTTTTATTCTAAAATTGATGCTTTGGGAAGCATATTAGATGCTTATGATGAATTAAAAATACTCGCACTTGTTAGCAGATTAGGAAAATCAGAAAGAATAGACTACAGTAAATTACACCGTTATTTAAACAAAGCTGTTTTTCTAAATAATGGTGCAATTTATATTGATGCTATGAATTTACCCCGAAAAGAAATACATTTTGATGCAACTGATATAGTTGCTATGTATTGTTATATTTTTGCTGAAATCAAGGAACAATTAAAACAAGAAATTAATCCTGAGATAAACCCTTTAGCAGAAAGGTTTAGAGAAAAGTATCTAGGTTCAGAATCTAGTTTATTTAATGAAAAATATCATCTACAAGTCATTAATGAATTAAAAGACGCTTTAGAAAGCATTGATAATTATACTCCAATAAAAGATAGTGATTATTGGGATTTTTACGAAGCGATTGAGAAATTCTTGTTTGGAGAATTAGATACTTCTATTCAAGGTGAAATCTGGGGATTTAGTAATTTTTATAGTATCTGGGAAGCAATGTGTTTAACGTACTTAGTTAAAACAGTAGACCCTGATTTTATTCTTTACTTGGATAAACAATTCATGTCTGACAAAATTTTAAGTAAATGGGATAATTGTAATAAAATTATTGACATTTCCAAAATATTTATATTAAAAGATACTGATAATCCTTCTGTTTCTGATAAAGAATCTAAACTTCGTCCTGATGCTGTTATTATTTCATTTTGTGGAAAAGAGCGTAAAGAATCATTATTTACAAATCAAAAAACCAGTGCATCTACTCTTGAATATCAACTCGATAAAGATGATAAGGATTGGGATGACTATGGGTATCGTACTACATTTAAATTTCGCGCAGAACCTATTAAAAAAACAAAATCTACTAAAATAACCGTTAGAATAGAGGATACAATTAAAATTGCTGATATTAATCAATCTTGTGGTGAACGTTGTTTTCAAACTTTAACTATTAACAGCAATATGCGATTGGCAGAGAATTTATATTCTTATTGGGATATTAATGATATCAGTATTGATGAACTAACAAGAATGCGCTGCTTAAATCATATATTTTACCAGGCTTTAAAAACAAAAGATATTGATTATAAAAAATTTTTACCTTCGTTAATTCAACATGTTTTCGGTAACAATTCAAATATTTATAATAATGTTATTTTTGATTCATTAGTTAGAAAAAGATCAAAGCAAAGAGATCTTCAAGAAATGAAAGGAAATGTAGAAAAACTAAATCAACTATTTGCAGATTTTCTGAAAAAATTGCATTTTTATATCATAGATATTAAATATCATAATTCTGACTATTTTGCAAGGCATCAAAATATAGAAGAAATCAAAAGAGATAGTATTAGAAAACAATTTCTTTATGAATATCTACTGCAAAAGCATCTAGAAGATACTAAAAGCCTATTGAAAGAATTGGATATAAAAAGCGATTTTTGGCTTCCAGCTTATTCTTCAACTCAAGAACTGCTGACACCGCTGCCAAAATATATGGATGATTATATTAAATTAACAGGTGTTAACATTATGGCTGTAATTGACAGCTATTTAGAGACGGAAGAAAAGTAACTTAAAATACTGTGTTGTTGAGATAGTGCGATGTGGTGAAATTAGCGAACTTACAAATCAGTGCTTGTGGTGAGGAATGCGATCGCACTGTACAATATGATTAAAATAGGCTTCACAGTTTTTTAGGATTCCCAGAATATCGCTGTATGCCAAACTCATGCCATGTTTCTCTCTTAGCTAATGGACAAAATCAAGTCCTAACTATTCCCCATGAATTTGCTTTACCCAACACAGAAGTTGTGTTACGCAAAGAAGGAAACCGATTAATTATTGAACCCATTCGTCCCGGTTCTCTCCTTTCCCTGCTGACTACACTAGAGGATATTACAGAGGATTTTCCTAGTGTGGATGAAGAACTACTACCTCTTGACGATATTACGCTTTAGTCATGCCCAATGACCTATCAATACCTACTCGATACCAACATCATCTCAGATTTGGTTAGGCATCCTCAAGGGTTGGTGTTCCAGCGTATCGCTACCGTCGGGGAAGATAGCGTTTGTACCAATATTATCGTAGCGTGCGAATTGCGGTTTGGCGCAGTTAAAAGTAGTTCTTCCCGACTTGTAAAGCAGGTAGAACGCATCCTTGAAGTCTTCCCAGTTCTATCTCTGGAGTCACCTGTAGATCAGCATTATGCGGCAATTCGTACCCACCTAGAGCAAGCCGGAACCCCAATTGGCCCCAATGATTTACTGATTGCTGCTCATGCGATCGCTCTTAACCTAACTCTTGTAACAGCAAATACTCGTGAATTTCAGCGTGTTCCTGCGTTGAATTTAGATAACTGGTTAGTATAGTCTTTGCGCGATGCCTAGGTTGAGTAATGCGATCGCTTGTGGTGAGGAGTGCGATCGCTGTGAGTTAAGATACAACAAGGGGAAGTTAAGTTAAAGTGCGATTACTAGGTTGCACTTCGCTATCGTCCATTGATATAAAAATCTTATTTTTACTTAAATAACACGTTAATATCACGACCAATTTGCGAAATAATATTTAACTAATGTGTATTTAAATTGAGTAACTCCATTCAAAAAATCTGGATCAATAGAATCATGCAACTAATCAAATATGCGACAGCTATCACAATTTCTTCTCTGTCTATATTTTCAACACCCGTCATTGCTCAAATAAACAAAGAACGGTGGGTAGATTTTGGTAAAACCAATAGCGGTGAAACACTAAAATTAAACGAAAGCAGTATTGGGTTTCAAATGATGCTGGTAGACGATACTCTCAACAATGAAGATGGATTCTATAGCGATAACGACAAGTTTCCCAAGATAAAAGTTGTTGTATTTGACTACAGGATTAATGGTAGGAAAAGAAGTGCATACACCAAATCCTGTAACTCTGGAAACTTGGCTCCTAATCCAACCTGGAAAACCTACACTTCTTTTATAGACTATTGGCCTCAATATTTTCTGGTTGAAGCTGACAGCCTTGCCAGCAAGAAAATGTTACAACGGGTTTGCGCTTTAAGTTTGTACAAACATTAATCAGAAGATGAAAAGCACAAAGTATATGGAATCACTAAATCAATTTATTACTTAAATGACTCGTCAAACCCATGACCAATTTGCCAAAGAATATCTAGAGGAATTATTAGCACCTCTAGGAACCATCAGAAAGAGCGAAAAAGTTAAAAGTGAAGTTCAAGAAATTGATGTTTGGTTTGAACCATTTTCTCCTCAACCTAAAGAGAATCTACCTTTAGGTTTATTAGGAAAAATGGCGACAACTCAGTGTTTGCTTGAGCCTTTTCGCAACCCACCCTCTGAAGTAGAAATTCGCAGTTGTTTACTCAAGTTATATGCCGTTCATGGCGATGTATTAAGGAAGTCTAAACGGGAAAACAGAAATATTTCTGAAGCTGAATTACCCATTTTATGGATTTTAACACCAACATTTTCATCTCGAATGATTCAAGGGTTAGGGGGAACAGAGGCTGATGAAGAAGATTGGGTTAAAGGGGTTTATTTTCTCCCGAATATTTTCAAAACAGCAATAGTCGCAATTCATCAGTTACCAGTTAATGAAGATACTTTATGGTTGAGAGTATTGGGGAAAGGAGGAACGCAGAAAAGAGCCGTAGAAGAATTGGCTGAACTGCCAGAACAGAACCCTTTTAGAAAGAATTTGTTAGAAATTTTAGCCGACTGGCGCAAGAATTTAGAGTTGAGAGATAATTTAAGTAGAGAAGAACAGGAAGTGATTATGAACCTATCACCAGCTTATTTACAACAACGGGAAGAGTGGAAGCAAGAAGGAAAGCAAGAAGGAAAGCAAGAAGGGCAACTTTTGATGATAGCTTGTCTTCTGGAAGGGCGGTTTGGTACTTTAGATTCTGAATTATCCGGTTTGGTTGAAAAGATTGCCCAAATTCCTATTTCAGAACGCACTCAGTTACTTCTTTCTTTGGGGAATTTATCGCGTGAGGAATTGTTAGAAAGATTGAAAAATGATTAAACTAGCTAGGATTTTTTAGGAGTGTGCTTGTGCCGAGGAGTGCGATAGCGAAGCGCGACCTAGGAATCGCTTACTAAGTTATTAAAATCAGGTATTTACTGCGTAATATTACTATTTAGCTGTTTCTTTGGGAAGTTAATTGTATAGCTGGTATGATATTTCTATGCAAGTCCTTAAGAGCAATTTTATTTTGATCACGCTTTTGTAGCAGGGATTCCAGCCTTCACATGGCGGCAAATTATCTCTTGGCCACTTTTACCCCAAAAAGTATAAAATCGTTTGTTAATAATTGAAGGAGAACTAAATAAATGACTCTTTATGAACGACTTGGCGGTTATGATGCTATTTCCGCAGTTGCTGATAATTTATTACCACGCCTACAAGCTGATCCCCAACTAGGGCGTTTTTGGCAGTATCGAGGAGATGATGGACTAAAACGGGAAAAACAATTATTAGTTGATTTCCTGTGTGCAAGTTCAGGAGGCCCCATGTACTACACTGGACGCAATATGATGACCTCTCATCAAGGAATGAAAATTAGTGAAAATGATTGGTCTTCATTTTTAGCTCATCTTAATGCTACCCTTGAATTTTTTCAACTTCCTCAAAACGAACGTGATGAAGTAATTGCCTTCATACAAACTACAAAGTTGGATATTGTTGAATCTTAATAAGAGGATACTGGAAGGCGATCGCTTATGGAGGGGTTGCGCTTGTGATGAGGAGAGCGATCGTGGTGAAGAGTGCGATAGCGAAGCGCTCCGTAGGAATCGCTTTGAGATAAAGTAACTGTTTACCGACTGTTGCTGATTTCCATAATCATTTCTTCTTGACGTAATTGATCCAGCGTATCAGGTAAGGTAATTGTCAGAAGTTGACGCAAATTACGATTAGTAACGTTTCTACAGGTCAGCCAGAGAATTTGAGGAGGTATCCCTAGCCGAAAAACTAAATCAACGAAATCACTGTCTTTCGCCATAATTATGACATTTGCGATGCTTGCAGCTTCAAAAATCAGGAATTTGCGTAATACGAGTCAATAGTTCAGTCATTGAGTTAATTAGTCAAATAACTAATCAACAATATTTTACCATGATTTTAGATGACGTTTATTATAAATTTGCTTGAGGAATATAGATGCAGAGCGACTTACATCAGAGTAAACAAATATTCCATAACCTGTAACGCAAAGTTAAATCTCTTTTTAACGCAGAGGATCGCGTAGTATTTCTTTGCGTTCCTCTGCGTTAAAAAAAACTCAATTTATCTGCCGATATCTTTCTTGAAGATCCGTAATTGAAAACAAAGTTTGAAACTGTAATTCAGAAGTTTGGTATAATTCCGCTCCACCTTGCAGCCTGTCTATCAGGGAAATCACTTGGGTGACACTATAACCTGCGTCCCGCAAACGTTCAACCGCTTTTAAAGCAGATTGCCCAGTAGTAACTACATCTTCCAAAACCACTACTTTTGCACCTTCTGGTAAAGTGGGACCTTCAATGTAAGCCTTTGTTCCGTGTCCCTTAGCTTCTTTGCGAATAATCAGCGCGGGAATTGGTCGGTTTTCATAGACAGAAACTACACTCACCGCTGTTACCATTGGATCAGCGCCTAGTGTTAAACCGGCTACAGCCTGGGTATCCTCAGGTAGTAAGGAGAACAGCAACCGCCCTACAGCTAAAGCGCCTTGGGGGTGGAGTGTTACCTGTTTGCCATTGATATAGTATGAACTGCGTTGTCCAGACGAAAGGACAAAATCACCCTCTTTATAAGCAAGCTGGCAAAATAAATCTAGTAAATTGTGGCGCAGGGTAGTTAAATCAGCAGTAGTTGCCCAAATATTTGATTGGTTGAGAATTTCAGTAGAATAAGTCATTACAAGACATTCAAAGTTGTGCTACACCAAAGATTGAACTCATCAGAGTTCTGAAATTAAGCATAAGTTAAGATTCGCCCAAAAACTGAGGAGTGATCAACATGGGTATAAAATTTAAATCCCTGAGTGGTTTATTGGTGCTGCTAGCTGTTAGTGTTGCGTTTCCATCAGTGGCATCTGCCGATATGGAAACACCAAATGCTCAAACGCCGAATGATACATTTGAGAACGCTTATTTTAGGTACGATCGCAATTTCTACGAAAATCAAAGCCCGAAACGCCAGCTAGACTCGCTACTTGGAATCGGTTCGGGCGTCCAAAACTCTTTCCCAGAAAATGAAATTGCCAGAGATGCTGAGTTAGTTAACACTCTCTATCGCGATGTTCTTGCCCAGCAATCTACCAATGATCCATATCTTCGCAGCCCAGATTTACCAAATCCTTACGACTCTTCCCTGCTGACTTCTCCGCGCTACAATGGCGATAAGCTGAAAGTCGGGACTGAATTCCGGTTTGAAACTGTACAATCTCGCTAAAATTCTTGAGCGCTGAGTTCTGAGAAGGCCAGGAAAGAAGTTTATGGTAATAATTTTTTTTACCATCATCCTCCATCCTGCGCCACCTAAAACGGGCCAACTTGAGCCTATGACTCAAGACTCAGTACTCAGTAAGTTAATGCTTGTAATCCTGTAGTTTCGCTCGCTCCCAAAAATTATTGGGAGTTAAACAAGGGATACATTGCCCGTTTTTAATGATTTAGTGCGCCCTGCCGGAATCGAACCAGCCTGAAAACGAATTATGAGTTCGCCGCCTCCCCAATCGGCCAAGGGCGCTTATTTTGTTGGTTTTTGGGCAGATGTGAGTCGATGAATCCAACCCTTAGGTAGTCCCAAACTGCTATTATTAGCGTGAGTTAGTCGTTTAATACGCTTGAATAAGCAACTCGATTATAACATAAGTTCACAGCATGTGAGCAATTTAAAGTAGTTAAGCAGATTTTGATCACACAAAATTTGACGATGAAATATTGCAGACTAATATTGATTAAGTTCCTTTAAGGATTGAGGTACACCGCTTCAATACTTTTAAATAGATCAGCATGCTTCTGTAATAGCTTGTCAGCGATGAAACTAAATTCCACTGTACTTCTAACGTTGATTTTGTTAACCCTGATGTTGGGAGCAGGTTCTGTGAGTGGGTTGTTGGGGTTTAATATGGGGAGTTCAGCACTTAAAGGTGTTACCACACCAGATGGTCGTCCCATAACCAAATTTACCAGTAGCAAGACAGCTAACGCGCAACAGGGAGGGATAGAGCTATTAAAAGAGGAGGAAATCCTCAAAATTGTCAAGTCACGGACCGATGGCAAGGCCAAGTCCGCTAAACCAGAAAAGCTAGAGGAAGATGAAGAAGAAAGCAGCAAGCCTAAACCCAAGGAAAAGCCCAAGGAAGTAGCTGAAGAAAAACCCCTACCAGGATTTCCGGTTACTGCCGAAAATGAGGGTGTGCTCCTATCTGTGCAATCTGCTCGCTATTCTGGCGGTGATTTAATCCTAAAAGTGAAAATGCAGAACAAAGGTGCTGATTCTGTGCGCTTCCTGTACAGTTTTTTGGATGTCACAGATGAAAAAGGACGAACGCTGAGTGCTATTACAGAGGGTTTACCAGCGGAATTGCCAGCAAATGGCCCAACTTTTTCAGGTACAGTCAGCATTCCCTCAGCCTTACTCGATGATGTGAAAAAGATCTCTCTGGCGCTAACGGATTATCCTGCTCAAAAATTGAAGTTACAGGTGTCAGATATTCCTGTAGAAAGATAGGAGGACAAGATAGCGATTTGTGATTTGTGATTGGGGTTTTTGCTGTTCAATCCAAAATACATCAGGGGATCTCCTTGCCGAATCCTGTCGGAGATGCTGCACGTTAGCGTATCCTGACGGGATGCCTATGGTGGATAGCTCCTTTGTAAGCGTTGCTCTCCCAAAGAGAGCAAGAGGCACGGCACGCTCATGGGGAGCCACTGCGTTGCTCTGGTTCCCAGAGTTGAAGCAAGTGGCGTGGAAACAAGAGAGTTCTGCGCGTTGCCTCACCAAAATCCAAAATCAAAGAGTAGGGGCGTGAGTTTTACACGAGCTTTGGCGGTGAGTGGTTTTCCTAGCTTAAGTTGGACAGATGTAGGGCTGCGATTGTTGTCAGTGCTACTGCTGATTGCGATCAATGCCTTTTTTGTGACGGCAGAGTTCTCAATGGTGACGGTGCGGCGATCGCGTATTCACCAGCTAGTTCAGGCTGGGGACATTCCAGCGATCGCCGTTGAGATGCTGCAACGCAGTATTGACAGGTTGCTATCTACAACCCAGTTAGGCATTACCCTGTCTAGTTTGGCACTGGGGTGGATTGGAGAAAGTACGATTGTTGTGTTGGTCAATGCCTGGTTGAAATCCTGGCCTTTACCAATCAAAATAACCAACTTCCTAGCTCATTCTCTATCAATTCCGATCGCCTTTTTTCTGATTGCCTATCTGCAAATTGTTTTAGGGGAATTATTCCCCAAGTCAGTGGCGATGTTTTATTCAGAAAAGCTGGCGCGGTTTTTGGGGCCTTCAGTCAAAGCGATCGTCCGTTTTTTCAGCCCCTTCATCTGGATTCTCAATCAATCAACCCGCTGGCTGTTGCGACTGTTTGGCATTCAATATACAGGTCAAAGCTGGAGACCACCAGTGACTCCAGAAGAATTACAACTGATTATCTCTACAGAACGAGAATCCACTGGGTTAGAGCTTTCAGAGCGGGAACTGCTGAATAATGTCTTTGAGTTCGGGGATGTCACAGCGCAAGATGTAATGATTCCCCGTACTGGCATTGTTGCTCTACCCCAAGAAGCCACCTTTCAAACATTACTCCAGGAAATGACATCTACTGGTCACTCGCGCTATCCCATCGTTGGTGAATCTTTAGACGACATTCGCGGCATTGTTTACTTTAAAGATTTAGCAAAACCCTTAGCTGTGGGTAAGCTGACCTTAGAGACACAGATCCAACCTTGGATGCGTCCGGCCCGGTTTGTACCGGAACACACGCCCTTGAGTGAACTATTACCGATGATGCAGCAAGAGAAACCAGCAATGGTCATGGTAGTAAATGAATTTGGCGGTATTGTCGGGCTGGTAACCATCCAAGATGTAATTAACGAAATCATTGGCGACTCCAGCGAACCTGACAGCAGCGATGACCTCATGATCCAGATGTTAGACAATCAGACATTTTTGGTGCAAGCTCAGGTCAACCTGGAAGAACTCAATCAAGTTTTGCATCTCAATTTACCCTTGACGAGGGAATACCAGACCCTGGGGGGATTTTTACTTTACCAGATGCAGAAAATCCCGGCTAAAGGCGAAACATTTTGCTATCAAAATCTCGAATTTACCGTGGTGTCAGTCATTGGGCCACGGCTACACCAAATTCAACTCCGACGCTTGCACAGTGAGTAGTCGGGGATTGGAGACTGGGGATCATATTTAATTTAAAATTTAAAATTTAAAATTTTTGTCCTCAGCGTAAAGAAGCGGGTCTTTTAATCCCAATTCGGCAAAAGCTGCTAACCGCAAGCGGCAAGAATCACAGACGCCACAAGCAATATCACCACCATCATAGCAAGACCAAGTTAGCTTCCAAGGTACTCCTAATTGGTTACCAAGTTGGATAATTTCGGTTTTTTTCAAATTAATCAGGGGTGCGACAATGCTGATTGGTTGTCCCTCGCGACCTTGTTTAGTTCCCAAGCGGAAAACGTCCTGCATCGCCTGGATATAGTCGGGACGACAATCAGGATATCCAGAGTAATCTAAGGCATTGACGCCGATATAAACACGTTCAGCGGCGATCGTTTCGGCGTACCCTAGGGCGAAACTTAAAAAGATCGTATTGCGGGCTGGGACATAGGTTACAGGGATGTTTTGAGACATTTCATCTAGGCTACGCTCTTGGGGTAATGCGATCGCATCATCCGTCAGTGCGGAACCACCCCATTGCCGTAAATCAAAATTAACCACCTGATGTTTTACCACCCCATTGGTTTGAGCGACAAGCAGGGCAGACTGTAACTCTCGTCGGTGTCGCTGCTGGTAATCAAAAGAAATGGCGTGACACTCACAACCGTCTGCCTTTGCTTGATATAGAACTGTGGAAGAGTCTAATCCCCCAGACAACAGAATTACAGCTTTCATAAAACCTCGTGGTAAGTGTGGAAACGTAATTATGGATAAATTATTTAAGCTATCGGGGAGGCAATTCCTGAGAAAATCTGGTTGAAGATCAGGATTACCGTATTTCTGCTAATATTTAGTAATTTTTTTGACAAAAAGAGTGATTGATTTTCAATGGTGTCAATCGGACATTTATCCCAGTAATTAATTGCCCAACTGATAGCTGGGAATTTCTACTGAGGTCTTACGGAGTTTTAAAAGTCAATAAAAAAACAAATTGTCTTTTGTCTAGCGGACAAACAATAGCTCAATTTAGACTTGTCCATCCAAATAACAGCCCGATGACGGGAACTGATTATAAACTTTGAAATTCTTCATAAATAGAACCACTATGTTACCATCTTGATGGTTTTAGACGGATCGCGTATGGCATTTAAGTATAAAGGCCAACGACCGCAGCGTCTCTAAATTTGGTGGTTGAGGAGATAATAGTGCAAGATAGCATGTCAGTGGCAGAACCAAATTCATATACACAGCGCAACCAGCCACGACCAATCCGCATAGGCGTGATTGGAGTGGGGAACATGGGACAACATCACACCCGCGTACTGAGTTCAATGAAAGATGTTGAACTGGTCGGCGTATCAGATATTAATGTTGAGCGTGGGTTGGAAACCGCCAGCAAATACAAGGTACGTTTTTTTGAAGATTACAGCGACCTGCTACCCCATGTGGAAGCAGTTTGTGTCGCTGTACCCACCCGCCTACATTATGCCGTTGGCATGAACTGCCTTTTAGCCGGAATTCATGTTTTGATTGAAAAGCCGATCGCCGCCAGTATTTCTGAGGCTGAATCCTTAGTAAATGCGGCAGCTGAGTCTCAATGTATCCTGCAAGTAGGTCACATTGAGCGCTTCAATCCGGCTTTTAGAGAACTGAGCCAAGTGCTGAAAACTGAGGAAGTACTGGCGCTAGAAGCTCACCGGATGAGTCCTTATTCGGCTCGAGCGAATGATGTCTCGGTGGTGCTAGATTTAATGATCCACGATATTGACCTACTTATAGAATTAGCCGCCTCCCCAGTGGTGAAGTTGACTGCTAGCGGTACTCGTTCCCTAGACTCTGGTTATTTAGATTATGTGACTGCCACCTTAGGGTTTGCCAATGGCATTGTCGCTACTCTGACGGCCAGCAAAGTCACTCATCGCAAAATTCGCCGCATTGTTGCCCATTGTAAAAACTCATTCACTGAAGCAGATTTCCTCAAGAATGAAATTTTGATTCATCGGCAAACATCTGCCAACCCAATCACAGACCATCGACAAGTGCTTTACAGGCAAGATGGTTTAATTGAGAAAGTTTATACCAGTAACATTCAACCCCTGAGCGCAGAATTAGAACATTTTGTCAACTGCGTACACGGTGGTAATCAACCTTCAGTTGGTGGTGAACAAGCTCTTAAAGCTCTAAGATTGGCAAGTTTAATTGAGCAGATGGCTCTGGAAGATCGGGTTTGGAACCCATTAGACTGGCAATCAGAACAGAGAGTGCAATCCTTATCCCCAACTTTATAGAAGAAAAGCCAACCAGGCAAAAGTCGAAAATTCTTTTGCCTTTTAACTTTTGACTAAAAATGGGACTCTTTACTGGGAACTAGGTACTGGGGAATTCGTTTACCCCACGGAGTGGGGATAAGGGGCATGGGGAATGGGAACTTCTTTCTCCCAATTAAAAATCTAAAATCCAAAATCCAAAATTGAATCGATGCTTGAATGGATAACTAACACCATTAACTCCCTGGGCTATTGGGGAATTGCCCTGCTGATGTTCTTAGAAAACCTCTTTCCCCCCATCCCTTCAGAATTGATTATGCCGCTGGCGGGATTCACAGCCAGGACAACGCCAGACAATCTCAATATCATTGGCGTGTTTTTTGCCGG
The DNA here is from genome assembly GCF_000317535.1 of Cylindrospermum stagnale PCC 7417. Classification (NCBI taxonomy): domain Bacteria; kingdom Bacillati; phylum Cyanobacteriota; class Cyanophyceae; order Nostocales; family Nostocaceae; genus Cylindrospermum; species Cylindrospermum stagnale. The sequence goes on from NC_019757.1 coordinate 3,277,024, forward strand.
ACTTTTGGGTTCTGTACTAGGCGCACTTATCTGGTACTATCCTGGTAAGTTTTTGGGAGAACAGCGCTTGAAAACCTTGGCTGACAAGTACGGCAAGTGGCTGACTGTATCCAGCAAAGATATCGCTAAGGCGAAACGCTGGTTTGACTCTCAAGGCAACAAAGCAGTGTTAATTGGCCGCCTTGTGCCGGGAGTCCGCACCTTAATTTCCGTTCCTGCGGGTATTAGCAATATGCCCTTGCTGCCTTTCCTATTTTACACAACCCTAGGTAGTGCGGCTTGGGTGGGTTTGTTAACATTCTCAGGGTACTTGTTGGGTAGTCAGTATGCACTTGTGGACAAGTACATTACCGTTGTATCCAAAATTGTGCTTTTGAGTATAGTTCTGTTATTTGTTGTCTGGGTACTAAAGCGCCAGCGCCAAGGCACTAGAAGATGAAAAACCGCTGCTTTTGGTGGGAAATAGGGCGTTACATCTGTGCGATATTCGCCTACACTATGCCAAATCATCGCCTTCCTCGCGTTGGCAAAGCCCACCATCAGTTCTGCGGACTGGCTACGCTAACCAATAGCGTCTCGTAGAGAAGGTATCGCCTGAAGTAAATTTTGGCGTATTTCTAGCTACACTTGACGCAACCTATAATTTCTCGTAGCTCGCATTTTTGTAAGATGAGCATGATAACTTTTTACAGTTAAGCTAAGACTAGGAGCTTTCATGACAGACCAACCAACTGCTGCCACCCCAATGAATGCCGCATCTATACCAATGAATAGAGTATCGGCATCCACCCCGATGAATGCGGCGGTTAATAAGCCGAACAACGTTCCCGGCGGAAAAACCATTCTCAGTGTGGATTTAGGCAGAACTTCCACCAAGACTTGTGTTAGTCGCGAACCAAACAATGTGGCGTTTGTACCTGCCAACGTCAAACAAATGTCTATAGAACAAGTTCGCGGGGGCGTTTTTGAATCCCGCGCTACTGACCCTTTAATGGATTTATGGCTAGAGTACCAAGGTAGTGGATACGCTGTTGGTCAGTTGGCAGCTGACTTTGGCGCGAATCTAGGAGTCGGCCAATCTAAGGTAGAGGATGCACTGGTAAAAGTTTTGGCAAGTGCTGGCTACTTCAAACTCAAAGACGAAATTGCAGTCGTACTGGGTCTGCCGTTCCTTTCTTTAGAGCAATTTGAAAAAGAAAAAGCTCAGTTGACCAGCTTGGTAACTGGGCCCCATGTGTTAAATTTCCGTGGCGAATCTTTATCACTTAACATAACTAAGGTTTGGGTAATGCCAGAAGGTTACGGCAGTTTGCTGTGGTCTGAGGCTCAACCTAATAAAGGAGCGACAGTTCCCGATTTTACGAAAATATCGGTGGCGATTGTCGATATTGGCCATCAAACCATCGATTTTCTGATGGTTGATAACTTCCGCTTTGCCCGAGGCGCTTCTAAGAGTGAAGAATTCGGGATGAACAAATTTTATGAAATGGTAGCCGCTGAAATTGAGGGAGCTGATAGTCAATCTCTAGCGCTGATTTCTGCTGTTAACAAACCTAAAGGCGAACGTTTCTACCGTCCCAAAGGCGCCAGCAAGCCCGCTAACTTAGATGATTTTCTTCCTAATCTCATTGAGATGTTTTCTCGTGATATTTGTAGCCGTGTGTTAGCCTGGTTGCCAGAGCGCGTCACTGATGTAATTCTCACTGGCGGGGGTGGTGAGTTCTTCTGGGAAGATGTTCAACGTCTGCTTAAGGAAGCCAAAATTAATGCTTATTTGGCTGCACCCTCTCGGCAGGCTAACGCTCTGGGGCAGTATATTTATGGAGAGGCGCAATTATCCGCTGTTCGCGCTGCTAGGTAATAAAACTGATGTTCCAATGGTCAAAAAAGGTAGTTAAATCCGTTACGTTCAACCCAGAGATTGCTGATGAAAGCTTGTTGGCGCAAGTGGAAAGCCATTTGGAGACACAGCCTGACAAGACTTTCAGCGACCTCTGTAAAGAGTCGTTGTGGCAAGCTTTATGTGTACCGGAATCTGCACGACCTAGTCTGAATACAGCAGTGATCGCTTCGATTGAACAACAAATCGGCGATCTGCAACGTCAATTGGCTGGACTTGAGGAACGTTTTTTTGCTAAGGAATCAAATCGTTTGGAGGTAATGGAAAACCAGCTGTTACAACTTACTCAACAAGTGGCACAACTGGCGATCATGCTGAATGAGCGACCATTCTTTCAGTCTCCAAACCCATCAGCACCAACGGTAGAAGTAGTAAATCATCCTGCTTATACTCCTGCTTCCCCTCCTCAAGAGGTTGACCCTGTAATCAGTCGCCTTAGTCAGTTTCTTGATGATTTTTAAGAACAAATGAACTACCCACCCCTCAACAAAGTAGGGGTGGGTTTCTACAAATACCCCAGTAGAATCCGCGAATCCATTCATATTGTTGAGGGATTTTTTGGGTTATTCTCCTATAACCGCTGAATTTTCCACAAATAGCTAGAAATCAAATTCGTCAGCATGTGGGCGACAATTGGTACTAATAAGTTACCGCTTAATAAAGCGCTATACCCCAGGATGATACCGATAATGGTTGCCCAAATCACATAAGGCCATTGTTCGGGACCGCTGAGGTGCAAGATGCCAAAGCAAAGACTCGACACGATCACAGCTACATGATCCAAACCTAAAGCTGGCAGCATCACACCCCGAAATAATAATTCTTCACTCAACCCCGGTAGCAGCCCCAGCCAAATTAAGTCGGGCATTGCTAAAGGCTTGAGCACTATTTCTAGGTAATAATCTGCACTTTTACGGTAGGGAGGGGAAAAGCGATAAGCTAAACCACTCAAAGCGGTGATGAATAAACCCAATCCCACCCCCAAGAGTAAATCCCTTCCTTGCCAGTTCCAGGAAAAGAGGGATAAGTTACCAAAGCTTAACCAAAGCTTGGCTGCTATCCACAAAATGATTGCAGTCACTCCCATCGCTACAAGCACTTGGGTGCGTGTCAAGTAGGGAATTTCTGGCTCTTGCTTTTGTTGTTCAACCACAGGAGTTTAGGGATAGAAGAATAATTGACTAATAACTTAATTGTGGACTGATGGCAGATAGATTGATACCTGCTTTATGTGCCACCAATACACCTACTGCTTCTAAATATGAGTTTACCTGTATGGATTTGATCCCCAACGCTGGGGAAGAAACTTGAATGAGTGTTTTATTTTCTGCCACTGTAATTATTTGACACAGCCTTTGGTTTAAACTCAGTAAGGCGCTACTACCACAAGCTGTTGCGGGTATGATAATGGCATCAACTTGATTTGCCCAGATATCTTCTTGTAGAGAATTGCTTAATTCCCTCTCTACAATAAATTGTGGGGCGCGACTCAAGCCTACCAGTACACTTGGTAAGAAAGTATAGCCCAATTCTTCGGCGGCGGAACGGGGAGATAAATCAGGATCTGGGGGTGCAGTCCCTAGGGCTGGAGAATGGGCGCAAGGTATTTGAAAGGTTCGCACTACTAAATGGCTAATTACTGCTTCTGCACCTGCTAGGGGATCTACACCTTTTCCGTGGCGGTAGTTTTGTTCTGCCTCTTGATCAAGATTATCAGGAAACCGAGCAACAACGGCGATCGCATTTGCTCCCATTTTAATCAGTTTCTCAGCCGCCCGTAACAAGCTGTCTGGGTTGCCAATCGTCCCCCAACTCGTACCTGATGGGGAAATACGCAATTCAACGTTTAAGGGTGCGTCAGTGATGACATGATCTGTAATGGTTAATCCTAAAGTGGCTCTGGCTGCATCTGCGGCTTGCAGGTGTCGCAGCCGTAATTCTGGCTCAATACCCCGGTCTAAAAGCAAACCTATTTTATTACTGTGGACGGGACGCAAACCCCAGCATCCAGCGGCAAATTTGTCAAGTCCATAACCTTCAACGTAGAAAGTGTTGGGGAGATTCCAGTACAAACTGGCGCCGTTGAGGACGTTGGGGTGAGTGATCAGGCGATCGCAAACTTGTGCTAGAACTTTAGCAACTGGTATTGCATCTCCGGCATAACCCCCAATCGCTGCGCCAATGCCTGTAGGAACAATTAAAATAGCAGTGTAAGGACGTTGCATCATCAGTTGTCATTTGTGAGTACTGATAATTACTCAGCACTCAACACTCATTAATCAGCACTGGCTGTAGTCACAACAGCTTCTACTGTAGCCTTTTGCTGTTGTTCATCTACAGAAGTAATTGCCCAACGTAGCGGTTCACCCTGTTTTTTCAACTCGGCTTCAATTGCTGTTTGTAACTCTGTGGGGGTTTCTTGAAGGTCGATTTCTGCGGTAATAAAATGGGTGGTCATAGGGGTAAATCCTGTTGTTTTGTGATTTCTAGAATACAGCTATCTGCTGAGGTTTGGGAATATGGACTGGAAACGAACCGCAGAGGACGCAGAGGACGCAGAGAAATACGTAATCGATGAGGTTTGGTAATGAATCTTTAATGTAATCTTTTTTGCCCATTACCTTTTTCCCAATCAGGATTTAAAGATGATGATGATTAATATTGATCATTCTCAAATTAATCCTGTTAATCCTCTAATCCTCTAAATCCTGATCCCAGTTTATTTGCCTTTACCAAATTGCAAATCATAAAGTATATCTTCCTTTTCTGTCTCTAGTTTCAAATCAGAAAGGGGTTTGGCAATACAAAGCAGCACATAGCCTTTTTTTTGCAGTTCTGGACTAACACCCATACCGTCAGTTTGATCTACAGTTCCCTCGCTAAGTTGACCGGCGCAAGTTGTGCAAACACCAGCACCGCAGGAAGTTGGCAAGTCCAAACCAGAAGATTGAGCAACTGATAAAATAGTTTCGTTTTCGGGCACTTGTAAAGTATGAATTGTGCCTTGGTGGTTAATTTCTACGGTGTAAGTTTTGGACATATACAAAAGCAACGGGTGACAACGGACAAGTCAATTATTTTATCTGATAAATAGGTACGCAACAAACAAAGGAATTATTTTCAAATAGCTTTATCGGCAAAAGTCGCTATACAGTGATAATTATAAGTCCTGGCCAGACAAAAAAATAAAGTAAGGAGGCTCACTTCCTGTTAATTCTCCCTGCAACGACTAATGAGGTTGAATTTTCCTAAAACTGGGGAAGTAGATTATAAATACTTAACGAGTGTTTGGCTAAATATCTTGGAGTGTAGAATGTTGGAATCATACCGTCAACACGTTGTGGAAAGGGCAGCACTAGGAATTCCCCCTTTACCGCTAGATGCAAAGCAAACATCAGCATTATGCGAATTGCTGAAAAATCCGCCAAAGGGTGAAGAAGAAGTATTATTACAATTATTGCGCGATCGCATTCCGCCCGGTGTCGATGCAGCAGCTTACGTTAAAGCCGGGTTCCTCACCGCCATTGCCAAAGAAGAAATCACCAGTCCCTTAGTTTCACCTATAGAAGCAGTAGAATTGCTGGGGACAATGGTAGGTGGCTATAACGTGCAATCATTAATCGACTTGTTGCAATTACCCACCGTATCTGTATCCGACTCTTCCGAAACACCTCTAGTCATGGGGGGACAAGGAAAGGAACCAATAGCAGCTTATGCAGCCACCGCTTTAAGCAAAATCCTGTTGGTTTACGATGCCTACCATGATGTTTTGGAGTTATCGAAAACCAACCCCTTAGCCAAGCAGGTAATTGACTCTTGGGCTGAAGCTGAGTGGTTCACCATTCGTCCCACATTACCCGAAGCTATCACCGTCACTGTTTTCAAAGTCCCAGGTGAAACCAATACCGACGACTTATCCCCCGCCCAAAGCGCCACCACCCGTCCAGATATACCCTTACACGCCTTGGTGATGCTAGAGTCGCGCCAACCGGGAAGCTTGGAAACCATAGCTGAGTTAAAGAAAAAAGGGCATCCCGTCGCTTATGTTGGCGATGTGGTGGGTACAGGTTCCTCGCGGAAATCTGCCATTAACTCTGTATTGTGGCATTTGGGAAATGATATTCCTTTTGTGCCCAACAAACGCGCTGGGGGATATATTTTAGGAAGTGCGATCGCCCCAATTTTCTTTAACACAGCCGAAGATGCCGGCGCATTACCCATTCAGTGCGATGTCACCAAACTAGAAACCGGCGATGTCATCACCATTCATCCCTACAAAGGCGAAATCACCAACGAAGCCGGCGAAGTCGTTTCCACCTTCACCCTCAAACCCGAAACCATCTTTGACGAAGTTCGCGCTGGTGGACGCATCCCTTTACTTATCGGCCGTACCCTCACCGACAAAACCCGCCAAGCATTAGGTTTACCACCCAGTACCGTCTTCATTCGTCCCCAAGCACCTGCTGACTCTGGCAAAGGCTACACCCTAGCACAGAAAATGGTAGGGAAAGCTTGCGGTTTACCCGGTGTCCGTCCTGGCACATCTTGCGAACCCATCATGACAACCGTTGGTTCCCAAGATACCACAGGCCCCATGACCCGCGACGAACTAAAAGAACTCGCCTGTCTCGGTTTTAGTGCAGACTTAGTTATCCAAAGTTTCTGTCACACCGCAGCCTATCCCAAACCAGTAGACATCAAAACCCATCACGACTTACCCGACTTTTTCGCCTCCCGTGGCGGTGTCGCCTTGCGTCCTGGAGATGGAATTATTCACTCTTGGTTAAACCGGATGCTGCTACCCGACACCGTGGGAACAGGTGGCGACTCACACACCCGCTTCCCCTTAGGAATTTCCTTCCCCGCCGGTTCTGGGTTAGTCGCCTTTGCTGGTGCTTTGGGTGTAATGCCCTTGGATATGCCAGAATCAGTTTTGGTAAGATTCAAAGGAGAATTGCAACCAGGAATTACTTTGCGGGATATCGTCAATGCAATTCCTTATGTAGCAATGCAAAAAGGTTTATTGACAGTAGAGAAGCAGAATAAGAAAAATGTCTTCTCTGGCAAGATTTTGGAAATTGAAGGTTTGCCCGATTTGAAAGTGGAACAAGCCTTTGAATTGACAGATGCTTCCGCAGAACGTTCTTGCGCCGGCTGCACAATTAAACTGAGTGAAGAGACAGTTGCCGAATATCTGCGTTCTAATGTAGCACTGTTGACAAATATGATAGCACGGGGCTATCACGATGAGCGTACCCTTCTCCGTCGCATAGCGAAAATGGAAGAATGGTTAGCAAATCCCGTGTTGTTAGCAGGTGATACCGATGCCGAATATGCAGAAATAATTGAAATTGATTTGAACGAAATCAAAGAACCAATTGTCGCTGCTCCCAATGACCCGGATAATGTTAAATTATTATCGGAAGTTGCTAATGATCCTGTGCAAGAAGTATTTGTCGGTTCTTGCATGACAAACATCGGACATTATCGGGCAACTGCGAAGGTTTTGGAAGGTGCGGGTGAAGTAAAAACTCGCTTGTGGATAGCACCACCAACCCGCATGGATGAACACCAATTAAAAGAGGAAGGTGTCTATAGCGTTTTTGGTGCTGCCGGTGCGAGAACAGAAATGCCCGGATGTAGTTTGTGCATGGGAAATCAGGCACGAGTTGCTGATGGCACAACGGTATTTTCTACCTCTACCCGCAATTTCAATAACCGCATGGGTAAAGATGCACGAGTCTATCTAGGTTCGGCTGAATTAGCAGCAGTTTGTGCGCTATTGGGACGCATTCCCACAGTGGAGGAATATTTGGAGATTGTGGCGAAGAAGATTCAACCTTTTGCTGATAATTTGTATCGGTATTTGAACTTTGATCAAATCGCCGGTTTTGAGGATGAAGGGCGGGTAATTCCGTTGGAAGAAATGCCCAGAATTGAGGAGATTTTGGGTATGCCGGCTGCGGTGAAGTAGTCGGGGTTAATTAGTATGATGGTAGGGTGAGTCTTTTTGGCTCACCTGAATCCATTTAAATAGGTTAAATTATGTGCAGTACCAAATAGAATTTAAGCCCAAAGCCATTAAAGATTTAGCACAACTTACTGTCAATGTTAGACAACGCATTATTACTAAAATTGAAGCAATGCAAGATGATTTACAGGGAGACGTAAAACGCTTAACTAACTTTACTCCAGAATATCGTCTAAGAGTTGGTGATTATCGAGTTTTGTTTGAATTAGAGGAACAAACTATAATCATTTACGTGATTAAACATCGTAGCAAAGCTTATGAATAAAAGGAGATTAATAAATGATTGAACTACATCCTGAATTTTTAACAAAAAATGGTCAAAAGGAATTTGCTGTTTTGCCTTACGAGGAGTTTTTGAAGATTAAGGAATTGCTTGAAGATTTAGAAGATTTAAGAGATTTAAGGGAAGCTAAAGAAGAAGAGAAAGATAGTCCTTCAGTATCTTTAGCCGAAGTAAAAGAAATGTTAATAACTTGATGATATGGGCAAGTTAACCCACTATAACTAGCTAGGAGCAGTTATCTAATAACATAACTCAATTAGTGAGGAATATTAATGGCTAGCCAATCTTTTATTTATAACAAAAATCTGTATAATCAAGACTTTTACTTGTGGACACAAACTATTGCCCAGCAGTTAAAAGATAATAAATTTAATGAAATAGATGTACCTAATCTAATTGAAGAAATTGAAAGCATGGGTAAAAGTGAAAAACGGGAATTAAGAAGCCGTTTAATAATCCTATTAATGCACTTGCTTAAATGGCAATACCAACCAGAAAAACGTAGTGAAAGTTGGCGCAGTACCATTACTGAACAACGCATCTGTATTGAAATATTATTAGAAGATAGTCCCAGTTTGCAACCTCTACTTACAGAAGTATTTGCAGATTGTTATCAAAAAGCTCGTCTGAAAGCATCTGATGAAACAGGTATTAAATTAAATTTCTTTCCTAATGAATCTCCTTTTAGCTTAGAAGAAGTGCTTAACAATTACTTTTTAAATAATTAAATATTATCAACAGGTAAAAAACAATGAACTTTTACACAGTTGTCCTCAGACAGAGTTCTGGCTATTGGTTAGCTTTATGTTTAGAAAATGGCATTGTTGCACAGGGAAATACTCAAGAGGAGGCAGTTAATAAACTAAAGGAAGCTATTGCATCTTTTGAAATAGTCTATGAGTCTGAAAGTGATATTTATAAATATCCCATATCTATAGATGAATTACACGAATTTTTATTTGTTGAAGGAAAAAGTCAAACACCACCACAAAAGAAGCATCAGGAATCGGTTGACGTAAACGCTGTAAATGTCCGTCAGCATCGGCACGTGTGCGGAATCTAGCTACAATCAGCCGCTGCATATTGGGAAGCAACCGTGCGATCGCCCAAGCATTAAGACGTTCTCTGTATGCGATCGCCTTATTTTCTCACGAAGAATCGCTGTAATACTGATTCTGTGGCATGATTAGGTTATCTATAAGGTATTTAGTAATATGTCAGCTAAAGAGGTATAGGAACAGTCTGGGCTATGAGGAGTGTGGGACTTACCGTAGCCTTAGAGAGGTTTCTGACATTTATATATTAAAGACCATATTAAAGGCCGCAACCTTAAAAGTAAGAAATAACTATTTTTACCTAAGTTACACAGAATTATGATTTTAAAATCCTGCCACTAATATATTTGAGGTTGGCAAAGGTTGTCCGTCCTACCCCACAAGAGTTTTATTATTTTATTAAATTATCAAATACTTAAGTATTACATAGAAAAGGTTTTACCAGTTGCAATACATGGCTTGTATTGCTTTTACTGAAGGATATAAATTTTCTTCTTTCCCTTCCAGCTATTTTCCCCTCCACATGCGCGGAGCATGATCGCACCTCTAATACCTTCACAAGTACGATCGCTTCTCACACTACGCTCCGCGCTGCCACTGCATTCTAATGTCGATAGATTGCACCCTTAATACCCTTGCAAACGCGATCGCCTTTGGCACTGCGCTCCGCGCAATCGCCATTGCTGCACCCTAAAATCAGGCGATCACTGCTAACAGGCGCTCCGCGCCATTAAATATCCCAGAAAATTTAAATTACAGCTTCTTCACGTTGATGATCGAAGATCACCTCAAAGGCAGCATTAGGTGTCTCTTGACGTAGGTGTCTCATATAACCGTCAGCATCAGAACGACTGCGGAATCGAGCGACAATCACTCGTTCTGCGTTGGGGACTACACGAGCTATAGCCCAACCATTCAGACGCGCTTTGTAAGCGATCGCCTGACTATCTAACTGATTTTCTGACTTAGGTTCTTTGTATTCAGTATTTTGTGGCATGATTATGATATCCGTATGTACTTGTAGTAAACAGCGTTAATGAGTCTCTTTGGGGGGGATGCACTAGCGCCTTTGCAATTGATGATGCCACCTTGTTATTACATAATTTATGAATTGTCAATACTTAGTGCTACAACTTAGCGTCAGCTAAAATTTAGATCTGAGACAAAAATTATTCGCAAAGTTGACGGAGACACAAACTAAGCCCGCAGGGCAAGGACTGAAGACAAATCAATCAATCGTTCTAGAACCCAGATGGGGTTTTGTTTAACTAGCTGGTGCTGCTGCATGGGTAGTTTTCCCTTGCCACTTGCTACAACTTTGAGAATAAAAGCAATGCAGTGGCTTGACTTAAGATGATTACCGTGGGATTTTCATCACCCGGTGCAAGATCCAAATTCAAGTATCTGGGAAAACCCAGAGAAGCGCCAAAGCTGGAGATATGGCAGGTGATTAGCCTGGTTTAACTGGTGTCGTCTCCAGGTATACCAATGTGTAAGTAGTTTTTCTCAACCCGACTACAGGCATTCGCGCCTTTCACTAGTCAGTAGGGTGATTGATTTACAGGCATGAAAATTTTCAAGATTTATTGAGATATTTGAAATGTACTAGCCCTCATTTTTGAAGTTATTTTTATGATAGCTACAAGAATATTTTGCTAGTGCAGCTTTTTAATATTATACCATCTTGACCAATTTTTGCAAATTCGTTAAAATTCTGGCGTATAAATTACACTCGGATCATCAAAATGTCATTAGTGACATCAATTCTTCAAAAAGTAGCCCCTCAAATAGGAGCAGTAGTTGTAGTAGAACCCGAATATAAATTAGTGGGGCATATTACTTTTAAAAATGGGAACAAGGCATTTTTTGACAGAAGCAAATTAAATATTAATGGTTATGGTTCAGCGGAGTTAGCAAAGGATAAAGCTTATTCCAACTTTTTCCTCAATCATTTTGGATATAGAGTTACGGAAGGGCAAACATTTTTTAATGAGAAAATATGTGCAAGAATAGCCAATCCGCGGAATATTGATGATGGATTTAGCTTTGCTAAAGAACTTGGATTTCCTTTAATTGTCAAGCCGCTAAATCTCAGTCAAGGAATATTAGTAGCCAAGGTTCACAATCAGACAGAATACTATGAAGTAGCTGAGAAGATTTTGCAAATTAACTCAGGATTAATTGTCGAGCGATTCTATAGTGGTAATGACTATAGAATTGTAGTATTAGATGATGAAATTATCGCTGCTTATCAAAGGATTCCCTTATTTATCACCGGAGACGGTAAATCTAAAATTCTAGAACTTCTGCAACAAAAGCAGGAAATATTTCTCAACAATGGGAGAAAAACACATATAAATATTGAGGATTTCCGAATTCATCAGAAATTACAAAAACAGAATCTAACGCTGAATAGTGTGATTGCCAAAGATACTATTGTCTATCTCTTAGACAATGCCAATTTATCCAGCGGAGGCGAGGCAGTAGATTTAACTGAGAGTATTCATCTTGACTTTCAAAAATTAGCAATCAATATCACAAAAGATATGGCGCTGAGACTAGCAGGTGTGGATATTATTACCAGTTCTATCACAGAGCCAATCTTAGACTATACGATCATCGAAGTCAACGGCTCTCCTGGCTTAACTCACTATGCATCAAGTGGGGATACTCAAATTAAAAGAGTAGAAGATTTATATCTCAAAATTCTCAAAGCGCTTGAAAATGAGCGAATTCAGCATGAAAACCCAGTAACCCCCAAAATCTAAGTTATGAATATTCAGGTATCGCTGCGAAAAGCAACTGATACCTGATGCACAATCTTACCCCTTTAAGATAAGTGATAACCTTCACCAAAGTTTACCTAGAAGGAATTCAAATTCAGCTTGTAGACCCTGGATATCTGCTACCCTAGCGACTAGCAAATTATCCTTACCAGCATCACTTAAACGTCCTTTCCAATAGTTAACGCTCTCTGAGTTATTCAACCAAAACTGAACTACGGTGTCCATCACTTGATCCAGATTACCACCCCAGGTTGCTGTCACTGATTCTACAGACTCTAAAAATGCATCTAGTGTACAAATATGCGTTCCTAGATATTCCACGCCTTGGGGCTGTGGTGCTTGCCAACTCTGCTGTTGGTGATGAAAAAAGTACAAAACTGGAGATACGCCGACAATATCAAAACTGTACTTCATTCCAGTCCTCCCAATGATTAATTCAGTTGTATGGAAGCTTGAGGTTTTGCCAAGAATAATTTGTGAAATAGTACTGAATTCTCCTATATACAAAGTAGAATTGACGTCGATGTCATAGGTCTTTAACTTCAGGCAGAGATTAGCACTTGCGGGATGAGAGTGCTAATTTTTATTCAGTTGTTTAATGTATTATTAAAGAGTTTCAGGCATTAATTAAGGAGTGTATATTATTTTTAATATTTTCTTAATTATTGCACTCACCGATGGCAAAGGTGAAGTAGCAGCTTTGTCTAGTGCCTGTTTGTGGGCGATCGCTTCGGTGATCTATGGTCTTTTGGGGCAACGGATTCCCCCACTACAACTGAACTTGATTAAAGGGATAATTGCCATCGCCCTGCTCATAGCCACTATTTTGCTCAGTGGCCAGTTCCTGCCCACCCTTGCCCTCATTCCCGTGTGTTTACTCCTTCTCAGCGGCGCTGTGGGCATTGGCTTGGGGGATACAGCTTTTTTAGCTGCCATCAATAGGCTGGGGGCAAGGCGCGTTTTACTTTTGGGTACCCTGGCGCCACCAATCACAGCGATCGCCGCCATGATTTTTCTCCAGGAAAAGCTAAACATCAGCGCTTGGTGTGGTATTCTGCTCACCATTTTGGGAGTTGCTTGGGTAGTGACGGAACGAGTCACCGAGGCAAATGATATTTCTGCAACGCAGCGATGGCAGGGAGTCGGATTTGGTTTGTTAGCAGTCATGACAAATGCCACAGGATCTATCCTCTCCCGTGCAGCATTTGTAGATACAAATATTGCCCCGTTGTGGGCGGCCTTGTTGCGTTTAAGCGCAGGCGTAGTAATTATCTTAGTTTGGGCCTGGTTTCCTAGCCGCAGAGATGCCGCTTTCTCTTATCCCTACTGGCAATCAAGGCGGATAATTCTCATTAGTTTCTTTGCGGCGTTCTGTGGAACTTACTTAGGAATTTGGCTACAACAGACAGCCATAAAACTCACTTCTGCGGGAATTGCTTCCACACTGATGCAAACTAGCCCACTGTTTGTGATTCCGATCGCTGTCTGTATGGGTGAAAAAGTTAGTTGGAGAGCGATCGCTGGAGTGATAATTGCGATCGCCGGAATTGGTTTATTGTTCTATCTAAACTAGCTGACACTCAAGAATTGAGTGCCGCACAGCACTTGGCTAGGATGCCCCTCTTTTTCCTGTAACTTTTCCTGTTTCTTACCACACATAACTATATTACAGGGGTGATTTCCTGATCAAGGTGCACAGCCAATCGCTCTTCGTGCGGGCGCTCCGTACCATCTCATTTTATACCGCTAAACCCAAGAATTTTTTTGCCAAAAAATATACTGCTTTTGTTGTTCTGAAAGATTTTTTGTCAGTGAGAGCAATTCATTATGTGGCAGGGAAGATGCACCATAAAATGACTGATTTTTTACTCGCGGACTGTAATCAAAAAAGATGGCAAATCTGTCTGCTGCGATAGGTATCTTGCCCCGGTGGAAAATGTCACCAGTGCCAGCAAAAATTACTGTGCCAGCAGATCCTGTACATGATTTATAATTTGCTGGAGATGTAAGCTTTTGCATGGCTTCGTTTGTGATATAGCCAGATGTATATTTCAGATAGTTAGCTATTTTTGAAGTTAAAGACTGGGGAATATATTGAAATGGGCCTTTGTCCTCACTAATATCGTTTAAATAAACTATAATTTTCAGAAGCTTTCGGGCTTCTTTATCTATATGCCACAACCTTGAACCTTTCTCTACTTTATTGGCGAGGTCTCTGCGAAAATATGCACCATGATAGGCTGCTGGTAGTCCAAGATAATTTTCCACAATATTGAGCAAACGTTGTTCTAGCCCCCATAAGAAAATATCTGGATATTCAATCATTTGCTGGGAACTAGCATGAATAACATATTCATTTTCTTGAATATAAATATTTTGTGAGATTTTTGGTATCAGGTTTTTTGCTGCCTGGAGTAACTGGGGAGTTGATGGAATTCCCAAATTTTCTAACGAAGTAATTACAACTCCTTCCTGCTTTATTTGCTCGACTAAATCAATGTCAGTCGTTGAAAGAACCGGTAAACTTAGAATATGTTTTTCAACTGCAATTTGATAAGCCATTTCAGCTTTATCTCGTACAAATGGGATTGTATGAATCTGTTTTAAGATTTTGTTCTGTGTTTTTTGCAGCAATGTATACATAATTTTTTGTTTTTGATTTTCTTCCGGTTAAGTGTAAGCTTTGAGATCAAGAACTATCTGTGAACTACGGTAATCTATCCCCTTCTGGCAAATCTAAAATTCTAATTAACCATCATTTATTGCTGTTTGCATAGAAATTTTAGATTTTTATTGACGCAATTATATATTAACTGAACCTCAGGTCAAGATAGCTTCCTCTAGTAAGGTTTACTATCCTTCTTTAGTTATATTTTTTATGAAAACTGGCAACCGTAGACGGTAAATAAAAGTTTATATTATGGTAGGAACTAATCCAGAAAAGAAATTTTTATCGGAGCCAGGTTACAGTGATTTGCGAATCTACTCGAATATACTTATTACATAAATAATGTTTTTCTGACAGCAAGGTGCAAAAAAATACCAATTTTATCAAGAAAACGACAGATAGGTAGGTTGAGTAGAGCCAAGAGAAACTCAACGTCTAAAAGATTTTGAATAGTTAGGTTTCGTATCTGTACCCAACCTACATATGTAGCAATCATTTTTAAAATTGGTATAACTTAACAAACAAACTTTTGCCAGAAGTCCAATTAACCATAACGGTTTCTTGGCGCAATTTTTGGAGAATCTCTGGCTCCCTTGGAGAAATGGATTAAAACTAGTTGTAAAGTTGGTTATCAAGATTGATAGTCTGTTTTGATATGGCAGACGAGAAAATTTAGAGCATCTACCGCTATACTATCGCTGGAGAGTGGTATGTAAAAATCATGGTGCGGTTCGTTTTCACGGCAATTTTGCTACTTTCTTTGACAGCTTGTGGCGGTAATTCGCTGCTACCGACTAGCGAGTTAGTGCAAAAAGCGATCGCACTACAGCTAGAACAAACCCAAGAGCAACTTAGCCAAAAGCTAGATCTAGATTTCCGAGGGTTTGACATTCAGCGGCTATCAATTACCCAAGAACAACCCCTGACAATCCAAAATCTACTATCCTACAAAATTCGGGGAACTTACGATCTAGTTTTAAAATTACCCAAACGCAGCTTGACGGAACCGCAAAAGTCCTTTGAGGTTTACCTACAACTTCAGCGAGAACGTAAAACTTGGCGCTTGCTACTTCCAGACAAGGAAAGTCAAGATACTCAAGCAATTTGGCGTAGCTATCTCATACCATAATTGAGTTGTGCTACTTAAAAAAGCAGCACAAGCATCATCGGATTTCTGCTAACCCACAGCTAGCTGATGCCGTGAATTCCATGTGCTACTAGAAAAACTATCACAGGTGTGCCTGTATAACTACTAACCCACAGCCATGATCGGGGTGATAGTTTCACCGGAGATAGAGCAAGATGTATATCAACTTTTTCATCAGTTCTATTGTCGGAATTGTGGTGACAGTACTGTTGGCTTTTGGCGTTCTGCAATGGCTCCACATACCTGCTGGCAATTTTCTCGACTGGGTGATTGCTGGCGCCAGTTTTTGGTGGTTGTTGGTAATTGTTACCGTACCTTGGAATGTGCATTTTCAGGCTAAAGAAGTTTTAGCAGAAGCGGCGCAATCAAGTGAAAAAGGCATTCCCGTCGATGAGAAACAAGTTAAATATGTTAGTGTTTTGGCAAAGCGATCGCTCTGGGTGGCCGTGGCCTTACACATATTTTCAGCCGTTGGTCTTTATACTCTGGCTGCCACTGGTATTAGTACTGTGGGATATATCAGTTCTGGTGCAGCTTTATTGTTAACCATCCTCCGTCCAGCTATCCGCGCTTATGAATATTTATATGCTCGGTTGAGAATGATTCGCCAAGAATTTACTTATCCCCGTGAAGATATTATTGAACTTCGCAGTCGCTTCTCTGCCTTAGAAAACAAAACTCAAAGTTTAGAAGATCAACTCAACCCAGAACAGCCTTATTCAATTCCAGCGACTCAACAACGCTTTAGTGAAGAAACTCGCCGAGAGTTAGCCCGGATTATGTCTAATTTAGAAGAGTTACGGGCGACAAATCAAACTGAACATGAGCGGCTGTCGCGGGAAGCCAGAAATGCGATCGCGCAACTTTCTACAGATGGGCAATTTCTCGATCATGTCCGGGAAATTATCAGATTTTTTAAAACAGCCTAATCGGTGCTGAGTGTTAGGCAATTTTGTTGGGGGACAGGAATAAGCTATAACAAAATTAAATTAGACTCTTTCAAGACTTTGATCACACTAATATCTCATAGCATTCCTGCTGATTCATACAATCGTTTGATCATGGCTGTAATCTTTGCTCCATATTCTAAATCGGCTGACCAGCGTCCTGATAGCTGATCAATTAATGGGGCAATACCGCGTGTAACAAAGCGAAACCGGGGGTCTACTTCTTCTTGTACTAAAGGTTCTAAACTGGCGTAAGCTTTCAAATGTTGAATATGTGCCCTCACCCCAATTCTGGCACTAGGAAAAGATGCCTCTTCTGTACCACCACCGATTGTGCCTAAACCTGCAAAGTTATTTTGCTCTGGTTTAATTTCACCACCAAAGCGTAAGAATCCAGTTTCTATACACATTTGGCAGAAGGAAATATCATGGTTTACCCCCTCGGCGGCGGCTTCTTCCCGATAGAGTTTTGGTAAGTCGGGAAACTTGACGAGGGCGGTTTCATTGTTATTTTTCAAAAATAATTGCAACTGCACTTCTGAGGTATTGCCATTTGAGATAATCCGGTCAATTTGGGCGGAGCAAACTGTTAAAATTGAGCGTAAGTTGACGGTGCGAGTTGTACTATCCCAGGTGATGACAACGTTAAAATCTCGTAGCTCAATTGCTTTGATATAGACTATTTGGCGATAAGTAACACGGCGCACATCAGGAGCTTTTGACAAATCGATTCGCAAGCGGTCAACTAAATCTATTGGGATGTAAGCATTACCATTAATCAATACCCCTTTTTCTGAGTATTTTTGCCCATTAATGTTAATGCTGACAGCATCATAATTTGGTTCTGGGGGAGTTCCCGGCTTGGGGTCTATCACCCGACTCCAAGAGGCTAGCCCATCGGCAATTCCCAAGGCGAAATCACGGCGACGAGTTTGCAGTAAAGCGCGATCTTCGGGACTGCTGAGAAAGCCCACTTGCACTAATAAAGATGCGATCGCAGTTTGACGACAAAATTTCAAACTCCCCAAGCCACTATCTGTATCCGGCTTGACTCCCCGATTGGGTAACTGGGGAACCCGGCGCAAAAGTCCCACCAGCAATAGTTCTGCATTGTTCTTGCGCTGATTATTATTGGCAATGTGGAAGACGCTAGCACCACGGACTGTCGGACTGTTGGCGGCATCAGCGTGAATTTCTACTGCCACATCAGTTGCACGAGCGCGAGAATTGATCCAGGCGATCGTTTGGGCCGCACTTTGATCATCGGGAACAGCTAAAACTTCAAAATTACGTGCCCTCAGTTCAGCGACAATCAAATCCCGTAGCAAAATCATTTCTTTGGCTTCGGTTGTCCCACCGGCAATTGAGCCTGGATCGGTTGCTCCTGCTTCTTTGCCTCCATGAGCCGCCGAAATAAATATACGTCCCATCGTCAGTATTTCCTGTTGTTAAGATTCAGGGTCAGCAATTCCATATATCCTTCTAGCTTTGGCAACAAGAATATAATAGCTATCAGTGAGTATTCCAACGGCAATTTTCACTACTTACTCATTAATTAACAAGAATGCAAATTCCCCGCTTGCACCCAGACACGATTGAGGAAGTTAAACTCCGGGCTGACATTGTCGATGTTGTCTCGGAATACGTAGTTTTACGCAAGCAGGGCAAGGATTTTGTCGGTTTATGTCCTTTCCACGATGAAAAAAGTCCCAGTTTCACAGTTAGCCAGAATAAGCAAATGTACTATTGCTTTGGCTGTCAAGCTGGGGGAAATGCGATTAAGTTTTTGATGGATTTGGGCAAGCGGCAGTTTGCAGAAGTTGTGCTGGATTTAGCGCGGCGTTACCAAGTGCCTGTGCAAACCTTGGAACCTGAACAACGGCAAGAATTGCAGCGTCAGTTGTCGTTGCGTGAGCAGTTATATGGGGTTCTGGCAACGACTGCACAATTTTATCAACACGCTTTGCGACAATCCCAAGGGCAAAGGGCACTTGAGTATTTGCTGGGCGATCGCCAATTGCGAGAAGAAACTATTCAGCAGTTTGGCTTGGGTTATGCTCCCGCAGGCTGGGAAACCCTCTATCACTATCTGGTGGAAGATAAACATTATCCGGTGCAACTGCTAGAAAAGGCGGGATTGATTAAACCACGCAAGGAAGGGGGCGGTTATTATGATGTGTTTCGCGATCGCCTGATGATTCCGATCCGCGATGTTCAAGGACGTGTGATTGCTTTTGGTGGTAGAACCCTCAGCGATGAACAGCCTAAATATCTAAATTCACCCGAAACTGAGCTTTTCAGTAAAGGTAAAACTTTATTTGCTCTTGATCAAGCTAAAGGGGGAATTGCCAAGTTCGACCAAGCGGTGGTGGTTGAGGGATATTTTGATGCGATCGCTCCCCACGCTGCCGGCATTACCAACGTTGTCGCTTCTCTAGGCACTGCCCTCAGCTTGGAACAAGTGCGGTTAATCTTACGTTACACCGAGTCTAAACAATTAGTACTCAACTTTGATGCTGATAAAGCCGGGACTAATGCTGCCGAAAGAGCGATCGGTGAAATTGCTGATTTAGCATATAAGGGTGAAGTCCAGCTAAAAATTCTCAATCTGCCTAATGGTAAAGATGCTGATGAATACTTGCGTAGCCATACCCCAGAAGACTATCAGCAACTTTTGGTAAATGCGCCACTGTGGATTGATTGGCAGATTCAGCAGATAATTAGCGATCGCGATTTAAGACAAGCGACCGATTTTCAGCAAGTCACCCAACAAATGGTAAAACTGCTGAAAAATATTGCTAATAAAGATACTCTTAACTATTACCTTTCCGACTGCGCTCAAATACTCAGCTTAGGAGACACTAGACTTATTCCCCTGCGAGTAGAAAATCTGTTAACTCAAATTGCACCTGCTAGTTTACAACCGGCAACGATGGCGGTACGCAAGCAGCAACAAAGAGCCAATCTATCGATAGTACCTAGCGAACGCAGTCTTTTAGAACTAGCAGAGGCTTTATTGCTGCGAATTTATCTGCACTGTCCCGAACAGCGTCAAGCAATTATTGATGAACTAGAAACGCGAGATTTGGAATTTAGCCTTTCTCATCATCGCTTTTTGTGGCAACAGATTTTTCAGTTAAAGACCGAACAGGTAGATTTAATTTCAAATCTGCAAAATAGATATCTAGAATCGGCTGAAGAATTGGGTTCAATTTCCCATCTGTTTCATTTGAGCGAGAAAACCCATAAAGATATACTCCGCACGAACCAAGTAGTTCAAGCGGCGATCGCTTGTATGGAACGAGTATTGCGAGAAAAGCGTTGTCGCTACTTCTCCCAACTGTGGCAAGAAACAGATCCAGAAGCAGAACCAGAGCGATATCAATCTTATTACCAGGCTTTATATGCCGAAAAAATGCGGCTTCAAGCACTAGATAGACAGAGGTTATTTTCGCTCACAGATTTGCTCTAGGCTGGGCATGGGGGCGATTAATTTTGATTTCGGCTCGAATGAGACTTAAGAAAGGCGTCTGATCGCCTCATCGAGATGAACTTTGGCAACCCGTAGCAGTACCACCAACTCCTCATTGCTGAGATGATTAGATATTGTCATGCCTTGTAATGCCTTATCTAACTGGGCTTTGACAACTTTGCAGTGTTCCCAGGTAATTGTCTCATACAGTGCCATTTTGTAGTCGCCGTTAGGTTCTGTCATCTGCCTGTTGCCTCCTTTTGACGTTAACGGTTGTTAAATGTGGAAGTTCGTATTTTTTGCTAATATCGGCATTCTTGAAAAGATGCGATCGCCTTTGGCAGGCCTCCTTTCCCATCGCCTAATTTTGTCCCCCCGACTGTTTCAGCAGGTATTCTAAAACTCGGTCAATTCGGTCTAAAGCAGCGCCCGTAGTCTTTTGGAACTCTTTTGTACTACATAGTATCACCATCAGGGCAAAACAGAGATAAACCAGGGTTTATCTCGATAGATGATTGTAAATTTTTGGTGCATTGTGCTTCAAGTCAAGCAAAAGCGCGATCGCACTTGTACCAGCATTGCGTAAACTTCGTTGGTTGGTTCCCGGTTCTCGCAAGATGCCGCCGCTGTGGTGAATCGCAACTACCTCAAAGTCATCATTAAACACCGGGGAACCTGATGAACCCGGTAAAGTACTGGTTGTATATTGTAAAATCTGGGAATCTGCATAGGCGACAAAGTTATTCTGCATCGAGATTTTTTTCAGGTGTCCACCAGGGTGCTGAATAATTGCCACGCGATCGTCTCGCCGCATTTGCTGACTCTTGAGAATCAGGGGATTGCCAAATTCAGGCACATCTTTCAGGTTCACCACTGCGAAATCCAGTTGAGAATTTGTGTAAAATGCACCTTCAGGTAATGCTTTAACAGTATGTGTAGTGCATTCTTGACTATTGCTATTCAATTGGTAATTAAAGGTATATTCAGTTTCTTCAGCCTGGATTTGACTGGCAATAACATGATTGTTAGTCATGAGCAAATCCGGCGTAATCATGAAACCAGTACCCAGACTCGTTGGTGTACTTATATGCACCACAGCTTTAGCAGCCTCAAAAGCTAGGTTCAAAATGTAAATGTGGCGTAAGGTATTTTCCCCAATAATCTTTTCTTGTACCTCAGCCAGACTGGTTGTGCCGCGCCAATTGTCAATTTCCCGGCTAGGACTGACTGGAAAATTGAGGGGATATTTTTGAAATAACTCAATGATGAAATCTTTGTCTTGATCACCAGTGTAGGGCTGAATATAGTTAAGGAAGACCGCCAAAGCTTCTTTACCGTAAGCTACCTGTCCAAACTGTGACAAAAAGCGGACAATTTCCACCGACACACCCATCGGCGCACCATCCAAATCTAACCGTGCCAAAATAACATCAGCCTGGGGTACACCTTCTAAGGCACCTACAACCAAGCGACGGCGATCGCGCACATTGGCAAAATCTGGTAAATTCTGAACTACACGGGTGAGCCT
Source organism: Cylindrospermum stagnale PCC 7417 (assembly GCF_000317535.1). Lineage (NCBI taxonomy): Bacteria > Bacillati > Cyanobacteriota > Cyanophyceae > Nostocales > Nostocaceae > Cylindrospermum > Cylindrospermum stagnale. Next base: position 3,298,841 of record NC_019757.1, read on the forward strand.
TTGGAAGTCTGGTGGTGAAAGCTGAACGGTCACAGTTACTATTCCTATACAGGAGAACTAATATATTTTAGGTTTAGGAACAAGTAAAGTACCGATCAGCCTTGATGATTCCCAGTTACCCCAGATGGTTTTGTAGTGATCAATCACCTAAATACTACGGGCAAAACAGCGTGTCTCGCGTGTCCCTGAGAGTAACGGGGTTAGTACCTTTAGCCAGCTTGCACAATTTTTTTTGCTCATCTTGACGCAGCAGCATATCAGTAAAATCTGCTCCATCAATAATTGCACCATCAAACCTAGCATTAGCCGCAAAAGCACCCTCCAAAAGCGCATTTGTCAAATTTGCTCTAACTAAGCGAGCCGAGTCTAAAGTGCTATTTCTGAGATCAGCACCCTCCAAATTTGCTGATTCCAGATTAGCGGCAAAAAAACTGACCCCGTTTAAGTTAGTATGGCTCAGATTACTCTGGCGAAGATTAGCTTTAGCAAAACTAGAGTCTGATAAATCACGTCCTGAAAAATCAGCCCCAACTAAAATTTCTTTGTTGTATTCAAGGGCCAAAGCTGTTGATGCAAAACCAACAACCGCCGTGGTGCATAAGATTCCCCAAAGCAATAAACTGAGTATGTTGCCGACTAGGCGATGGCCACTGCTTAACCGATTATTCATCATATTTTTTAGTAAATGCTTAACCCTCCTCCATCTCATTATGCTGATATTGGTGAATTAGGAGAAGACCTAGTAGCCCAATGGTTACAATCTACAGGTTGGGTAATTTTGCACCGGCGTTATTCTTCTCGCTGGGGAGAAATCGATATTATTGCCCAATATCAAGGGCTAACAGGGAAGGCAGGGGCAGAAAATCACAGCACAGAAAACTCAATGCTGGCATTTGTTGAAGTGAAAACCCGCAGTTCCGGTAATTGGGATGTAGGGGGAAGAAGCGCAATTACCCTGCAAAAGCAAGGGAAAATCTGGCGCACAGCAAGTACGTTTTTAGCTCAGTATCCAGAAAAGGCTGATTATCCATGCCGCTTTGATGTTGCTATTGTCTACTGTCAGCGGATATCCAAAAAGCTGAGTGAAGTTACAGTTATCCCAAAAGCTCTAGCTAGTTTATCAACAGATGAACACAAATTGAAGCTGCAAGAATACATTCCAGCGGCTTTCGACTATTCAATTGATAGCAGTAATAGTTAATTATTGACACTGTCGCTGGTTAATGCCTTTTCTTCTGAAGGCTGAAAGCCACAAGCAGCAAAGTTTGAGGGTTTTTGAAGAGTCAGTTCATCAGACCTTCAATGGTGCTGGCAAAAGCACCCTACAAACTCAAGCCGATTATTTTTCAATGAACCTTATAACTCAGCGATATTACGCCAGTGTTTCTGGACAGTAGCCCAAGCCCCGAACAAACTGTTGCCGGAAGGCCTCAATTTCCTCTCTCTCTGGACTACCATGAGAAACGATCGCCACTTGGTAGCGACGCATCACATCTACAGGGCACTGTCCCGCCTCCAAACTCCAAAGTGCCATTTGCACTCTCATTGGTGGCTCATAGCTAATTCCTAATTCATTGAGAAAAGCCCGAAAGTCGCCATCTTCTTGAGGCGAAACTTGATGAGTGAGTTTGACTCTCACCACCCAGCCATCAATTTGATGAATGACGGTGAGGAACGAAACAGGTGTTTGGGGTCTGCCGTGGAGGTGTTGAACAACCCTCAGGGTGAGACTGGCATTTGCCAGATAATACAAATATTCCATGTTGGTACTTGGGATCAAAGCCAATCCTACTTCTCTATCTTCGTCAATAAAATGCTGATCCCGGTAGGGTAAAAGCCCCCGTTTTTATATGGGGAGGTCTACCCAATTTTAGAGCGGTGTTCCCCTATTACTCAATAGTATCAATCTTCAAGTCTAGGGACGAAATTAACCTGTAATGTTTTAAAGTGGGGTCATTTGTCTAGGGGAATACCAAAAAATAAATTATCCAGTCACCGTAGACTTGTAGGGATACAGCATTGCTGTGTCCCTACCGATGGAAGTCCCTAGAAAAACTCTCAGCAGTTTTGTGAAAAAGGCAGTACGAATCTAGATGGAGCAACAAATTACACAAGCAAACTTGAATGAAACCTCTGGCTCAATGGCAGAAGATGTTAAATTAAACTATTCGTTAGCTGGGTATGACTACGAACTGCCGCCGGAACTCATTGCCCAAAACCCAGCATTTCCTAGAGATAGCTCGCGGTTGCTGGTGGTGAATTCTCCTGGTACAGGCCAGGATTTACCGCCACTACACCACATTTTCCGCGATTTACCTCAGCTACTACAACCTGGGGATTTGCTGGTAATGAATAATACGAAAGTCATTCCAGCGCGGTTGTATGGTCATAAATCCACTGGTGCCGAAATAGAGGTGTTGCTGTTGGAGGAACGTCAGCATAACTGTTGGTTAGCCCTAGTTAAGCCAGGAAAACGCTTCAAACTGGGGGCGAAGATTGTTTTTGCTCCTAGGGGAGATGGGGGGGAACTCACCACTCAATTAACGGCTACGGTTTTGGCAACAGACGCGGCGACTCTTGGGCGGTTATTGCAATTTGATCTGCCAGCGGGGATGTCTGTGGTGCAAATGCTAGACCGATTTGGGGAAGTACCTCTGCCACCTTATATTACCGCCTCGACTGCTGAAGATGAACAGTATCAGACAGTGTATGCAAAGACGCCTGGTGCGATCGCTGCGCCAACGGCTGGATTACACTTTACCCCAGAATTATTACAACAGTTAAGCGATCGCGGCATTAATCAAGCTTTTGTCACTCTCCACGTTGGTGTGGGCACTTTTCGCCCTGTGGAAGTGGCAGATGTCACTACCCACCAAATGCATGAAGAATGGATTGAAGTTCCCGCCGCCACTGTCGAGCAAATTCGCGCCACGAAAGCCGCTGGTGGGCGGATTATTGCCGTAGGGACAACGGCAGTACGCGCTTTAGAAGGGGCGGCGAAATCGGGTGATTTACAGCCTTATGTCGGCAAAACAGACTTGTTTATTTATCCCGGCTATCAATGGCGGGTGGTGGATGGTCTAATTACTAATTTTCACCTGCCGCGTTCTAGTTTGCTGATGCTGGTAAGCGCTTTCATCGGTAGACAGAGATTATTGAATCTCTATCAAGAGGCGATCGCTAATCTATATCGTTTCTATTCTTTTGGTGATGCCATGCTAGTTTTGCCAGAAGCTACTAAGAGTGCTGAAGCGGAGAAGTTTGAATTTTGAATTTTGCATTTTGCATTTTTCAGGTAGTAAATGGGTACTCTCACCTTGTAAGGAGCTAACTATCAGTACAAGTCTGCTAATAATGTCTAAAAATATTCAACAGTTACCGTGGTCAAACTGGTTATTTAAGCTGACGTTTCACAGAAGTTCTACTCGGCAAAAGCCTAATTTTGGACTTCTGTTGGCCTTATCAGCTTTTTTGGTGTCGGTTTTACCAACAATTACTGATTTACCAGGAAGCAAATTGCTGGCACAGAATGTAGTTTCTCAGGATCTGGAAGCAGCTAGCTTTTTTCAGCAGGGAGTCATGCGCTATAACCGCCAAGATATACAAGGTGCAGAATCTGCTTTTCGTCAGGCTTTGCAAAAAGATCCCAACATGGGGGCTGCACGGAATTATTTGGGCAATATCCTCATGCAGCAAAATCGCCTAGATTTAGCGGTGCAAGAATATGGGGAAGCGGTGAGGCTGAGTCCCAATCTCGGTGAGGCTTATTACAATTTAGCGCTAGCGTTGCAACGACAAGAACAAAAAGAAGCAGCGATTACTGCTTATCGTCAGAGTTTAGTTGTCAATCCGACAATGGCAGCGGCTCACTATAATTTAGGATTGCTATTACAGCAACAAGGACAGCTAGAGGAAGCGATCGCTTCTTATCAGCAAGCCATTAGTCTAGATAGCAGTAATGCCAATGCTTACTTTAATTTAGCGATCGCTCTCCAACGGGAAGGTAAAATAGAATCTGCGATCGCCGCCTATCAGCAAGCCTTACAACTAGATCCCCAAAATGCTATGGCTTACAACAACTTGGGAAGTCTATTGGCAATTCAAGGTCAAGCTTCAGGGGCGATTTCTTCTTACCGACAAGCTATTCGCCAAAATCCCAAAAATGCCTCAGCCTACCATAACTTAGGCGTGACTTTATACAATCAGGGCGATATGAAGACAGCCAGCAGTGCCTTAACCCGGGCCAGCAAACAATACCGAGAACAAGGCAACGTCGAGCAAGCTGAGAAAGTTGAGCAGCTAATCCAGCACATTGCCCAGTTAAGAGCAAAAAAGGCACCTCAAGTTAGTCAAACAGCTACTCCCTCACAAACACCAAAACCAGCAGAAAAAATTGATGTGCCTGTCCCCGTTGAACAACAGCCACAGACACAGCCAGATATGCCAAATCAACCACTATTTCCTAGTCCAACGCCAGAGGTTACTGGCAGTGATGGCAAATAATTAAAGTTAAATCGGCAAACGATTAATATCTTTGTTGCAGCCAATAACTACCATTACCGAACCACGTTCTAGACGCTTAGTCGGGTCAGGATTAATTTGAAATTTACCATCCTGACTCACCGCTAAAACATTTAAACCATAACGGTTACGAAGTTGGATTTCGGTGATGGTTTTACCCTGAAATTCATCAGGAACAATCAACTCGACAATGCTGTTATCTGGGTCGAGGTCAAATCTCTCTAGAATTGATGGTTTGGTGAGTGTCCGCGCTAAAGCACAACCCGCCTCAAACTCAGGAAAAACTACATGATCTGCACCTACTCGCTTTAATAGTTTGCGGTGAACTTCACTAGAAGCCTTAGCAACTACGTGGGGTACACCACCCTCTTTCACATTAAGTGTGGTGATGATGCTTTCCTGAATATAGTTACCAATCGCCACAATTACCGTATCAAATTCAAAAATACCAGCTTCTTTCAGGGCGCCAGGTTCAGTTGAGTCTAGTTGCAAAGCATGACCGACTATTTCTTCAGTTAATGCTTCTGATACCCGCTTTTCATCAATATCTGTGGCTAGAACTTGATAACCTAGTTTGTGCAGAGTTGAAGAGACAGAACGACCAAAACGACCTAACCCAATTACGGCAAATTGTTGGTTGTCTTTACGTAAAGAACGAAAAAATTTTAATGATGAAAGGTTCATGATTTACTCGCCATTTATCGTTTGTTATTAAACTTTGAACTTGAAAATTTGCGGGGAAAAAGAAAATTTTAATTCTTCTTCAAGCTAAAATTGAATCAGCTATTAGTTGTTTATTTCCGCATCTGTGCTCAACTATCCTACAAGTAAATTCTCTTCAGGATAATGAATTCTAGTAGGACGGGGGTCTCCTAGTAGAGAAGACATAAGTAATAAAACTCCAACTCTTCCAATATACATTGTGGCAATTAAAATGAGTTTCGCTGCTGTGGAAATACTAGCAGTGATGCCCGTAGAAAGTCCCACCGTAGCAAAAGCTGACATCACTTCAAACAGAATTTGAATAAAATCTAATTCTGGATCTGTGAGAGCAATTAAAATTGTAGATAAAATCACGGTAGCTATCGAACCCACTAATACACCAACAGCTTTTAAAATTAATGATATGGCTATTTTACGATCATAAAGTAAAACTTCTTCTTTCCCTTGAAGAATTGCTTTTGTACAACTCGTGAGAACTCGCAGAGTTGTGGTTTTTATACCGCCTCCAGTCCCACCTGGATTTGCACCAATAAACATGAGTGCAATCGTAATAAATAAACCAGCAGTGGTCATTTTACCATTATCAATGGTGTTAAATCCAGCCGTTCTAGGAGTCACTGACTGAAACCAAGCTACTAACCACTGGTCACGTAAACTCAAATTACCAAATGTCTCAGGGTTTCGTCTCTCTATACAAAAAAAGGCAATTGTCCCTATAAAGAGAAGTAATATTGTAGTACTGACTCCGACTTTAAAATTAAGTGAAAGTATGACGCAACTTGATTTTTTGAGAAAGCGATCGCGCAACCAAAGATACATTTCTAAAATCACCTGATAACCAATTCCCCCAAAAATAATCAATCCTGTAATCGTAAAGACTACTAGAGCAGATGACTGATAGCCAATCAAATTATCTTTAAATAAACTAAAACCAGCATTATTCCAAGCATTAACGCTATGAAAAATTGCTAACCACAGTCCTTGACTCCACCCATAATCAGGTACAAAAGCTGGCAGTAATAATAAGACTCCGGTAATTTCAAAAATTACGGTTGTGGCAATAATTGAGCGGATAACTTGAGTGCTACCACTCATTCCTGGTCGGTCTAAGGCTTGTTGAATTGCGATTTTTTGCCGCATATCAAACTTCCGCCCAATTAACAAAATCAAAAAAGTTGTGGTTGTCATATAGCCCAACCCACCGACCTGAGCTAACAATGCAATAAAGAACTGACCCCAAAAGGAAAAATAAGTACCAGGGTCAACTACTGATAAACCTGTAACGCAAACTGCGGAAGTAGAAGTGAAAAGTGCCACAATTGGGTCATTCCACGTACCTTCGCTAGTTGAGAAAGGCATCATCAACAGGATTGTTCCCGCTAGGATGACAGCCAGAAATCCCAAGATTATTGTGCGAGCAGCAGTCATAAAAATTCAAAATTCAAAAAGGATAAAAACTAGCCTTGGTCGGCATCTTAGCTACTGAACAAACGCAAATTAAATACCTGATAGCATATTCAGGTAAATTTATCGTTTTTTTTAGGCAGAATGAACTGGGAGTATAAGCGCCTGGGAATAAAAACAGTCTTATATTATTAAAAACATATATGGTAGCGTACCAGTATGTTTTTTAATTGAATTCTGTTTGATCTTTATACTGATTTATTCATGAGTGCAACTCTTTACCAGCAAATTCAGCAATTCTACGATGCTTCCTCTCTTCTGTGGGAACAGATTTGGGGAGAACATATGCATCACGGCTACTATGGCCCGGATGGTACCCAGAAAAAAGACCGCCGTCAGGCTCAAATCGATTTAATTGAAGAACTGCTGAACTGGGCAGGTGTAAAGGCAGCAGAGAACATTTTAGATGTGGGTTGTGGGATTGGTGGCAGTTCTCTCTACTTGGCAGAAAAGTTTAATGCTAAAGCAACAGGAATTACCCTGAGTCCTGTGCAAGCCGCGAGAGCTACGGAACGGGCAAAAGAATCTAATTTGAGTGATCGAAGTCAGTTTCTGGTGGCTAATGCTCAAGCAATGCCCTTTGCTGACAATTCTTTTGACTTGGTTTGGTCGCTGGAAAGTGGTGAGCACATGCCAGATAAGGCCAAGTTTATGCAAGAGTGCTATCGGGTGTTAAAGCCTGGGGGGACTTTGATTATGGTGACTTGGTGTCATCGTCCGACTGATGTTGTACCGCTGACTGCTGATGAGCAAAAGCATTTGCAGGACATTTATCGGGTGTATTGTTTGCCTTATGTGCTTTCTTTGCCAGAGTATGAAGCGATCGCACATCAACTTCCATTAAACAACATTCGCACGGCTGATTGGTCAACCGCTGTGGCCCCTTTTTGGAATTTTGTAATCGATTCGGCATTCACTCCCCAGGCAGTTGTCGGGTTGCTGCTTTCGGGTTGGAGTACAATTCAGGGGGCTTTGTCTCTGGGGTTGATGCGTCGGGGTTATGAATCTGGGTTGATTAGGTTTGGTTTGTTGTGTGGCAGGAAATAAGTTACGAACCGCAGAGGCGCAGAGAGCGCAGAGAGAGGAGAGAATGAATCAGTTTTCTGGACAAAGGTCTTCTGGTGTTCAAGGTAGTTGGCTTGGTGCTTTTTGGAAGTTTTCCCGTCCGCACACGATTATTGGCACGAGTCTAAGTGTTTTGGGGTTATATTTGATTGCGATTGCTGTATCTTCTACAGAGGTTTCTAGTATTCATCTAGAACAGCTTTTTGGTACTTGGATTGCCTGTTTGTGTGGCAATGTTTATATTGTGGGGCTGAATCAATTAGAAGATATTGATATTGACAAGATTAATAAGCCTGATTTACCACTAGCATCTGGGGCTTTTTCTCGCAGTACTGGGCAATTGATTGTCATTGTTACTGGAATTTTGGCGTTGGTTTTGGCTTGGCTATCTGGGCCGTTTTTATTGGGGATGGTGGCTATTAGTTTGGCGATTGGTACGGCTTATTCTTTACCACCAATTCGCTTAAAACAGTTTCCCTTTTGGGCGGCGCTGTGTATTTTTTCGGTGCGGGGAACGGTTGTCAATTTAGGGCTGTTTTTGCATTTTAGTTGGGTGTTGCAACAAAGCCAAGCGATTCCCCCGGTGGTGTGGCTGCTGACTGTGTTTGTTTTGGTGTTCACTTTTGCGATCGCTATTTTTAAAGATATCCCCGATATCGAAGGCGATCGCCAGTACAATATCACCACTTTTACCATCCAAATGGGGGCGCAAGCAGTGTTTAATCTGGCGCTTTGGGTGTTAACTGTCTGCTATTTGGGGATAATTCTGGCTGGTGTTCTCCGCATCGCCGACATTAACGCCATATTTCTGGTGATCACTCACCTGGTATTGCTGGTTGTGATGTGGTTGCAAAGTTGGGCGGTGGATTTGCAAGATAAAAGTGCGATCTCCCGCTTCTATCAATTTATCTGGAAACTATTTTTCCTGGAATATCTAATGTTTCCCATCGCCTGCATTTTAGCTTAAAATAATGTTAGAAAATTTGCCAACAAGTAATATTATCGCTCTTTTTGTGGTAGGTTCCAGTCTCGCTATTCTCGGTTATTTTGGTTGGAAAACCTTGATTACATCTAACTTGTTTCAACAAGGAGTCAAGCTTTATCAAGCAAAAGATTACCAAGGTGCAGAAGCAGCATTTCGCCAAGTGATTGCTATCAACTCTACTAATGATGTGGTGCGCTTGCTCTTGGGCGATATTCTCAACCAGAAAGGACAAATCGAGGAAGCTAAGGAATTATTCTGTGAAGTAATTAGCCGCAGTCCCAAAAATGCTGATGCTTACTTGCGTTTGGCGAATATTCTCATGCAGCAAGAAAAGCCAGCAGAAGCCAGAACTAATCTCCAACAAGCTAAAGAATTATTTCAAAAACAACGCAATCCTCAAAAAGCTCAACAGCTTGAACAAATTCTCCAAGAAATCAGCAAATTGTAGTCTGCGGTTTTAACTGTGTTATTGAAGCTTAAAGCCGCTTTTTGAATTTGGTCTACTTTGGCGTTATTCCGATCTGGTAAATTAGCAATTTGGCGAGAAAATTCGCAAGAAACCTGAAAATACAAGAGTGCAATTCCACCTAGAGCGAAATTATGGCTGAAGAAAAAGGCAAAGTTTACCTTGTGGGTGCTGGGCCAGGAGATGTAGCATATCTGACAGTAAAAGCTTATCAACTCTTGGCTGTCGCTCAAGTATTGGTCTACGATGCTTTAGTAGATACCCAATTATTAGAGTGCGTATCACCAGATTGCTTAAAGCTAGATGTGGGTAAACGTGGTGGTAAACCCAGCACTCCCCAAGGTGAGATTAACAAGTTACTGGTGAAATATTGCCAGCAAGGAAAACAAGTTGTCAGGCTGAAATCAGGTGATCCGTTTATTTTTGGGCGCTGTACTGCCGAAATTGAGGCATTGAAAGCATCGGGTTGTGAATTTGAAGTTATACCAGGAATTTCCTCAGCCCTTGCTGCACCTTTGCTGGCTGGTATTCCCCTCACAGATCCGGTTCTCAGTCGCTGTTTTGCTGTGTTAACCGCACACGAACCAGATGTTTTAGACTGGGAAGCACTATCACGCTTAGAGACATTGGTGATTTTGATGGGGGGGCAAAATCTCTCAGAGATTGTCAATCAATTGTTGCGCTATGGGCGATCGCATTCTACACCGATTGCTATCATCCGTTGGGCGGGAACTCCTAGTCAACAAATCTGGACTGGCGTTCTGGGTAACATTCTGGAACAAACCGCCTCTTTATCTCTCTCTCCGGTGGTAATTGTGGTTGGTGAAGTTGTCGGTTTACGCCATTTCTTACAACCTGAGAAAATGTACTCTGAAGATTAAACTATAGTCAAAATTCTTAGTCCGTCAGCTATGTCAAGTAATCTACCCCTTGCTGGTAAAACGATTCTGGTGACGCGTTCACTCGGACAGTCGAGTCAATTTAGCTCTAGCCTCACCGCATTAGGTGCAAAAGTAATTGAAATGCCTACCCTAGAAATTGGCCCGCCTTCGAGTTGGTTGGCGTTGGATCAGGCGATCGCTAATTTATCTGATTTCAACTGGTTAATCCTCTCTTCTACCAACGGTGTAGACTACTTTTTTGCTAGGCTAACCGCCTTGGGTAAAGATACTCATGCCTTAGCTAACGTCAAAATTGCCGTTGTTGGCGAGAAAACCGCCCAAAGTCTCAAACAACACAGCATCAAACCAGACTTTATTCCCCCCAACTTTGTCGCTGATTCTTTAGTAGCAAATTTCCCTGAACCAATATCAGGTAAAAAAGTTTTATTTCCTAGAGTTGAAAGCGGCGGTAGAGAAATTTTGGTCAAGGAATTAACTGCCAAGGGTGCCCAGGTGATAGAGGTTCCCGCTTATGAATCATACTGTCCTAGTAGTATTACCCCAGCGGCAGAGTTAGCTTTACAAAATCGCACAGTAGATATAATTACCTTTGCCAGTTCTAAAACTGTGCAATTTTTCTATCAATTAACGGCAATTAAATTTTCAAGCAACGTAGTTAAAACTTATTTAGATAGAATTTGTATTGCTTCTATCGGACCTCAAACCTCAAAAACTTGTCAGACTTTATTTGGACGCGTAGATATAGAAGCTGAAGAATATACTTTAGAAGGCTTAACTCAAGCACTAATTAAATGGGCAACCAATTCTAAGTAACAGATGACTAATGACCAATGACCAATGACCAATGACCAATGACCAATGACCAATGACCAATGACCAATGACCAATGACCAATGACCAATGACTAAACGCTTAATCGGCTTAACTGGCGGTATCGCTACTGGTAAAACGACTGTCGCCAACTATTTGGCTACTGCTTACAATCTGCCGATTTTGGATGCAGATATTTACGCTAGAGACGCAGTAGCAGTAGGTTCGCCGATTCTCGGTGCGATCGCCCAACGTTACGGTATGCAAACTTTATCACCGGATGGAAGCCTTAACCGTCAACAACTGGGGGAAATTATTTTCAATTCTCCTGAAGAACGCCATTGGTTAGATAAGTTGATTCATCCTTACGTAGGCGATCGCTTCCACAAAGAAATTGCTGAATCATCTGCACAAGTCTTGGTGTTAGTTATCCCATTACTATTTGAAGCTGGAATGACTAATTTAGTTACAGAAATCTGGGTAGTCAGTTGTTCCCAGCAGATGCAAATGCAAAGACTAATCCAAAGAAATAATTTAACTCCAGAACAAGCAATAGCCAGAATCAACAGCCAATTATCTATTGCTGAAAAAGCATCTCGTGCCGATGTCGTTTTAGATAACTCTTCCACCCTAGAAGTATTACTGAAGCAGGTTGATCAAGCCTTGGAAAAGGGAAGCGTTAATTAGCCCTAATTTTTCGCCCAAAAAATAAATTAACACGGCAATATAAAACCTCCTCTAAGTTAGGTAAACCCGTATGATATATACAAATCATCACCTGGGAGTCTTCTATCATTAATTTCCTGATTGCTGTCAGCTAGAGCATACTCTAATTTTTCACCAAATTTTTGGTTGTATTCTTCCTCCGCGCGTTTCAATTCAATGGTTTTATCTGCTCGTCTTTCTATTGTCTCTATGAGTGAGGCTTGGACGAGGGCTTGTGCTTTTGGGTTGCCTTTAATAGCATGGTATAACCAGTATGCAGTGGCTAAATTTACAGGGATAGGCTTGATGTAGCCACCATAATCTTCTACCTCAACCATTTGCTCTTGTTGTAAGCTTCTATCCTTGTATGGCAATGCTTGCGGTGATTTTCCCTGCAAAAAACGTAGCAAGTCGTCATTAGGTCTATCAATAGCCGCTATTACTGATTCTACGTATAGTTTATAACTTCCATCTGGCATCTGACAAACATCTAGAGGGATAGAGCCTAGATTAATCGTTGTTTTTACGGCTTTTTGGGTGGTTTTTTCAGAAGTGGCGGTTTGCATGACTACGCCTTGCACAGTGAAGTTGGGATAATTGGTGATAAATTCGCTTAAAATCTCAACTTGAGAGCGATTTTCTACTATCTCTAATGTTTTTAATATGTCGCTGATTCTTTCGGCGTAATCTCCTAAGTTATGTTGGAGAGGTAGCAAGATTTCATACTCATTTTCATCATCTTTTCTCAGTCGCCAAATTGCTCCTGCATCATTATAAATTCTCCCTGTTTCATGCCAGCCTGTGGCTTGCAAATGCGCCTGTAAGACATCAGGGTTAACAGTTTTAAGTATTTGGCTATCTTTGATAGTAGCTTTCATGGCAACTCTCCAAAACTAATGCGGTTGATGATGCCTTGGAGTACATCTGGTGTAAACTGGTTACTACGCAGCAATTCAATAGTAACATTATTTCTATTTGCAGTCTCTGGCATTCCGCGCAAGGATACCCAGTATGCACAATGCCTGAGACACAATTCTTCTTCGGTTTGTTTTATCCAGTCTGCGATTCTTTCGGGAACTAAAACGACTACTAAAATTCGTGGTACAAGGGCATTTATTCTTAAATCATTATAATTTTTCAGTATGAGGGGATATTTAATATAGCTTTTATCCAGAATATCTCTGGCTGTACATTTTAGTTGTAGTTCCAGTCTAGGGGAAAGGATTTTACCTACGCCTCCTCTGCTAACTATACCTAAGTCTATGCTGTCATTATCAATTTCTGGTCTATATAAAGAATAACCTGCTACCGCAGCAATTGCTCTGATATATGTGAGACTAAATTGTTCTTTTTGTTGGTTGATATCCATTATAAACAAGAAGCATTGGACGATTAATAATCAGTTTGATTTTTGAATAGGGAACGTATTATCTTAGAGTTTCTGCCTTGAGAATAAGAGGCAAAGCATTCTGATTTGCGTTCCCTGTCAGAGCCAGGAAACTTTTAAGTTAGTTAATCCCCTCTGGTAGGTACAAATCATCTCCTGGCATTCTTCTATCGCTAATTTCCTCCTTTTTGTCAGCTAAAATATCCTCTAATGTTTCACCAAATTTTTGGTTGTATTCTTCCTCGGTGCGTTTAAATTCAAAGGCTTTATCTGCTCGTCTTTCTATTGTTTCTATAAGTGAGGCTTGGACGAGGGCCTGTGCCTTTGGGTTGCCTTTAATAGTATGGTATAACCAGTATGCAGTGGCTAAATTTACAGGGATAGGCTTGATGTAGCCACCATAATCTTCTACCTCAACCATTGGCTCTTGTTGTAAGCTTCTGTCCTTGTATGGCAATGCTTGCGGCGATTTTCCATTCAAAAAACGTAGCAAGTCGTCATTAGGTCTATCAATAGCGCCAATTACTGATTCTACGTATAGTTTATAACTTCCATCTGGCATCTGATAAACATCTAGAGGGATAGAGCCTAGAGAAATCGTCGCTTTTACGGCTTTTTGAGTCGGTTTTTCAGATGCTGCCATATTTGATAATTTGATATGGTATAAAGATTGTCCTTCATTTTGACATAACTAGAGTTTTTTGTACCAATATAATATTGGTATTTTTAGTGGGTTTCTAAAAATATCTATTTTATCCTTATACAAATTATTAATTTTGATTGGTGAACATTGCAAGATTCAGATACCCGACTTCTTAAATAAGTCGGGTATCTTGTTGATCATGAATGATTAAGTAGGGCTATAGTCACAATGTCAGCTAATTATCCTTAAGATTTTAAGACTAAGAAGCATGAGAAGTTCTCAAAAAATTCACTATTAGAAAGTGTGGCATCTTTGGCAATATCAATAATCTTCCAGAAATTATTGATTTCTTCGTCTGTGTAGCCCTTAGCTTCAAATTGAGATTTTACGAACGAGAAAGTCAAATTGCCATTTCGAGATTAAATTTCCCCACCAACCACTACATCTCGAATTCGCAGACTTGGTCCGCCACAACCTACAGGTAAACCGTTTTGTCCACCTTTACCGCAACCACCTGATTCATCCCAGTAAAAATCATCACCAATAGCCTCAATATCCGCTAGGGTTTGGAAAACATTACCCGACAGCGTTACATCCCGCACAGGTTCAGCAATTTTGCCATTTTTAATCATCCATGCTTCCCCGGCGCTAAAGGTGAACATTTCCCCATTCGTCATTCCACCCAACCAATTACGGGCATAAACTCCTTCTTTAATGCCAGTAAACAAGTCTGCAACTGGCGTATTACCCCGTTCAATCCAGGTATTTGTCATGCGGACAATCGGCGAAAAGTGGTAATTGAGACAACGGGCATTACCTGTAGGTGCTTCCGCCAATTTGCCGGCGGTTTCACGGGAATGTAAACGCCCGACTAAAACACCATTTTTAATCAGTTGGGTAGTAGTGGCGGGTGTGCCTTCGTCGTCGTAAAAATAACTACCGCGATGTCCCTCTGGGGCAGCACCATCAAAAATTTGCAGTTCTGCTGGGCCAAAGCGTCTGCCGATGGTCATAACTTCCAGCAAGTCGGGGTTTTCGTAAGCCATATCAGCTTCCGAAAGATGCCCAAAGGCTTCATGGACAAATAAACCGCTAAGAATTGGGTCAATTACTACGGTGTAGGTGTTGCCTTTGACTGGTGGCAGAGATAGGGCGGCAACGGCTCTCTGGGCGGCGCTTTTGACTTGGGTATCCAAATCGGTCAAATCTTCGTAGGCTTTGCGAGAACCAGTGGTTTCTCTGCCAGTTTGTACGGTTTCACCGTTTCTGGCAGTGGCAGCAAAGCGCATTTCCATATCTACCCAAGATTGTTCAATCAGAGTGCCATCTGAGGTAGCGAGGATGATTTTTTGGGCGCTGTCGCTGTAGCGTACTGAGGTAGTGGTAATGCGAGAGTCAACGCTTTTGAGCAAGTCGGTATAGCGATCGCACAATTCTTTCTTTTTCTGCAAGTGAATTTGGCGCGGATCTACGCCTGTCAGGGGTAGCTGACAGACTGCTTGCACCGGATTAATCGGGGCTAGTAAGGTTTCTTCATCACCAACCATTCGCGCAGCTGCGATCGCTTCTTCAATCCGTTCTTTAATTGTCGCCAGTTGGTTAAAGCTGCTCAACCCCCACCCACCTTTATAACAAGCACGAATATGTCCACCAATAGATATGCCTTCGCAGAGAGTTTCTACCTTGTCGCCGCGCAACAAGATATCCGTCCCTTCTGCTTCTTCCAGGCGAATCATCAGATAATCCACGCGGGATGCGTAGCGGGCGATCAGGTCCGAGAGCAAATTTTGTGCGTCAGCAAGTGTAGTCGGCATTTCTAGGTAGTCACCATGACGAACTACATTTATTTTCCAATTTTTCGGGCAATATTTGCTACTGAATGCGGAATTTCAATTACGCCACTCACAAACCAGTAGGAGAATTAATAAAAAATTCCATATTCTGTCTGGGCTTTTTAAGCTAGACAACAGGCAAAAAAATTATGTATAAACGAAAAATTATGGGTAATTCTTGTTCAGCTATTCAAAAACATATTTTTCAGCTACTTTCCAATATCGCGAAAAGCGCTTTAAGTCAATATAGCCGTCATACTCAAAAAATGGCTCCACCTCTAGCACTTCCACAGCTACAGAATGCTCAATTTGCTTGCAGATATCATTAAACCGGGGACTGGGACTTGCCGCCGTCACAACTAAGTTAGCATTATGCTCTTGGGAAAAGGCTAAAATCTCTTGCGCCACATCGCCACGGCGAATGACAACGGGTAACTCTAGCAAACATTCATATATAAAGGTGAGGCGTTTGAGACTTAGTTGCCATTCTGTTATCAAAGCATCGTCCCAAACCCAAACGGCTGGAGCATTGGCGTATTCTTGTAATGCAGGATTTTTGGGACTCAGACAGTCTCCATGTACCCAAACAATTGGTTGATTCATCAAAGATTTCAAGTTTGGTTTGGCAAGATTTTAAATAATCAGAACTAGCTAGTACCGCAAGGCAGAATTCAAAATTCAAAATTCAAAATTCAAAATCATTACAGCGTAAGCGTTTTGTTAATTTGGAATGGTCTGCTTATTTGCGCCGTGCTGTACTAGTTTATATGATTAACAATCCTACCTTACTTTTGGATCTCACAATCAAAAGTATCCGTCGTGCAAAGACGCAGGTGTTGCGTTGCTATAAGTTTTTTAAATATAAATTTTAGAAAATTTCTTTTTTATTCTATTTTTCTCAATAAATAGGGCTATTCTCAATAATATTGATAATAATGTCAACAATTTAACGCAATTACGTTATTTGAGCGATTGATATTTACCCCTTGACTTTTTGTGCTATCATTGTCTGTAAAATCAGAAAGTTATTATTGATTTTTTTTGTGGGGATGTTTTTTCACGCAGAGGTTCGCTAAGGTTTTTGAATTATCTCCCTAACGAACTAAAAACTTTTAGATTCGCTTTTTTCCTTTTTGCCAACTTTGGCTGTTGGGTTGTTTGTTAAATTCCCCATGAGGGAAAAGGCGCTGTTCCAGTTCTTCATAGCTGCCTTCAAAGTCACAATGACCATAAAGCGGACATTTGCGACAATAAACGCCTTTGGTATAGCGTTCTAGGTTTTCGCGGTTGAAAAAATAGGGTTTATGGCTAAAGGTGCTAGCAACCCATTGCCAAGACATATTATTACTAGCTGGGTCACCATCAAGAAGATGTTGCAAAAACCATTTGGCTCCTGCTTGCCAACGAATCTGCCGCCAATGGACAATGTAAGCTGCTATCCACATCCGGGGGTGATTGTGCAGGTAGCCAGTTTCTTGCAAATCGCGGCTAAAGCTGTCAATGCAAACTAGCCCTGTCGTACCTTCTTTGATGTCCTGAGGTAAGTCTGCTGCATAGCGTTTGGGTGCGTAACCAGTTTTGTATTCTTCTTGATCTTGCCAAATGCCGTTTCCTAATTTGACATATAACCGCTGCCAGTAGTCGCGCCAACCCAACTCGTTAATCAGTTTAGTGGCGTCATCTCGCTGCTGTACATGGTCAAGTACATAATCCCGAATTTCTCGCAAACTGAGTACGCCATAGCGAATGTAAGGCGAAAGTCGCGTGACAGCACCTGTTAATAAATTACGTGTTTTTCCGTAAAGCGCTGGGTTGATTTTTTGCAATACTTCCTCAGCCGCTTGGCGTCCCCCCACAGTATCGCTGATATGGTTATCGGCGGTGGGGAATTGTTCGCGGAGGTAAGCTACCAATTCCTCACGGTTAGCAAATTCGCGGCGCATATCTTCAGTCATGGGACTTTCGCAGGGTAGGAATAGACAAAATATGGCTACTTTTAGCATACTCATTCATTATTATCACTTTCCTTTGGTGGAGAGAATATAAATATTTTTTTGTTTCGCGCAAAGGCGCAAAGGCGGAAAGCAAGATTTTTGCAAATTAACTAATGAACAAATGCGCCATTATTGTCAATTTTCTTCCGGCTCATTCAGTAACTAACGTTACAATATGGGATAAATCTGTTACCTTGCTACAAGATGAGTCGCTGCATCAATCCCAACTGCCAAAATCCTGATAATCCTGATAATTTACCACGCTGTCAAAGCTGCGGTTCTGAATTGCTGCTTGAAGGGCGTTATCGAGTTACCCGGTTACTGAGTGACAAAGGGGGATTTGGCAAAACTTTTGAGGTGATAGATCGTAATGGTATCCCGAAAGTTCTCAAAGTTCTGAAAAAAAATACACCCAAGGCTGTAGAGCAATTCCAGCGAGAAGCTAAAGTTTTACGTCGGCTGAATCATCCTGGTATTCCCCAAGGAGAAGATGATTTCACATTTTACCCAAAAAACACTCAAACACCTGTTTACTGTCTAGTAATGGAGAAAATCGAGGGAGAAAATTTACACGACTGGCTAGAAAATAGAAGTAATCGCCCAATTAATGAAAAAACAGCAGTTGATTGGTTAATTCAAATAGCAAATACATTGCATGAATTACATCAACAGCAACCACCGCTTATTCACCGAGATATTAAACCATCTAACATCATGCTTAAACCAGATGGATATCTGGTATTAATTGACTTTGGCATAGCAAGAGAAGTCACTCAAACATACGAACAAAAACTTTCTGAAGGAGCCATTACGACAACTCACACTCCTGGCTACGCCCCATTAGAACAAGTGGTTGGTCAAGCCGTTCCACAATCAGACTTTTTTGCATTGGGTCGTACTTTTGTCTATCTGCTTACAGGAAAGCAACCTGACGAAATTGGTAATAACTATTGTGACCCCAATACAGATGATGAGTGGAATTGGCGTGAAAAATATCCGGATATATCAGATTTACTAGCAGATTTTATTGATGATTTAATGGCGCGTTCGGTTAATAAGCGTCCAGCAGATACTAAGATAATTTTGCAAAGTCTGAAAGAAATTGAGCAAGCTTTGTATCCACAAAAATTATCTCAACCACTATCTGCATATCCACTACCTCAAATCAACGGACAAAATATCTATCTTAAGCAAAATCTAGGTGGTCGTTGGGATTCTCCAGGACACGCACAAGCTGTAACTTGTATAGCAATTAGCCCAAATGGTCAGACTTTAGTTAGTGGCAGCAACGATGCCACAATTAGACTTTGGGATATTAGCAGTGGAGAACAAATTCGGACTTTTTCACATTCAAGACAACAATGTTCAATTAACTCTCTAGTAATTGGTTTAGATGGAGAAACATTAATTAGTGCCAATGACCATGAGGGTTATCTTGAGATTTTTAATATTGACACAGGAGAAAAGATTCGTAACTTTCGAGCTTCTATGAGCCCTGTAAAATCATTAATAATTAGTCCAGATGGGCAAACCTTATTTAGTGGAAGTTACAAAGGAATTCAGGTATAGAGATTAAAGGATTGTTCCCATATTCGTAATATAGATAAACATTCAGATTTTGTAAATTCTATAGCAATTAGTCCAGATAGTCAGACTATAGTTAGTGGTAGTGAAGACAAAAAAATTAATGTATACTCAAATTCAATAAAGACTATTTCTGCACATATATATCCTGTTAATTCTGTAGTAATCATACCAGGATTTCAAATGATAGCTAGTGGTAGTAATGAACCAGTAATTAGTTTATGGAATTTGAATAGTGGTGAAGAAATTGGTAAACTAACTGGACATATAGGCCCTATTAAATCATTAGCTATGAGTCCAGATGGTCAAACTTTAGCTAGCGGCGGTTATGATGGCACAATTAAACTATGGAATCTCAGAACTGAGGAGGAAATTTGCACTTTCCCTGGAAATTCAAACGGTATTAATGCAATTACCTTTAGCAAGGATGGAAAGATTTTAGCTAGTGGAGGTAATGACTGTACAGTAAAAGTATGGGAAATTAATTAGCTAGAAACCAGAAAAACACGCTTAGTCATATCTTGCACCTAGCCCTAACGATTAAAATCGCGGCTATAAAAACAAAGTCCGCCTGCGCGGACTAACTTAAAGTCAAGGATTTTAGAGCCTGCTTAGGCAGGCTTTGTTCTGGTAGCCGCGATTTTAATCGTCTGGTGCTGATAAATTCTTAACACTATCAAATAACTTCCGTACATTCTTCTCCGCGCCTCTGCGCCTCTGCGTGAGACAAAAACCCTGTAGTCCTAAAGCGCAATATCCCGTTAGAATACTCAAGCCGCAATCTCTGAAAATCCCATCATGACCAATATTCCCCAAGCTGGACAACCGGCGCCTGAGTTCTCTACACCTGACCAAAACGACAACCAAGTTACTCTCGGCGACTTAAGCGGACAGTGGGTTATCCTTTACTTCTACCCCAAAGACGACACCCCCGGCTGTACCACCGAAGCAAAAGACTTTACCGAGTTATATCAAGACTTCAGCGAACTAGGAGCAAAAATATTAGGTGTAAGCCCAGATTCTGGTAAAATACATTGCAAATTTATTAATAAACATAACTTGTCAATTACCCTTTTGAGTGACCCTGAACATATTCTTACAGAGGCTTATGGTGCTTGGCGCTTAAAGAAGTTTATGGGTAAAGAATATATGGGTGTGGCTCGCTCAACATTTCTTATTTCACCTGATAAAATCATCGCCCATGCTTGGCCCAATGTCAAAGCCAAAGGTCATGCTCAAGCAGTGTTAACAAAATTGCAAGAATTGGTAGTTAAATGAAATTTGGTTTGATTTGATCACATCACTTAAACACTGTCAGACATATCTTATAGCGGTTTGCAGTTGAGTTCAATACAGACCTAACCACCAACCCCAACAACCTCTCCCTAGCCCTCTCCTAAGAGGAGAGGGGAAAGGAAAAACTTTTGTTGCTCTTAAGGGGAGCAAGCCTCAAAGCCTCTCCCCCAACAATAAAAGCTGCTCCTCTTCCCTCCCCTTGCAGGGGAGGGTTAGGGAGAGGTTTGGAGAGAGGTCAAGGTGTATTACATACAATCGAGAACCGCTATATACAATAGGAATATCACCGCTATTGTATTTATTATGGTTCAATTTATCCAAGCGCAAAATGTCAGTATTGCCTATTTAGAAGAAAGATTTGGTCTGCGACAGGCTGAAACTGAAGATTCTTTTACAGAATGGTTTGACAATCTCCCAGCAATTACAGATTTAGAAAAGCAATATCTAGATAGAGTTAAAGCTAATTTTCTCAGCTTAATTAAGCGTCCACCCATCTTAGAAAATGCTGTGAAGATGGTAATATTATCTCCCCTGTTAGATTTGGCTGGTTTTTATCGTCCTCCTTTTCATCTTGCCACAGAAGAATCTATAGAAATTAGTGAAGAAATAATTATAGATATTCAAGAGAATGGAGAAGAAACTAAAGAGATTATCAAAGGCAAAATTGACGTACTGGTTCTCCAGAATCAGTTATGGTTAATAGTCATTGAGGCTAAAAGGTCTAGTTTCTCTTTAGCTAAGGCTATTCCCCAAGCGCTTACTTATATGCTGGCTAATCCTAAGGCTAATCATCCTGTATATTCGTTGGTAATCAATGGAGAAGATTTTCAATTTATCAAACTAACTCAACAAGATAAGCCAATGTATGCTTTACTTTATATAGACGCGAAAATGAATTATATACAGTTCTGAATATCTTAAAAAAACTAGGTCAATTTTTGAAGTAATTATGTCTACTCGCCCTATTTATCTCGATTGTCACGCTACCACCCCCGTAGATGAACGGGTATTAGCTGCGATGATTCCCTTTTTCACAGAAAACTTTGGCAACCCAGCTAGTATTAATCACGTTTACGGTTGGGAAGCAGAAGCGGCTGTTAAACAAACGCGGGAAATTTTAGCAGCAGCTATTAATGCCACCCCAGAAGAAATTGTTTTTACCAGTGGGGCAACAGAAGCTAACAATTTAGCTATTAAAGGTGTGGCTGAAGCTTATTTTTCTAAAGGTCAGCATATTATTACTGTGGCGACTGAACATAGTGCAGTTCTTGACCCTTGTAAATATTTAAAAACTCTCGGTTTTGAAATTACAATTTTGCCGGTTCAGAAAGATGGACTGATTGATTTAACCGAGTTAGAAAAAGCTTTGCGTCCTGAGACAATTTTAGTGTCGGTGATGGCGGCAAATAACGAAATTGGTGTAGTGCAGCCGTTAGAAAAAATTGGGGAAATTTGCCGCGATCGCCAAATCTTATTTCATACAGATGCAGCTCAGGCAATTGGTAAAATCCCCCTGGATGTGCAAGGGATGAAAATTGACTTGATGTCCCTGACAGCACATAAAATCTACGGGCCGAAGGGCATTGGGGCGCTATACGTCCGCAGACGCAATCCTAGAGTCCAACTTGCTCCTCAGCTGCATGGTGGTGGACATGAGCGGGGAATGCGTTCTGGGACTTTGTACACGCCGCAAATTGTCGGTTTTGGGAAAGCTGTAGAAATTGCTTTGGCAGAACAAGTGGCAGAAACCCAACGCCTTACGGAACTCAGGCAAAGATTGTGGTTACAGCTTTCAAGCTTGGGGGGAATTCATCTCAACGGAGATTCCACCCAGCGACTAGCAGGAAATTTGAATATCAGTGTTGAGGGGGTGGATGGTGCCGCGCTTTCCCTCGGATTGCAGCCGGTAATGGCGGTGTCTTCTGGTTCTGCTTGCACCTCAGCAAACACGGCACCTTCTCATGTTCTCACGGCGCTAGGACACCCAGAACAGCTAGCTTATGCCTCGATACGCTTTGGTATAGGACGTTTCAACACGGTAGAGGAAATTGACAAAGTCGCAGAACAGGTAATTTCTACAATTCAAAGTCTACGAAATTCGTCAGTCGTTAGACAGGATCTAGGACGGGTATAACGCCCATCCCACAAGAATTAATTGGATATTTGTTGGCTTCCAAGCAAGTTGATCAATAGACACAGCAGTGAAAATTACAGCAGATTGCAACTTGGTGAGGTACAGATTATCGTAGGGGCACAGCATGCTGTCTACCCGTATACTTCATTTACCTGAAAAATGCTGTAAATATGCATCAAGACCCTTGTAGAGACGTTGCATGCAACGTCTCTACATTGTTTTTCAGCAGATTTCTAATAGGGATTTGAATTAATCCGTCCCCTTTTGACACTGCGGAGATAGTATCCTGTCGTTGGTCTGTTTTTCAGGTTGAAAGTGCTACCACTCCGAACTTTCCAAATTTTGTAGTTAGAAAAAGTCAGCGGAGTTCTGGGTTCGCATATTTCTGGTTTGCGATCGCCAAGTACAAAGTAAGCTGAACCATTACCCATAACTTTCGCCAACCCGGTTTTATCCACAACCACCGAGGTATCTTCACTCACCGCTATCCCCAAAGCACTGTTCGAGACACCGTCCTGAATCTGACGAGCAATAAAGGCCATCAAACGACCCATTCTTTCCCGCTTGTCGAAGTGTGTATCAATGATGGTTCCCTGAAGATTCCTCCAGTTGAAAAAGTTTTGCGTAAAGGTAATGTCCCGGTAGGGATCTTCGAGTGCATCCCTAGACTCAACAGCCCGTGAGCAAGCATTGTAGACAAAATCACTTTGGATTATTGCACCTGCACTAGTGCCACCAATCCCGCCTCCTCGGCTGTGAACTGACTCGATAGCAGTCTCCAGCTTGGTATTTTTCCAGTTGCGGGTGTATTGACATTGGTCGCCACCTGCAAAGAAAATCACTTCGGCATTTTTTACTTTATTCACAACCTCAGTGTTGTTGGCGTCCTGTTTACTTTTAATCAACAAAGTTTCCACAGAATCTACACCCTTCATGGCATAAATTGGCTGATTGTAGCCATCATCACCAGAAACGCGAATGACTACAACATCAACCTTAGTGGAGCAATTGGTGCAGCCGCGAACCCGATTAATCATCCACTGAATCGCCTCATCCACATCGGGGCCACCCCCGCCTAAGTCATAGACGGGGCCAGCTAATGGGGGATTGACATTGGCAGCGTTGCCCTGCAAATAGCCTGTCGTCTTAGCAATACCTGGCAATGTCAGCAAGCTTCCCATGATCAACAGCAGCGTTCCCCCAATCTTCAAGAACTTTGTGGCTGTGCTTCCAGGCATTGGTGAATTCTTCCCGAAAAATGCATTTGCCATCAGTTTGCCCTCTGAATCGAACTGCAATTATGTTCAATCTCTCATTTGGGGGTGGAAATTCACAGCGTACAGGAATTGTAGCCAGACAATTGGGGAAGATGGGGAATAGATTCTAAATTCAAAAATTGTATTCTTAATTTTGAATTTAGCTCAATCCGACAGAAGCCCCACGTCTCACCCGAAGGGGAGCGTGGGATGAATGGCGGGTGAGTTGACGACAGTCCTTTGACCAATTTTCCCCGCAGGGGAAACAGAAGGACATGGAGGAAACGAACATTTTCCGTGTTATCCTCTTTTATACTAAACGTCGTTTACTCTAATATGTTAAAAGTCGTTAAAGTCAGGTTATATCCAGATATCCAACAACAACAGTCACTAGCCCAGGCTTTTGGCTCTTGTCGTTGGTTGTGGAATTATTGTCTGAACTTGATGAACCAAACATATATTGAAACTGGCAAGGGATTGTCTAGATACGAAGTTAAAAAGATAATTCCGCAGTTAAAAAAAGAGCATGAGTGGTTGTCACTAACCTACTCACAATGTTTGCAACAAGTTTGTTTGAATCTTGGAGTAGCCTTCAATAACTTTTTTGAAAACCGGGCTAAATACCCTAGATTCAAATCTAAACACGGTAAACAGTCAATACAATATCCTCAGAATGTCAAGGTGGCTGATAATTGCGTAACCCTCCCAAAAATAGGAGATGTAACCGCAATTATCCATAGACCGATTGAGGGAAAAGTCAAAACTGTAACTATATCCAAGAACGGCTCTAACCAATACTTTGCAGCTATTCTATTTGATGATGGTCAAGATAAGCCGTTATCCAATGCCGAAGGTAAAGCAATAGGTATTGACTTGGGATTGACTCATTTTGCTGTTACCAGTGATGGGTCTAAGTTTGATAACCCGAGAATACTAAACAAGCATGAAAAGAATTTAAAACTTAAACAACAACAACTATCTAGAAAGCAACAAGGTTCTATTAACCGGAGCAAATCTAGAAAAAAAGTTGCTAGAGTTCATAGAAAAATAACTAACTGTCGTGACGATTTTCTACACAAGCTATCGCGGAGGATAGTTAACGAAAACCAAGTGATTGTGGTTGAAAATCTCAATATTAAGGGCATGATGCAAAATCATTGTCTGGCTAAGTCTATCCATCAGGTTGGATGGGGAATGTTTTGCACCATGTTGAAATACAAGGCAGAAATGGAAGGGAAAATTTATCTAGAAGTTGATAGATTTTTTAAGAGTTCAAAAACCTGTCATGTGTGTCTTAATCAAGTTGGTAGTTTGCCGCTTGCTCTAAGATTTTGGACTTGTGAAAACTGCCAAACTCAGCATGATAGGGATGTGAACGCAAGTATCAACCTCAGAGATGAGGGTCTACGAATTTTGACCTCTGGAACGGGGGATAAAGCCTGTCGCCCAGATGTAAGTCGTAGTCAGGGAGGACGTAAGAAATCCACTACTACGCTTTCTGTTGGGCAGGAAGCCCACACTGTACCGTCAGGTCAGTGTGGGTAGTTCACAATTGGAGTGCAGCGAATGACTTAGTAGGGATTAGAGTCAATTCGCCCCTTCTTAACGCTCCTGAGATAGTACCCAGATATCGGTCTATTTCTCAAATTGAATGTGTCGCCGCTCTTAACTCTCCAAATTTTGTAGTTGGAAAATGTTAGAGGAGTTCGGGGTTCGCATACTTCCGGCTGATGATCACCAAGTACAAAGTATGCTGCACCCTTACCTATAACTTTCGCTAGACCGTTTTTATCCACAACCAACGATGTACTTTCGCTAACCGCTATGCCTAAAGCGCTTTTAGAGACACCGTCCTTAATTTGACGGGCAATGAAAGTCATAATCCGACCCATTCTTTCCCGCCTGTCGAAGTGCGTATCGATGATCGTTCCCTGCAAATTGTTCCATTTGAACAAGTTGTAAGTAAAGGTAATGTCTCGGTAGGGATCTTCAAGTGCGTCTCTAGTTTCAATGCCGTTTGTAGAAGAAGCGCAAGCATCGTAGATGTAATCACTTTGGATCATTGCGCCTGCACTGGTTCCACCAATGCCACCTCCCCGGTTGTAGACTGTCTCTACGGCATTCTCCAGTTTGGTGCCTTTCCAGTTGCGGATGTATTGACATTGGTCGCCACCTGCAAAGAAAATCACGCCAGCATTTCTGACTTTCTCAACAATCTCAGCTTTGTTTGCTTCTTGCCTACTGCTGACGACAAGAGTCTCTACAGAGTTGACGCCTTTCATGGCATAAATTAGCCGATTGTAATCGCTATTACCAGAAACGCGAATAACTATCACGTCAACTTTGGCGGCGTTGTTAGTAGATCCCCTCACTTGGTTGATCATCCACTGAATAGCTTCATCGACATCGGGACCACCTCCACCCAAGTTATGAACGGGGCCAGCTAGGGTGGGAGGGAGAACAACAGCCTTGCCTTTGAAGAAGTTTGTCAAGTTTGCTGTAACACGGGTTATGAGCAAGGTTCCCATCTTCAACAACTTGTTTCCTACAGTCTTCAAGTACCTTGCTATATTTGGGAATGCCTTTGTCATGCTAACCTTCTGGTACAAACTGCAATTATTGCTAACTCTCTCACCAGAGAGGGTAGAATTCCCAGCGTACAGGTTTTGTACTGTTTTTTAAAGCAAAATAACCCAGAAAATTAATGATTACTGCATTATTTTGCTTAATCTGCCGTTGTTTGTGCGTTTTTAAACCAGACAATTAGCGATCGCTGTTGCCCAACCGTGCCAAAGGCACGGTGGAGGCTGGATGGGGACTTTGAGCACCTGATCTAGATCGTTACTGTCCAGATTCTGCCGTAGTTGCCAGGAATTTTTACCCAATATTCTGAATAACTGGGGACGCCAATTAAATTATTTTCACCGTGAAGTTCTTCCTGATAATCGCCAGCAATGGGAAACCAGAAGGGTACATCCTGATCACTATCGCCAAAGTTAAGTGCTACCAGGCTAAATTTATTACCATGTTGGCGAGAGAAGAGCAAGACATTTTTCGAGTGATAGCGATCGTAATTGTTGTAAAAGAAATGATTACCTTCAGTAAACTGCGATTGCTGACGACGCAGTTTAATCAGCTTCCGTACTAAGCCAATCATGCTTTTACCAATGGAATCATAAAAATAATCCCATCGCACAGGTCGCAGCAACATTACTCGCCCAAAACCTTGTTCTGGCAGATAATAGTTTTCACCAAATTCCTGCCCTTGCCATAGCATGGGAATACCTTTGGCGGTTAAGAACGCAATTAGGTACGGCTGAACTTTATACCACAGACTGCGATTACCTTCTTGTAATAAATCGTTATCACGTGCAATCGTGCCAAAGTTGCAGACAAAACGGGAGTGGTCATGATTTTCAATATATTGCAGCGCTGTCTTGGCAATTTTGTCGCCGTTGGTTGTAATTTCTTCTGGATAGCCATTTAGACCAAGTTTAAAGCCGAGGTTAACTAAATCATTTCGGCTTCCAGCCGCTACATTTTTGACTGCACCCAAGGTTTCATTTTGCCAGGTACTGTTGCTATAAGTCTGTTCCAGAACCTCTTTTGGTCCTTCTAATTGTTCAGCGCACTGAATTAAATTGATGGTGTTATTGTTAAAAAATCTCTGCCAGTACTCACCCGCACCTGCTTTTTCTTTAACAGTTTTGTAAGTGTTGAAAACTAAGTTGGCGTAACCAACTCCTGTAGAACCATCCCAATAATTGGGTACACAGTCATAGCGAAAACCATCGACGTGATAAACATCCAACCAGTGATAGTTAACTGTGTAGAAAAAGTCTTGGGTAAACTTGCGTTTATAATCCGTACTCTCAGCAAAGAGGTCTTTAGCAAATGTCCCCATAAACGGGTTTTCATTGTATCCTAATTGCTTGTAAAGATAAGAGTAGGGAAAATGATCGCTGGTGTGACCATAGACAGCATCCACAATTACAGCAATTTTGTTTTGATGTGCAGCATCAATTAAATTTTGTAAATCTTTTCTTTGACCAAAGCGCTCATCTACACCAAAGTAGCCAATCGGCAAAAAGCCCCAATCTACTGTCAAGGCTACGTTAGAAAGGGGCATAACTTCAATACAGTTAATTCCCAAATCTGCCAGATAACTTAAGCGTTCAATTGTTCGCTCAATATCTCCACCGAACTCACTGATCATCAATTCATACAGTACAATATCTTTTAAGTCTGGACTTTTCCAGGTACTTTCATTGGGACTCCATTCATAAGGTTGATATCCCAGTGTAAAGGCGGATAATTTACCTACACCAAACTCTCTGGCAAAAGGGTCGATAATCCAATCTATTTCTCCCTTATTGGGATTTTGGAGACAATAGCGGTAAACATACCTTCCTGGTTCTCCCCATGCTGCATTTAGGTGTGGTTTGGGTGTAGTATTGATGTTTATCTGAGTTGACCAATAATCACCATACTCTGGGTCGATAGAATGCTCTAATTCAAATATCGATGGCTGAGTAATTTGCAGAAATTGATCTTTTTCGTGGATTACTTTCACCCATAGTTTATTCCCGTCCTTTTTAGCAACCCAAGGGAGAAATACTCCAAAATCAACAATACCATTGTTTTCTCTAGCTCCTAGCTTATCCAAAGGTAGTAGTTTCATCTGCTCATCCTTAATTAACTGATTACACAATTGAAAAAATAAAGTCTGAAACCAGACTAAACAGGCTCTGATCAAAAAACTGAAGCAGTGCCTTTCGTGTATTTATCAACGCTTAATCAGGGATTTATGTAAATTTAACAAAAGATTACATTTCTTTATTTTATCTTTTAATGTAGCAATTGCTTTGTCATCAGTTCCTTAGGACAGCTAATTTTAGCCGTCCCTAATGCCATATATGAAACACTGTAACCAATTTAAAACCACTCAACTTGCGATCGCTCTTGCACAACTCGCTGATAAACAGCCACTGTTTGTTTGGCTAATTTCGGCCAGCTAAAGCGTCGTCCTAAATCATCATAAGCATTATCAACCAGCCATTGCCGATAACCTGGATTTTGCAAAACTTCGAGAATTCCCCAAGCTAGGGAATCAGGGTTGTTGGCCCAGGTAACGATACCTGTCTTGGTGTGTTGTACTACTTCCGGAAAACCGCCGGCATCAGAAACTACGACAGGTACGCGAGAAGCAAAGCCTTCTAAAGCAACAATCCCAAATGGTTCGTAAAGGCTAGGAAACACTGCACAGTCGGCCACCGTTTGGAATTTATCTAAGTATTCATCAGAGAGAAAGCCGGTAAAGTAGCATTTGTGCCAAATGCCTAAATCCCAAGCTTGGCGCTTGAGATGGTCGGTATTCCCGCCACCAATGATCACAAATTTAACGTTCCCCCCCATTTGTGCGAGTATCTTGGGAGCAGCATTGAGCAATACAGGTATACCCTTTTCATAGGACATTCGACCGAGGTAGTAAACAACTTTTTCATGATCACCGGCAAATTGGCGGCGAAAATCCTGAGCATAAAAATCTTTGTGCTGCTGTTTCTTTTCGGCGCGGATACCGTTATAAATGATATCGATTTTGTTCCCAGGAGTGTGTAGCGCTTGTTCTACTTCCCTTCGCATATAGTCGGTACAAACAATCACTCGCCAAGCATTGTAAGCTAGTAAGTTTTCTTTGCTATTAATATATTGTTGGGTATCATTGTGAATACCGTTGTAGCGCCCGTATTCGGTAGCATGAATTGTCGCAATTAGAGGGATTTTAAAGTTATGTTTGAGAGCGATCGCAGCATCCCCCACTAACCAATCATGAGCATGGATTAAATCAAACGGCCCTTCCTCCAGCAGCAACTTACCACCGTGATGCCCCATACTCGCGTTCAGGTTAACTACCCAGTGGAAAAAATCGTTACTATAAGCCACTGGCACCCGATGCACAAATACTCCCTCAACCACTTCATACAGTGATGCCTGAGCAAACTCTACCGTGATCAAGTGGATTTCATGGCCTAGCTTCACCAATTCCGGATACAACTCAGCCACATGACGCGCAATTCCTCCGACGATCCTTGGCGGAAATTCCCAACTTAGTACTAGTATCTTCATTGACTCAACTCCCCGATGATTTACAATTATCTAAGAAACTACATTTATCTAAAAATACAAACTGTGACAATCGCCGCGAGTCTAGTCAATAAAATTTTTAGATTTTTTTAATCATTGTTTTGATAAAGCTTATCAAAGGTTGTCAAACTTGGGGAAGTTACTGCACCTCTTTTCATAAAAACTATAAAAACAAAGGCTGTCGGCAGCAGCTTCCAGTATAGGAGTTGCGTCCGACAGCCTTGGTAATCAATGGGCTACGGCTAATAAATATGTACATAATCTGACAAGAACACTTCGGAGTTTGCTTTCTAGCTTATACTTTCCGGCTCTCCAGTTTTTTTTACAGCTTGATTCAATCAATAAGTAGGTGGGCGTAAAAAAATATAAGATAGACTTAACCCCCAACCCCTTAAGAGCAAGGGAAGGGGAGTAAGATTAAAGCCTCACCCGACAGCAGGGGAGAGGTTATGTTACTTAAGTATTGTCAATGCAGTATATAAAGCAGGACTTACGCAAAAATCGCTAAAAAGCTTAATTTATTGAACCGCCAAGGCGTCAAGAACGCCAAGAATTCGTAGAGTGTGCGTAAGTCCTATAAAGTTAAAAACTTAGCTAAGTAACTGGATGGACAACAGAACAATACAGATCTATCGCGATCGCCAATAAGCAATGGGGAGCAGGTTAGATCAATTGAATCTTCCCTACTCCCCTATTCGCTATCAGTTAGTGGTGGGTGTTGACTAACCTAGATTAGTTTTGATCCAAGCGTAACACTGCCATAAAAGCTTCCTGGGGTACATCCACTGTGCCCACAGATTTCATCCGCTTTTTACCCTTTGCCTGCTTTTGTAAGAGTTTCTTTTTCCGGCTAATATCACCGCCGTAGCACTTGGCAAGTACGTCTTTCCGCAAGGCGGGGATGTGTTCGCTGGCAATAACTTTACTGCCAATAGATGCTTGAATTGGTACTTTGAATTGGTGGCGAGGAATCAATTCTTTGAGTTTTTCTGCCATTGAACGTCCGACGTTATAAGCTTTATCGCGGTGGACAATCATGGCCAGGGAATCCACAGGATCGCCGTTAATCATAATATCCAGCTTCACCAAAGGATTTTCGCGGTAGCCGATGAGGTGATATTCCATGCTGGCGTAACCACGCGATCGCGATTTCATTTGGTCAAAAAAGTCGGTGACAACTTCCGCTAAGGGTAGCTCATAAGTGAGTGTGGTGCGTCCTTGAGTAAGATATTTCATGTCTTTGAAGATGCCACGCCGATTTTGCGATAACTCCATTAAAGAGCCAACGTAGACTTCCGGCGTAATCATTTCTACTTTGACGTAGGGTTCTTCAATTCTTTCGCGCTCGTTAGGCGAGGGTAAGCGGCTAGGATTATCAATGTACAGTTCTTCACCTTTGATGGTGATTACTTTGTAAACCACCGAGGGGGCTGTAATGATTAAATCTAGGTTGTACTCTCGCTCTAAGCGTTCTTGGACAATTTCCATGTGCAGCAACCCCAAGAACCCGCAACGGAAGCCAAACCCCATCGCGCTAGAAGTTTCCGGTTCGTAGTGCAGCGCCGCATCGTTGAGTTCGAGCTTTTCCAGGGCTTCCCGCAAGTCTTCAAATTGGTCTGCATCAATGGGGAACATCCCGCAAAAGACCATTGGGTTAGCTTCGGTGTAACCAGGCAAAGCTGCCGTAGCTTGGGCGTTAGCTAGGGTAATTGTATCTCCCACCCGCGCATCGGCGACAGCTCTAATTGATGCGCCTAAATAGCCTACTTCCCCGGCGTGCAGTTCTTCAACTTGCTTTTGGGTAGGAGAGAGTACACCCAACTCATCAATTTCGTATTCTTTGTCCGATGCCATCAAGTGGATGCGATCGCCTTTTTTCACCGTGCCATCCATTACCCGAAAATAGACAATTACTCCCCGGTAACTATCATAGTAGCTATCAAAAATTAGCGCCCGTAAGCGTTCATTGACTGTGTTGGCTGGTGGCGGTACGCGCGAGACAACTGCTTCTAAAATTTCATCAATTCCCAGTCCCTCTTTAGCGGAAGCCAGAATCGCACCACTGCAATCTAGACCGATAATTTCTTCAATTTCGCCGATTACTCGCTCTGGTTCTGCCCCCGGCAAATCGATTTTATTCAAAACCGGGATAATTTCCAGGTTATGCTCCAGCGCTAAATACACATTCGCTAAAGTTTGGGCCTCCACACCTTGGGAAGCATCTACTACCAACAGCGCTCCTTCACAAGCAGCAAGAGAGCGCGACACTTCATAAGAAAAATCTACATGACCAGGAGTATCAATTAAATTCAGCACATACTGCTGACCATCTTTAGCTGTGTAGTTCATCCGGGCAGCTTGCAGCTTAATTGTAATGCCGCGCTCCCGTTCCAGATCCATGTTGTCGAGAAACTGTTCCTTCATCTGCCGGCTTTCTACGGTGCCAGTGGCTTGTAGTAAGCGATCGGCGAGGGTTGATTTCCCGTGGTCAATGTGAGCAATAATACAAAAATTGCGAATGCGAACTGCGGGAACGTCAGTCATATACTATCTGTGCTAAAGCAGCAACCAAAGTGAAAGCAATTTACTTAATGTATTTTAATGCTTTCTTCGCCAAGACGCTGCCAAGAAGAAACGAGGTGGTGGCTTGAGTAAATAATCAATCTTGACTTTTTATAACTGACTCTCTGGACAGGTGTAGTTTTAAGAATATTATGAAAGTCTATTTATAGCTGCTGGTATTCATCAGCCAAAAGCGTACAATAAATATAACTTAAGTACTTGTAGAGATTATGGACAATTACCACCCAATAATTGCCCGGAATCGTTGATTTACTGAGAAGACTTCTAGAGGAGCTTCTGTCTAGCGAGTTATATGAAAATTGCCACTTGAAACTTAACCCTGTTACTTTGGTACGATTTCGGGGAACTATGGAACTGTACTCTTGAATATTTGTCAGCTAAATAGCCCGAATTATGAATATAGCCGCTTGACAAAGCTTTGGACAAAACAATTTCAGAGCATCTAAACCTATGAATATGCAAGAGAAACCTATCGATACGGAACACAGAAAAGCCGATAAGGTAGAAATCGCTGTCCGCCTAGACTCCGAGTTAATAGAGCAAATTCAGCATCTCACCAACGACCCCAGTAAAGTGATCGAGGTGGCAATTCGCCAGTGGTTGCGGGGTGATGCACCCAGAGATGATGAACTGACGCGCACCCCCGTGCGTACTCCTGTTCCTCCTCGTGGGGAATGGAACGATTGAAGTTATCTCTAGAACTGTCAGCCAAAGATTAAAAAAATGTATTGTTTGCTGATTTGGATTCCAGAACAGCCAAAAATGCTCAATTAAAAATGCGAAAGCTGTAAAATTTTATGCCAAAATTTAAACAGCTTTAGTATAAGCACGGTAGGATGCCATTTGTCTATGCCAACTCGATTAATGACTATTGCTGCCAATACCCAATCGCCGAATGTGTTTCCCCAGAATCTGGAATCCGTTACCAATAACCACGATGGCTTATTACCAACGCTTGGCTCTGAGTTGGTATATACCCAAGATGGGGCAGGGCGCTATCTGACCTTTTATTGGCAACGCAGCGAACTCCTGGGGTCAAACCCTGAAAAAAGAGTTGATGATCCCAATCCAGATGAAAACTTTGTGCCAATAGACAAAGTTACTTATTTAGAACGGTTGCAGCGGATTTTAACAACTTTAGTGCCAGAAAGGGTTCAGTGTTGGTTCAGCTACTGCCAGGAGTCGTTTGAGTTGGAGTTGGCAATCACTCCGATTATGCCGCGATTGGGTCACGCTGCCACTACAGTTTTGGTGATGGGACGGTTACTGCAAAGTAAAGCCAACCCCCAATCCGTGAATGGGGCATCAAAAACGCCTAAACAACTAGCGTTGGCTATGGGTTTGCAGCAACACCAGAAGCTGATCAATCAAATTACCAGCAACATCCGGCGGACATTGGATCTAGATATTATTTGGCAGCAAACAGTTGATAGCTTAGGAGAAGCGTTAAAGCTAGAGCGTTGTATTATCTGTCCCTACCAGCCCTCTAACTCAACAGTGCAGGTGATAGCAGAGTATCACCTCCCAGAACACAGTTCGATGATTGGCTCAGATATAGATATAGCTTCTGAGCCTGCCTTTGCTCAGTCCCTGGCTACTCTAGAACCAACCGTGATGGAAGTGACTGGGTATAGTGAGTTTCAGCAGCAGAAAATTTTGGTTGTAGCTACTTGCTATCAAGACCAAGCCAATGCATTGATTGCCTTTAACTTGCGGGACGAATATTACCCGTTGACAGAAATAGAACTTGAACTAGTCAAGGAGGTAGCAGATCAACTGGGAACAGCGATCGCTCATGCTACTTTATACAAAGAATTAGAAGCAGCGCGGCAAAAAGCCGAAGAAATATCCCAACTCAAAACCCAGTTTCTACAAACTGTGTCCCATGAAATTCGTACTCCCCTGAATGGGATGATTGGCTTTTTGAAGCTGATTTTGGAGGGGTGGGCAGATAATCCAGAAGAAGAAAACCAGTTTTTAGCAGAAGCTCACAAATCATCACTCCACTTGCTAGATATTCTCAACGACATTTTAGATATTGCCAAAATTGAAGCAGGCAAAATGGAGCTACGGTGCGGACCAATCAGACTCCATGAGCTATTTACTGATGTCGAAAACTTTATGCGTCCCCAAGCAGAGATGAGACATCTCAGTTTCCAGATGCAAATACCTAATACATCCGATGAAATCATCATTCGAGGCAACTACAGACATTTATTACAAGTCATGCTCAATTTGGTAGGCAATGCGATTAAATTCACCCATGAAGGTGGTGTCACTATCAGCGCCGATTTAGTGGTCAAAAAGGGGAAAGTGAAACTGCCCAACCAGCAATTCCCAGGTATAGTAAAAGTGCGCGTGGTAGATACTGGCATTGGTGTATCCCTGGATCAGCAAGATAAACTATTTCAATTATTCTCTCAGGTAGATGGCACCCACACTCGCCCTTATGGTGGTACAGGTTTGGGACTGACAATATCTCAAAAGCTTGTCGAGGCCATGGGAGGTGAGGTACATTTTTTCAGTCTAGGTGAAGGACTCGGCTCGACGGTAACATTCACAGTGCCACTCTATCAACAACCATTGGTGTTTTCTTCTAGTGAGGCGGACTTGGATGAGTTAGGTCTTTTGTAGGGACTTCAAATTGAAAACTGTTGTAAAGTTGGACTGTGAACTTTGAACTACACTGAATAAAAGTGAAGTCAAAGTTGTGATATGACAGTTCAGACAACAGCAGGTGTTTTATTCCAAACCGCTTACGAAAGTCGTTACACTTGGGACGAGAACTTTCCTGGCTACAGTGCAAACGTGCAACTGCTACAGGGCGATGAAGTTTACATTGGCAAAATACGCATTAACCGCGACTTGAGCATAGAAGTAACGGATATTGACGATGCAGAAGTAGAAGAAGGTATCTATATCCAGTTGCAGGAAATGATCACCCACTGTAAACGCTCAGATTTTCAGCAGTCTTATGGTAAGTTCGAGTTTACCTTGGGTGAGACAGATAAAAGTGGTGTAGTGGAAATTTTTGTGAAGGGCGACTCGATAGAGTCTCATTATAAAATCCGAGACCAGGAAATTTGCCAGGAAATTCGGGTCATGGGTCGCATGGCTTTAGTGATTGATACCCACGAAAACTTCGATACAGGTGCTGGATACATTGCGAGTCACTACGATGCGGTGTTCCGCAACTCGAAAACTAATGAAGTTAACAGTGTCCTGAAATTTACAGACACATATCAAAAAGTTGGCGACTATTACATAATGACCAAGCAGGTTGTGCAAGAGTATCAAGAGGGCGTTAGCGACAATCCTCCCGAAGAGGCTCTTTCCATAACTGAGTTTAGCTACTCTAATATCAAGCTGCTATAACCAGTAAATGTTTAGCGCCAAATTTCGCGGTAACTGGATCTAGTAGGATCGATTTAACAAGCAGGAACATAAAATTTTCGGGATTTTGGGTAATGGGTAACAATCCTCATCTCCAATTTCCTTCCCCATCCTTAACTTAGCAGGTCTAAAACTATGGAACTTACAATCGTCAACGTGGAAACAGTCTTAGATGAAATGCGCCCTTATCTCATATCGGATGGCGGTAATGTGGAACTCGTAGAACTTGATGGGCCAATTGTCAAACTCCGGTTGCAAGGCGCTTGTGGTTCTTGTCCCAGTTCCACGATGACCTTGAGAATGGGTATTGAACGTCGCTTAAAGGAAATGATTCCCGAAATTGCTGAAGTGGAACAAATTATGTAGGGAGTGGGGGCTGGGGACTAGGGACTGGGTGTTTAATGAGTGATGAATATTAAATTGTTATCATTAATCATTTATCATTCTTACCCAAGCCCTATCTTGAATCACTAATTGCTCTCTATGTCTCATCCCCTCCACGTCGCTTTCATCTGGCATCAACATCAGCCGCTGTACAAATCTCCTGGCAGCGGCGTTTCAGTATCTCAAAGTCAACAGTACCGCTTGCCTTGGGTACGCTTGCATGGTACTAAAGATTATCTAGATTTGGTATTAATCCTAGAGCGGTATCCTAAGTTACACCAAACGGTGAATCTGGTGCCGTCACTGATATTGCAACTAGAAGATTATATTGCTGGGACGGCTTTTGACCCTTACCTTACTGCCAGTTTGACTCCTGCTGAACAACTGACTCGTCAACAGCGGGAATTTATTATCCAACACTTTTTTGATGCCAATCACCACAATCTGATTGACCCCCATCCCCGTTATGCCGACTTGTATTACCAAAGGCAGCAAAAGGGCATAGACTGGTGTTTGAAAAATTGGCAATTGCCAGATTACGGCGATTTGCTAGCTTGGCACAATCTGGCGTGGATTGATCCGCTATTTTGGGATGATCCAGAAATTGCCGCTTGGTTGAGACAGGGACGGAATTTTAGTTTAAGCGATCGCCAACGGATTTATTCTAAACAGCGAGAAATTCTCGGTCGCATCATTCCCCAACACCGTTCAATGCAAGCCGCCGGTCAGCTAGAAGTCACCACCACCCCCTACACTCACCCAATTTTACCTTTGTTAGCAGATACTAACTCCGGTCGGGTAGCAGTGCCGCAGATGAATCTACCAGGGCAGCGGTTTCAATGGAAAGAAGATATTCCTCGCCATTTGCAGAAAGCTTGGGATTTGTATACAGACCGTTTTGGGCAGGAACCGCGTGGTTTATGGCCTTCAGAACAGTCAGTCAGCCCCGATATTCTGCCATATATTATTAAGCAAGGTTTTAATTGGATTTGTTCAGATGAAGCCGTTTTGGGTTGGACAATAAAACACTTTTTTCATCGCGATGGGGCGGGGAATGTGCAGCAACCAGAACTGCTATACCAACCCTACCGCTTGCAAACTCCCGCAGGTGATTTAGCGATCGTGTTTCGCGACCATAGATTATCAGATTTGATTGGTTTTACCTACGGGGCAATGCCGCCAAAACAAGCAGCAGCCGACTTAGTGGGACACTTGCAAGCGATCGCCAGAATGCAAAGAGAAAGCTCAAGCGAAAAACCTTGGTTAGTTACCATCGCCTTAGATGGGGAAAATTGCTGGGAATATTATCCCCAAGACGGTAAACCGTTTTTAGAAGCTTTATATCAAACGTTAAGCAACGAACCCCACCTGAAACTCGTCACCGTTTCCGAATTCCTCGCCGAATTTCCCGCCACAGCCACTATCCCCGGAGAGCAACTGCACAGCGGTTCTTGGGTAGATGGCAGCTTCACCACCTGGATAGGCGATCCCGCCAAAAATCGCGCTTGGGACTACCTAGCCCAAGCCAGGGCAGTGCTGGCAAATCATCCCGAAGCCACGGAAGAAAATAATCCCGAAGCTTGGGAAGCTTTGTATGCCGCAGAAGGTTCCGACTGGTTCTGGTGGTTTGGTGAAGGACATTCTTCAAATCAAGATGCCATCTTTGACCAGTTGTTTCGGGAACATTTGTATGGCATTTACAAAGCCTTAAATGAACCAATACCTTCCTATTTGCAGAAACCGGTAGAGGTTCACGAAGCCAGGACAGATCATACGCCAGATGGGTTTATTCATCCAGTGATTGATGGTAGGGGTGACGAACAAGACTGGGACAAAGCTGGACGGATAGAAATCGGTGGGGCCAGGGGAACGATGCACAACAGCAGCCTCGTCCAACGACTTTGGTATGGGGTGGATCACCTGAATTTCTATGTGCGGGTAGATTTTAAAAATGGTGTTGTCCCAGGGCGGGAGTTGCCCACAGAGTTAAATTTGCTGTGGTTCTATCCAGAAAAAACAATGGTCAATAGCCCGATTCCTTTGGCAGATGTGCCGGATACAGCGCCAGTTAATTATCTGTTCCACCACCATCTGGAAATTAATTTGCTGACGCAATCGCTTCAGTTTCGGGAAGCTGGAGAAAATCATCAATGGTATCCCCGTTTCAGCCGCGCTCAAGTAGCTTTAAACACTTGTTTAGAAGTTGCAGTGCCCTGGGCAGATTTGCAAGTACCGCCTGATTATCCCTTGCGGCTGATTTTGGTACTTGGGGATGAAGGGCGATTCTCCAACTATTTGCCGGAAAATACGTTGATTCCCTTTGATGTGCCATAATTCAGTCCATCGAGGCGGCAAT
Organism: Cylindrospermum stagnale PCC 7417; assembly: GCF_000317535.1. Classification (NCBI taxonomy): domain Bacteria; kingdom Bacillati; phylum Cyanobacteriota; class Cyanophyceae; order Nostocales; family Nostocaceae; genus Cylindrospermum; species Cylindrospermum stagnale. Next base: position 3,337,468 of record NC_019757.1, read on the forward strand.
TTACTTCGTATTAATTCTTAATTTCAAAGGTGGTGCGGAGTTCTAGCCTCTGCACCACCTTTGTGCGACTATATCGTCGAGTGTCTGATCAGTTTGCTTCCACAAAACCGCTAAAAAGCTGGCGGCAGAGTATGTGGGGAGACTAGAAATCTGACTAATTGACTAACTTCTGGCGACGGCGGTAGCGACCTAATAAAGCAAGGCCGCCGACACCGAGGAAAGCGCCAAAACTAATACTTGGTTCAGGGACAGCAGTTGTGAGGCCGATGAGACGATTCCCACTACCGATAGTGCCTAATGAGGTAGCGGCACCTGTGGTCAAGTTGATGTTATATAGACTTGAACCTGATGCTGAGGCTGGAGTTAATGCCGCAAAGGCAGTATTCACCCCATTGTTGGTAAAAATGTCGAACCCTGCTGCCGAGTCAATGTCAATACCGAGTAAACCTACTTGCACCAAGGTGCCATTATTCGGCGGATTCTGGATAAATAATGCGTCACTGATGTAGTCAATGTCGTACAGCGTGGTTCCAGTTGCCGGGTTATTATCTGCATTAGTGTATGCTACACCAGTGATGTTGGGGTCTCCTGGTTTCAGTGTCCCGTCAACAGTGACCGCACCAGTATCTACGTTGATCCGGTAGTTTTGGTCATTGCCCCCGACGACCCGTAGGCGATCAGGTACTGGGTTGAAGTCCACTCCGGAAATATTCCCCCCATTGAAGGGTACGGAGAGGGTACTTACAAGAGTAGCCGCACCAGTGAACGGGTTAATTGTGTAGATGTCATTGGTAGTCGTGAGACCGTAGATCTGATTGTTAGCTGGACGACGGTCAATGCCCAACAAAGTACCATTGATTCCAGTAACTTGCCTGCTGCTAGTGGCGGTCGGAGTGCTGGAGTCAAACAAAACTAGAGTGTTGTTGTCAGTTAGACCTACCAGAGTAAGGGCAGCCGCAGGTTTGGCGACGCTGAGTAGATCAAATATCGTTGCTACGGCCAGTGCAGTGACTACTGTAGCCAGCTTATTTAATTTCATTGAAAAGCCTCTAACTACTAATTTTTGTTAATTTGACGAGTAAAATTTCAGACGACTACGCAAACGCTAAGTGTACTTGCATCCTTGGAACTCGTTTGTTGTAAACAATTGTTAAATTCTCCTCAGTAATTGACAGTACATTAGTTAATACGGTTAATTCAAGTAAAAAGATTTACCTTCATCAAATCTTTAAAAACTTTTGCATAAAACTATACCTAACTTCAGGCTTCGAGTTTGGTAGAACCATGAAAAACAGTGACAAACGCCGTGCTTTGGCACTTTAGCATTGGGAAAATACTGCAATTTTCCGGTAGCATGTGATTAGAGTCATACATCGATCAATTTAGGAAATTTCTGGTACGGTTGTCCCATTTTGTCTAGTTTCGATAAAGGGATTGTGGGTCTTCTTCGGCATGACACAGAGATGTGAATCCAGGCTTTTTCTCAATATATTTTTTCAAAAAACTTGGCACTAACCCGGCCATTTTGACCAGCCGTTTATCGGGTAGGAGGGGATGAGGAACACAGGCGCAGATTTATTAAAGATTTCGCATCCTACTAGCGCTAAGTAATAATTGTAGTTAAATTAAAAACATCCCAGAGTAGCTCTTTCACTTCAACTAGCCTTTTTAACCGATGAATCGCTTCTCTCAGAACATCATGAATTTGCACGATTCCGCTTTACAGCAAACTCAGCTGGCTCAGATGTGTGGTTCCAAGGAGCTATTTCGCGATCGCTATGAAATACTGCGAATTTTGGGCAGAGGTGGTTTTGGCATCACGTTTTTAGCTAAAAATGTTTTATTGCCTAATAGCCCTTTATGTGTGATCAAACAGCTTTATCCCAAGGTAACTAGTGCCAAAAGTTGGCAAAGGTCTTGTCAGCGGTTTGAAAAAGAAGCAAAAACATTAGGTCAACTTGGTAGCCATTCTCAAATTCCCATGCTTTTAGACTACTTTGAAGGCAATGGCGAGTTTTATTTAGTACAAGAATACGTACGTGGTTCCACTTTGGCAAGAGAAGTGAGGCGAACTGGCCCCAAAAGTGAAGCCGCAGTTAAACAGTTTTTACAGGAATTATTACCAATATTACAGTATCTTCAACAACATCACGTAATTCATCGGGACATCAAACCCCAAAATTTGTTGCGTTGTCAAGAGCATCAACGGATAGTGCTGATAGATTTTGGCGCGGTGAAAGAGGAATTAGTTAATGCTTGTGAAAACTCAAGCATTAAAATCGCCAGCACCAATTTTGTGGGCACAATGGGATTTGCGCCACCAGAACAGCTTTCCCTAAGTCCAGTTTATGCCAGTGATATTTATGCCTTGGGCATGACTTGTCTTTATCTTTTGACCGGTAAAGGGCCTTTAGATTTTGACTATGACATGAATACTGGCGAGATCTGTTGGCAAAAAGAGGTAGATATCAGCCACAATTTTGCCAAAATTCTCGGCAAAATGCTGAAAATATCTTTAGATGAGCGGTTTAAGACCGCTGATGAAGCAATCGCAGCCCTTGGTGGCGAAAGCTATTTGCCTACTTTGACTAACTGTTTAACGACCCAAGCACTGAGTAACCAAAGTATTACACAAGAAGATAAACAGCCGCAGGTATATATGTCGCCTGTCGCCAGAACTGCTAGTGCTATTCGCGAATGGAGAGCAAGGCTCAAGGAAAAAAAGCAGTATAGTAATTTTTATGGTTACCAATCTAAAGTATCAAATTAGCAATAAAATCTTCAACTATTAAAAAAAAATCAAAACTAATTTAGTAACCATTTAGACCAGATTAAATTTTATTCATGCTTGAGTAATCAAGGTTTTCAGTTTTTACCTAGTACTTTATGAGTCGTCAATATACAAGTGAAATTATAGCACTAGCAGTTTTACAAGATTTTAAATTCGGATTGTTATATAATCGAGAGAATAATTAATCCTATAGCTCTCGTAGTTTTTTAGTACTGATGAAAACTGACTATTATTTACAAACATTGACTATATTAAGTTATTCCCCAACCCCTAAAACAAGATTATCTACTAGCATGAGTCCGCAAGAGCCTATTGTTTTAAGGGTAAATCCGAAGCAAAATTAGCATAAATTGTTACGCAGTCGCGCCTGTCAGTTCATGATCTGCTGCTTAAATCCCGATTGCCCAAATCCCCAAAATCCCGATGGAAAAAAGCTATGTCTTGCTTGTAGTACCCCGCTGGTACCACTTTTGAGAAATCGCTTCCGCGTCATTCAGGTACTTTCAGACGAAGGGGGATTTGGCAGAACTTATCTATCAGAAGATATAGATAAACTAAATGAACGTTGTGTCGTTAAGCAATTAGCTCCAAAGTTCCAAGGAACTTGGTCGCAAAAGAAGGCAATGGAGTTGTTTGCTGAGGAAGCGAAGCGGCTGCAAGAACTAGGAGAACATCCACAAATTCCGACTTTGTTAGCTTACTTTGAGCAAGATAACTGTTTGTATTTAGTGCAGCAACTGATCAATGGGCAGAATTTATTAAGGGAATTGCAGTTGCGTTCCCGCTATAGAGATTGGGATATTCAATCAATCTTGCTGGATTTATTACCTATCCTCAAGTTTATCCACGATCGCGGAGTTATTCATCGAGATATCAAGCCAGAAAATATCATCCGGCGTAAAGGTGATGGGAGATTAACTCTGATTGATTTTGGCTCTTCCAAACAATTCACAGCAAAAGTACAAAATAAAATAGGCACATCAATTGGTTCACACGGTTATTCGCCAATTGAACAACTTAGAGATGGTAAAGCTTACCCAGCTAGCGATTTATTTGGTTTGGGAGCTACCTGCTTTCATCTGCTAACGGGAATTTCACCTTTTCAGTTATGGATGGAACATGGATATAGTTGGGTAGGAAATTGGCAGCAATATTTGCGTTGTCCTTTAAGTAGTGAATTAGCTCAAGTTCTGGATAAGCTGTTACAAAAAAATATGCAGCAGCGCTATCAATCAGCAGATGAAGTCATCAGAGACTTGACTAAACAACATACACATTTACTACCACCAGCTAGCAATTCAGTTGTCAAACAACCAGAAACTCGGTCAGAAATTTTTCCGAAAAAATATATTTTCCTAAGAAATTTACTTTTGGCAGTTGCTGCTATTCTGTTGCTCGGATTAGGAGAATCTGGGTATAGACAATATCTGCGTCTGCAAACTGGTCTACCCGCTAACCTGAGTCAGCCGAATCATAGTTCAAATAGTGAAGCGGTTCTGAGTCAACCGCCGAAGGTTGCTTGGGGGAATATTACTTTAGCCAACACTATTAAAGGACATGATGAATCGGTTTTGTCTGTCGTTGTCAGCCCAGATGGTAAAACTATAGCCAGCAGTGGCGATGGGCGACACCCCGCTGTTCGCAATGGCACTATTAAACTCTGGGATCTCGCCACAGGGCAGCAAATCTCTAGCCTGAGTGGAAATTCTCAAAAAGTGAATGTGGTCAGTTTCTCCCCAGATGGCAAAACCCTGGTTAGCGGTGGTGATGACAGCACGATCAAAGTCTGGAATCTGGCAACGTCCAAGCAAATTCGCACCCTAAAAGGACATTCCGACTCAATTCATGCCCTAGCAATTAGCCCAGATGGAAAAACCTTGGTTAGCGGTAGTGATGACAGCACAAGCAAAGTCTGGAATCTGGCAACGGGTAAGCAAATCCGCACCCTACCCGGTCACAGTTTCTGGGTGCGATCTGTTGCTATTAGCCCGGATGGTGTCACCTTTGCCAGTGGCAGTTTTGACAAGACGATCAAAATCTGGAATATCAGCAAGGGACAGGAAATCATCACCCTGAAGGGAAATACTCAAACAGTGACATCTGTAGCTTTTAGCCCGGATGGTAAGACTTTGGCGAGTGGTAGTCGCCAAGCGCTGCTTTCAGCAGATCGCACAATTAAACTGTGGGATTTAGCAACAGGAAAGGAAACTCGCAAACTAGCGGGACATGCTAACACCGTTACATCTGTAGCTTTTAGCCCCGATGGTAAGATTTTAGCGAGTGGCAGTCGCGATCGCACTATCAAACTGTGGAATCTCGCAACGGCAGAGGAAATTACCACTTTGGCAGGACATACCAATACAGTTACATCCCTCGCATTTAGTCCCGATGGTAAGACGTTGGTTAGTGGCGGTGAGGATAATTCAATCAAGATTTGGCGTTTTTTTTAGTGGTAGAGGCACAAGATTATTGTGCCTCTAGGTGTATTCCACTTATTGAAAAGGAAGATATTTTTTCTACACTAGATGTGCTTAAAAGTTACAGTACTTTAGTTTATAATTTTTCTGAATAGAGTCAGCAGTAACATTCATTATCAAAGCATAGGTAAAATTTAGTACTTTAGATTAATTAATTATCGCAGCACTAAAATTTGAAATAATCGCCATAACCAATGTAGATAGAGAGTTATAGCTAAAAAATATAATTATTTTTTTATAAAAAAATATATTTATTTATTGATTTTTTTTATTAATAAAAGCGACAGAAAATTATTACTTAGCTCTATCTAAGTAAGATAGCGTTCATTTCTTAAGTGTTATCTTGCTATTTGCCTGCGTAAATAAGGACAAATTAGGATTTTTGTCTAACTATTTATCATAAAAAAAATCTATTTAATTGTTATCAGTAATTGCCGAAAAATGCTTTGGTAAACTTTATTTTTAGATTCATTAATCAATTAATTTAATAGTAACTTTCTTAACTAAATTAGTTATAATAGGATCTAGGTTCATAGTAGAAAATTGCCGTCAAATACTACACTTACAATAAATTCTTTAGGAAATACACCTTTTGACACCAGAGCTAAAGCAAGAAATTGCTCTCCTTATGCCTTTAGTTGCCTTTTCTAAGGACAGCTAAAGAAAGGAGGCTGATCATGTCAGTGGACACAAACCCCCTGCGAGCAAGACAAAATAGGCTGCTCGCTGCTTTGCCTGACGTTGAGTATGAGCTTCTGATTCCGCACCTGAAGCTTGTCCCGCTCCCATATGAGCAAATTATTTATCAGGCAGAAGAACCGATCACACAAATCTATTTTCCCCATCAAGGCGCTATTTCTTTAGTTTCGATTATGGAAAATGGCTCAACAGTGGAAGTCGGCATAGTCAGCAATGAAGGTATGGTGGGTATCCCTGTAATTTTGGGAGGTAAGACCACGACCACAACAGCGCTTGTGCAGATCCCAGGCAGTGGTGTGCGAATGAATGCAGATGTCCTTAAAACCTTGTTTGACCAAGGTGGGGCAATTCAAAGCCTACTTTTGCGCTATATACAAGCTCGATTCACTGAAATTACCCAAGGCTGTGCCTGCAACCGTCTGCATACACTAGAAGAGCGACTTGCCCGTTGGCTGCTAACAGTTTCTGACCGTCTGCAATCAGATGAGTTTCTCTTGACTCAAGAATTTATCTCTCAAATGCTGGGTGTACGCCGCTCCGGTGTTACGGTGGCCGCTAGCACCCTCAGTCGAGCAGGAATGATCTCCTATAAACGTGGTCGGATTAATATCCTCAATCGAGAGGGTTTAGAGGCTACTTCTTGCGAGTGTTATCGAGTAATTAGAAACGAATTCTCTCGATTGCTAGGCAATTCTCCTGGATAGGATTCTGGTAACTTTTTTTACTCTCTATGTGCGAAACCGGACAGACTTCCAATATTGAGTTAGTCTAACTTTGGTAAGGTTGTGCATTTTAATGCCCTTGTTATTCAAGGTATTAGAACTACACGAAGGTAATATAAATGTCTACTCAATTAATACGTTGTGATGGCTTACGCTTGCTGGTTGTCGATGACGATGCTGATACAAGAGAAATACTCACCTTAATATTTAAATTGGAGGGTGCTGAAATTAGATCTGTTGCTTCAGCAAGTGAGGCTTTAGAACTAATATCACCTTTTAAACCTGATATCCTCATTAGCGATATCCACTTACCAGATGAAGACGGCTACTCACTGCTGTCGAAAATAAGGAATTTGGAGCGAGTGCAAGGTAGATGGACTCCAGCGATCGCACTGACGGGATCGGCGATGGATGAAGACCGTGCCAATGCATTGTCCGCAGGTTTTCAATTGCATCTATGCAAGCCAATTAACTTAGATGAGTTAGTCTCTGAGGTTGCTGATCTACTAGCTGGATGTAAGTTGTTAGCTGGTGTTGTTTAGTCTTGTTGATTTGGCAGATAAAATAACTGTGGTGGCATGGCAGTGAAAATTAAATATGCATTATGCAGAACCCTTGTAGAGACGTTGCATACAACGTCTCTAGATTCTTTGCCACAATAGGTCTAAGTATTTACTTTTTCAATTATTAATTGCGCCTCTGACCAAAATTACTGTACTTTCTACACCATTGGCGATCGCTTCCGGGATATTACCTTGAATCGCCTGCTGCAACAATCCCTCACGGGAAGCCCCCAAAACGACAACATCAAAACCTTCGGTTTTCACCAACTTAATTACACCTTCAGAAACTGAATCGGCTTGAACTGGGGTAGCAATCACAGTACTGGACAATTTACGGCGGCGCATTAGCTGGCGGATGGCTTGTTCTAAAACTGTCATGTCTGGCTTGAATTCCGAGGGCTTAAACACCTGTGTGAGGCGAATTTGGGGGTGATTCCCCAAAGTTACTAAAGCAGGTAACAATTTAAGCGCCACCCGCGCATTGGGTCCACCAGCCATTGGAACTAACCAATGGTTAAAGGAGTGCTGAGTGTGGGGAGATGGAGTAACTGGTGACTCTGGAATATTGGCTAGTTTAACTAACACAACGTCGCAGGTGGCTTGGCGAATTATCGTATCTACAACATTGCCAAAAATCCGCCCTGGGGTAGAAGTGTTACCTTTCCAGCCCATTAAAATCAGGTCAATATTTCGTTCGTTAATTGTCTCTAAAATTGCCTGTGCGATATCGTGGGCGACTCGGATTTGGGTATGTAGGGGAATTCCCCACTTTTTCGCTAAAACTTCCGCCTGTCGGAGCAAACGGCGACTTTTTGTGGTTTTTACCTGTGTTTCGGCTGGGGAACTGTGACGAGATACCAGCATTACTTGAATGCACTCTATTTCATAGTGGCGATCGCGGGCAATAGCTGCTGCTATTTCTAATAAAGTCGCTGCTGTCTCTGGATTTGCCAGGGTGACTAATAATCTACCTCTGCCAATATTGGGCGATCGCGTTTGGTAAACTACATAAGAAGGTTCTGGTCGCGGGCCAGGGACACCATTTTCACAATTGAGATGATCTGCTTCCGCCCGGATAATATCCCCACGAGTAATAATCCCAATCAGTTTCTGTGCTTCCATCACTGGTAAACGGCTGATTTGATAACGATCAAGTAAATACAGCACATGACTCAAGTTATGCTGGGGTGTTACCGTTATCGGCTGCGGTGTCATGATTTCCTTTAAGTGACGATCATTTGCTAGCTGGCGATCGCCTCCGGCGGGGCGTAGCCCATCGCGCATTTTCTGCAAATCTGATTGCGTCACAATCCCCACTAGCTTGTTTTCTTCTACCACTGGGAAACCGCGATGGTGAGAACGGGCAAATGCCTGGATGACTTCATCTAAATTCATCTCTGTATCTAGAGTTTCCACCCGTTGTTGCATCACATCTTTAGCTGTTAACTTTGTCGATATCCCCTCGATGGAAGCACCTTTTTTGATGATGATGCCATTTAACTCCAAAAGCTTGTTATACAGTGATCCAGGTACTACCTTCTCTGCAATCAAGTAGGCAGTTACAGACACAATCATTAAAGGTAATACCAGATTGAAATCTGTAGTCATCTCAAAGACAATCACAATTGCTGTAATTGGGACTTTGGAAACAGCGCTAAAAAATCCCCCCATCCCTGCTAAAGCAAAGGTAGTTGGCGAACCCACCCCTAAAAGGTAGAACTCAGATACACCAACTAGGTGTCCTAAACAAGAACCTAAAATGAGACTGGGAGCGAATATCCCGCCTGGTGCGCCGGAACCAAATGCGACTAAGGTGAGGAAAAATTGAGCGATAAAGGCGATCGCCGCTAAGGAAAAATGAGCATCACCAGTAATTACATATTCCCGCAACCCCGTATTATCACGAAAATACTCAGGCAGCATAGCCACGACAATGCCAGATATACAACCAGCTAAAGCCACCCGGAGGGGTAAGCTGATGTGCAATCTTTGATAAAGTTTAATGCTGAAAATTAATCCCCGATTAAATAATGCACCAAGCAACCCCGCCAAGATTCCCAATAGCAGGAAAGCCGGAATTTCTGGGAGGGAGAATTGGCTAGAAGACTTTGCCAACTCCAGATTTAGTTCCAAACTGCCGCCACCCAATAACCGGGAAACTACCCCACCAATAAAGGAGGCGATAATGGCGGTTCCTAAAGTCAGTCCTGATAAATCTTGGAGTAACTCCTCGACGATAAACAACACCCCGGCAATCGGGGCATTGAAAGCAGCTGCTAAACCCGCACCTGCACCCGCAGCAACCATTTGCCGCCGATGATCTGGAGAAGTGGGTACTAAGCGACTCATTCCCGCTGCCAAACCTGCCCCTACTTGGACAGTGGGGCCTTGTCGCCCTAGAGTGATTCCTGAACCTAAAGCAACAATTGCACTGAGTAACTTGACAATTGCCACGCGCCAGGATAGATTTACTGGCACATTGGCAAGAGTTGCTTTGACTTGGGGGATACCACTACCCGCAGCCTCTGGGGCAAATCGCTGCACCAACCAGCCAGCCAGAAACCCAAAGCTTAGACCAATTATGGGTAAAACTAGCCATGCTGGTAGCAGATGGGTAGTGTGAACTCGCCAGGTTCCCAACCATCCCGATCCCACTTTCAGAAATACCGCAGACAGGGCGGCCACTAGACCGATAACAGAAGCTTCGGCGTTGGCGAAGCCCATCGAAGATATCGCTAAACCTCTTCTAGGCTGCCACAAGTTGCGAACGAACTGAGTCAGAACAGGAAGGGACATATAAAATTCAAAATTCAAAATTCAAAATTCAAAAACTTTTAATTCTGTCTCCCGGTGGTTGATAGTCCTTCTACTATCAGCGAAGGAGTATAACAAGGGCCATTCCAATCACCATCACTACCCACCTTAACCAATTGTTTGAGGGCCGTGTAAACATTACCTGCAACCATCGTATCTTTAACACGTCCAATCACATCGCCATTTTTTACGCGATAGCCCAAATCAACATTGATGGAAAAATCGCCAGAAATGCCGCCACCACCACCCAACATTTGATCCACAATCAAGCCATTATCCATCTGGCAAATCAAGTCTTGTAGGGATGCAGAACCAGGCTGGATGAGGAAATTAAATAAACCAGGGATGGGATAGCTGCCTAAACCAGGACGAAAACCATTACCAGTGGTACTCATTCCTAGTTGGCGTCCGGTGGTGCGATCGCCATAAAAGTTTTGTAAAATTCCGTTTTCGATAAATATCAAAGACTGGGTAGGTGTGCCTTCATCATCAAAAGGGCAACTGTAAGGGCCAGCTTCTGGATCTTGGTAGAGGGTGAGGTTGGGTGACATGACTGGTTTACCTAGCCGTTCTCCCCAAGGTGAAGCTTTTTCTAGGATATGCTTGCCATTTAAAGCCGCTTGCACCGTGCCCCAAAGCATATCAGCGGCTTTAGAAGTGAACAAAACAGGGAGGCGACCGTTTGGGGTGGAAACGTTTTCTTTAGCCCAAAATAACCGCTGTAAAATTTGGTGAGCTAATCTATCTGGGTGGAGTTCACCGCGTTGGGTTTGTCCATCAGCAACATTCAAAATATCCTCGCCCCGTACCCATTCGGCTGACAGATAGCAGCTGAGGGTAGTGTCGGTGTAGTAGCAATCTAAACCTTTGCTGTTAACCAGTCTGGTGTTTTCGATATCGCATTCCCAGTCACTGTGACAGAGAACATCGGGGTAGGCATCGCGGATTAATGCGATCGCTTCTTTGCCCCAGTCTACCAGCATTTCTATCGGTACAGCCGCCCCCAAATCTGGGTAAGATGGCCGAAAATTGCTGCCTAATTCCACTGGTTCCGGTTGATTTAGTTGACTCAAAGCCAGCGATCGCTCCACCATCACTTGTGGTTCCACAGAACCGTAAGCTACCATCAGTCCTGGACGACCGTGGCGCCACAGCCGCAGCGCTGTGCCTTCAGATTGGCTTGTTTCTAGCTGTTTGAGTCGGTTGGCCTCAAAAAAAACTGGTCGAGAAAGCGATCGCGACTGATACACCTCAGCTGCCTCTGCTCCAGATTTTAAAGCTAGTTCCAGCAGCTGTTCTGCTAGCGTATCTTGTGACAAATTTTCAGAACCCATGACCCTTGGTGAATTGTGATTTGTGGATTTTGAACCGCAGATAGACAATAGTCATTGGTCATTGGTCATTAGTCATTGGTTATTGGTTTTTACCGATTACCCATTACCGATTACCCATTACCTATTCCCCATTCCCCCCTACCAACTATTTACGGCAAATTTATCTCTTGCAGCAGCCAAAATCCTGCAAAAGATTGAGCTTGAGCATCAGACTGCACACCAATAAAATGTACCCCATTAGCTGCTTGCTTGGTTGATTCAAAACCTTTAGCTTCAACAAGCAGTTGAGGCGTTCTGATATTTGCCACAATCCAGCTTTCTGTAGCACCCGTTTCTAAAATCAATCTCTCACCAAGACTTGTATCAAATTTCAAATAAGCCAACTCCAAACCAGACATCCAACCGGCTAAGGGTAAAGCCCTCGGTGAAAAAATCAAAATCCCAGGAATCCGGGCTTCCGGCGACAATTTCGCCAACTCTAGGGGAAAAGCTTCACCAAAGCCAATTTCCCACTCCGGCATATCCGCAAAATCTTGAGCTTCTAAAGTCACAAAAGCCCACTGTTTTCCTTCCAACGCATCTGGTAAGCGTTGGGGTAAAGGTCTATCTAAGCGCACCGAAGCATTAGCCCCCCCTTGATACCCTGGTTCTTGGGGATATACTTCTTCCATCCGCTGTTGCAGCCATTGGTTAAGAAATAAAGTGCGGCGGCTAGGTAAGGCAGGAACGCCCACATCCTCGCAAGCTTTAGTAATCATATTATTCATTTGGCGGCGGAAAAAGCGGACTTTGATTGGTGCTTCTCCTGCCTTGTTAATTGCTTGCTGCAACGCCGTCCGCAACCAACCCGAATTTACCTGGGTACTGGGGCAATATTGAGCATAGCGAAACAGAGAATCTATATTAGTGCCAATACCTGAGGGCGTTTCGCACACCAAGACTTCCCAAACTTTTTTTTGATTTTCGTCCAGAATCGGACGGGAGTAAAAATCGACTTCCCAAATACTGCCCATGTTTTACGGTAAAAATCTGGCGACTTTATATTTTGCTTATATTTTCACTCTACCAATCTACAGGAACGTTAGACCTGTGTTCACAGGAATCTCTCTCGAAGATGGCAAGATTAAGTTTTCAGGTTCGTAGTGAGGACTTCAGTCCTCAAAAACCATTAATCCCATTTCTTGATGAAGTTGCACGTTCATGGTTGCGCTTTAAAGATTAAAAGGGCGGTTAGAAACCGCGTCTACACAGGCAAAACCCATCTGGGTTTCAAACTCTTGATTTTTCATCAGTAACATTAGGGACTTCCAAATAATAAAATATCCTAAATTTTCTTGTGTGGTGGGCTTCTAGCCCGCCCGGAATATGGGATGGGCTTCTAGCCCGTCCCACAAGATTGGGTAATTTATTTCTTGGAAATCCCTTAAAAGGGCGGTTAGAAACCGCATCTACACAGGCAAAACCCATCTGGGTTTCAAACTCTTGATTTTTCATTAGTCCACGTTCGCGTAGCGTGCCGTAGGCATAGGTGGACTTTGCTTGTGTAGCCGCGAATTCCATTCGCTTTATCTGACATTCCTCACCAAAAAATTTGCCTGGCCACAGCTTCTTTGAGAACGCTGCAAAATTTCTGTACTACAAGCGCCTGTTTTACCGTCTTTCGCGAAGCAAAAGAACACCTCTTGCAAAAACCTGCCGGAATCAGAACAATAAGGGGCTATTTGGTCAACAGTAAATTTACTGTTAGCACTAGCACGCACAAATGCAGTTTTCAGGTCTTTGATGGTGGTGCGGAAGGGTTGAACGGGGCGATTATATGCTGTGGGAATGGCGACGGAATCTTTTAACTGTTTACTTAATGCTAGGTATTGTGTAGGGGTTTTACCTGAACAAGTCCCACGTTTTTCCCATTGATGGTTGTAGAGTTTATCACTGGGAAACAAACCGGGAAACTGCCGCTTCACTGATGGTGGTAGTGTTTGCATTGAGCAATCAGCAGGAAAACCCGTTTGGTATTGGGGCCGGAGTTTGTTAGCGCAAAGGGAGTAGGGAAGTAGGGCGATCGCTTCCATCAAAGTTTCAATCCCCTTGCGGGGAGTTGGTTAGCGGAAAGCATGACCCCTTAACCTTTGCCGAAGCCCTTAAAAGTTTCAGTCCCCTTGCGGGGAGTTGGTTAGCGGAAAGATTTGTGACGTATGTGGAGAACGGCGCCCCATACAGGTTTCAGTCCCCTTGCGGGGAGTTGGTTAGCGGAAAGTAAAGCTTATCTGTACAACAGTGATGTTTATATCACGTTTCAGTCCCCTTGCGGGGAGTTGGTTAGCGGAAAGCCAAAGCTAAAAGGTCTGATTGAAGTGCCTACCCCGGATGTTTCAGTCCCCTTGCGGGGAGTTGGTTAGCGGAAAGCCATAGCCAACTGGACTAACTGTAAAGTTTGGGATGTTTCAGTCCCCTTGCGGGGAGTTGGTTAGCGGAAAGTGAGAAGTTGAAATCTCAAGCAGAGTCAATCATTAGAAGGTTTCAGTCCCCTTGCGGGGAGTTGGTTAGCGGAAAGTTAGTCAATTTGATACTAATGCCGAACTATTTTTGTTTCAGTCCCCTTGCGGGGAGTTGGTTAGCGGAAAGGATGGGGAGAAAACATCCAAAGGTAAGGATTATTACGTTTCAGTCCCCTTGCGGGGAGTTGGTTAGCGGAAAGTTGTGGGTGGTGCGTTCTGTTTGTTTTTAGTTTTTGTTTCAGTCCCCTTGCGGGGAGTTGGTTAGCGGAAAGTCCGCCATCTGAAAGTCAAACTGGAGAAGGATTCTAGACAGGATTTTGGCAGACCTCTATTTTTAGGTCGATTTCAGGCTCCGAAAAACTGCCGGCTGAAACTATTGAAACGCTAGAACTATTGAATTTTCAAGGTTCTGAGGATTTGGCGAACCCCCCAGGGTTTTTGCCCCCGCTTTGGCTTGCCAATTTCTATAAAAATAAAACCTTTGCTCTCAGGTTGTCAAGTATTTTTTCTTACCTCATACCAATTCCCTATAACCTTGAAACAAATGAGATCCCCCCAGCCTTTTTCATTCTACCGCGTACACACAAGTTATTCGATTACCCAAAAATCTTGAAAAACCTCACCCTGTCCTGACGGACATCCCTCTCCTTCGCAAGGAGAGGGACAGGTTGTGCGTAGCAGAACCAGTTATTCGATTAGCCAAAAATCTTGAGAAACCTCACCCTGTCCTGACAGACATCCCTCTCCTTGCGAAGGAGAGGGACAGGTTGTGCGTAGCAGAACCAGGGTGAGGTTTTGAATCGGCGTGTTCGCAATTACCGATTACCGATTATTCCTGATTCTCTTTCCCCAGCCTCTAGCCTGTTGCGGCTAGTAGTGTGACAATATTTTTACCTTGATAGCTGGAAAATAACAAACTATGACAATGCATTCTTCACTCCAACGCGCATTTACTAACCGCAGTGTTTTGAAAGTGATTAGCGGTTTGAATAACTTCAACGCCGAAAACGTGGGCGCGATCGCTAAATCTGCTGAAATCGGCGGTGCTACATTTGTAGATATCGCGGCTGATCCTGACTTAGTGCGATTGGTGAAAAGCTTAATTAATCTACCTGTTTGTGTATCAGCGGTAGAACCTGAGAAATTTGTCGCATCTGTAGCTGCTGGGGCGGATTTGATTGAAATCGGGAATTTTGATTCCTTCTATGCTCAAGGACGCAGATTTGAAGCGGAGGAAGTTTTAGCCCTAACGCAGCAAACCCGCGCCTTGTTGCCCGAAATCACCCTATCTGTAACCGTTCCCCACATCCTGACACTCGACCAACAAGTGCAGCTAGCTGAGGAATTAGTCAAAGCAGGTGCGGATATTATCCAAACCGAAGGCGGTACTAGCAGCCAGCCAACTCACGCCGGCACTTTGGGATTAATTGAAAAAGCTGCCCCCACCTTAGCAGCAGCTTATGAAATTGCCCGTGCGGTATCTGTACCTGTGTTGTGTGCTTCTGGCATTTCTAGCGTGACTGCACCATTAGCGATCGCATCTGGTGCATCTGGTATTGGTGTTGGTTCCGCCATCAACCAACTTAATAGCGAAATCGCCATGATTGCCGCTGTCCGTGGTTTAGTGGAAGCTTTAGCAACTGCAAAAGTTCTCACTCCCTAATTTTCAAGAGAGCTAGTATTTTAGGGACAGGCGAGACGCCTGTCCTACGTCTTAAGACAAACAATCTTTCAAAGCATAAATCACCTGATCTTGCTGTTCCGCTGCCAATTCGGGGAACATCGGCAAAGATATCACCTCATGACAAGCTTGCTCAGATACTGGTAATTGTCCTGGTTGATAGCCGAGACTTTCATAAACTGGCTGCAAATGTAAAGGACGGGGGTAATAAAGCATCGAACTCACGCCTTTTTCTTGCAATTGACTCCGCACCCAGTCCCGATATTTAGCACTAGCACCATTTCGCCCTTCACCAGAAATGCGAATGGTGTATTGATTCCAAACACCGACACCGCCAAGTAATTCTTGGGGTGGGACAATACCGGGAATCTGACTGAGGAATTGGTAGTAATAAGCGGCGAGTTGCTGGCGTTTTTGGTTCCAAACATCGAGATGACGCAGCTTTATTTGGAGGATAACCGCTTGTATCGCATCCAAGCGGCTATTTACCCCGATTTCCTCGTGAATA
This sequence comes from Cylindrospermum stagnale PCC 7417, assembly GCF_000317535.1. Classification (NCBI taxonomy): domain Bacteria; kingdom Bacillati; phylum Cyanobacteriota; class Cyanophyceae; order Nostocales; family Nostocaceae; genus Cylindrospermum; species Cylindrospermum stagnale. Next base: position 3,353,555 of record NC_019757.1, read on the forward strand.
TAGCGGGTTTTGCTGCCATGTTCTCTGAGTATCCGCAGCTTAGAAGCGATCGCCGCATCATTGGTTGTAATAGCACCACCATCACCACAACCGCCAAGATTCTTGGTGGGGTAAAAGCTAAAGCAACCAATATGTCCAATACTACCGACTTTTTGACTATCCCAAGTCGCGCCTGTAGCCTGGGCGCAATCTTCAATCACTGCTAAATTGTGAGATTGTGCGATCGCCATTAGCCCTGTCATGTCCACAGGTAGCCCAAACAGATGAACAGGGATAATTGCCTTTGTTTTGGGTGTAATCGCCGCTGCTATTTGCTCCACGTCCAAATTAAAGGTAGTGGCGTCAATGTCAACGAACACTGGCTTTGCACCCACAGCATTAATCACCTCAGTTGTGGCAAAAAAGGTGAAAGGTGTAGTAATTACTTCATCGCCAGCACCAATTTCTAGGGCACGTAACGCTAAGTAGAGGGCATCAGTACCAGAGTTGCAAGCTACACATTCAGTTACACCATGATAGGCAGCAAACTGTTGCTCAAAACCTTCAACTACAGGCCCGCCCACATAACGACCAGAAGCCAAAACCTCTAGAACCGCTGCACTCACTTCGGCGGCGATCGAGGTGTATTGTTGTTTGATATCAAAAGCTGGAATGGAATTTACGCTTTGGATCATGAGTACTCATTTTATCGGGAGATACATAAGGAGGCGTTTCGACGGTCGATGTTGGCTGATGAAATTGTTAATTCAAAAGCCTCGATAGACTGTCATATACAATACTGAAATAAGAAAGGTTTTTACTGAAGTGTTGGGGCGGACAGCGATTGCACATTGAATTTACAGATATTAAGCATACTGGGTAGTCGCCATCATAGGTTTATACCATTTTGTATGCCTGACGGCAGCCGCAGGCATCTTTTAAAGTTTAAATTTTGAATTGTTGAAACTGATCTATATTTACCAAGATCGGACAGATGGAATCAAAGTTCCAGGTGTGTCGGTCTAAGCTAAAAAGAAAATGTCGGCAGGTAAATAAGCCATGCAAGATTTGATCAAGCTGGATATAGTTGATTTGGCTATGGCTGTGGGATTGATGGCTCTAGCCATTGGCATATCTGCCTGGGAAAGATTAGGGCTAGAGTTAAACTTAGTCCTGGCTACCGGCAGAACTATCCTCCAGTTACTCGTACTGGGATACGTTTTCGACTTCATCTTTGCTCTTGATAACCTTTGGGCAGTTTTGGCGATTTTATCAGTAATGCTGACAATTGCGGCAATTGTCGCCCGAAACCGCATCAGTCAAAAAATTCCCCATGTTTTGCCTTTGGTGTGGGGCGCAATTTTAGTCAGTACTGCTTTAACAGTGCTTTACGTCAACTTTTTGATGATTCAACCAGACAGATGGTTTGAACCGCAATATGTAATTCCCTTGGCTGGGATTGTGCTTGGTAATGCGATGAATGCAGCTGCTCTGGCTGGAGAACGCCTTGTCAGTACTATTAATCAGCAACCTACAGAAATAGAAACCCACTTGAGCCTAGGTGCAACTCCTCAGCAAGCAGTTAGCCAATACCGCAAAGACGCCATCAGAGCCGCATTAATTCCCACTCTCAATCAAATGATGCTGCTTGGGATGGTTGCGCTACCAGGAATCACCAGCGGACAATTATTGGCTGGGGTGAACCCACTTGATGCTGTATCCTACGAAATTATGATTATGTTTATGGTGGTTGTCGCTAACTTGCTGACAACGGTTTTAGTTACTAGGGGTTTGTGCCGTCAGTTTTTTAATTCTGCCGCGCAGTTAATCAGTTAATTCTCCCTCTAACCCTTTAGCCAGCGCCAGTTATAGCGATTCCATGCGTAGATTCCGGGAATTTCTAACTCATTACCGTTATAGAAGCGAATGCGGCAATTGGTTAAAGAGTCATTGTTATTAGTCCCATTGTCGACCTGAATCACCATGCAGGCAAACCATTCACGCTGACAGGGTCCATTTTCTTGCACCCATTCCCATAGGGCGTTGCAAACTTCGATGCGATCGCCTATTCTCAGCTTTAGCGCATCCTCAAAATCAGCATATTTATCAAAATGGTACGACTCTACACGGTTTAGCCACTGCAAACCATAGCTTTGGCGAATAAATTGCACCTTTCCCGAATCTTGTTGCAGCAGCCAGTCGTTGAGCAATTGCACTTTCCAAGTCCGGTTTTCTTCTTCCTCTGCCTTGACGAACTTTAAAAATGCTGCCAATTCCTCTGGGGTAAGTTCGTCTAAAGGATTAGCAATATCTGACACCCTAGAGTTAGAGTTTCCCTGTATTTGCTCGACAACTTGCAGTAATATCTGTTTCTGCGTATCAGTGAGAGGACAGCTGGCTGCATCACAACAATTAAAGGCTGCTTGCAAGGCTGCTTCAATCTCATCGGTCGTCATAGGTTAATAGCAATTGAGGGTCTATTTTCCTCATTATTACCCAACTCCGTGAGTAGACACCCCCCATAATGCTGGTATTTTCCGCCGAATTTCGAGATTCATCCGGCTAAAGTCAGGTAAATTCTTGTTTTATTTCAGGTAGGTTTCATTGCTACCATCTTTAAACATGGAAAAGAAAAACCGTTTAGCATTTTTGTGGAATTATCTGGCTTTAGCTATGAATAACTACTCAAAACTCCAGACTCAGTACTCAGGACTAATCAAAGTTGTCTTTATTTCCTGCCTCATCGGTGTTCTATCGTGGGTGTGGACACCAAGCGCTGTAGCGTTGACACAGATTAAACTATTTGACGTTTCCTATAAGGATTGTCCCCCAGAACTGGCGCAAGGAACTGTGGTTAGTAACGGTTCTAAATCTGCCAGTTGCTTTATTGTTGTTGGCAAGGCAGAAAATGGCACCTACAAAACAGTCTACGACGCAGACATTTTTGGGCGCATCTATGATGCTAATAACGACTCAGTGATGCAAAACCGCACCCGTCTAGGTTCTATTGCTGAAGTACCACCAGGCATCAGTGATTTTGAATTCAGAATTACAGTACCTTCAAACCAGCCTACCCCATTGCAGCTGAAGCAGTTTAAGGCTGCTGGATTTAGCGCTCAAGTCCGGCGTTGATCAATTATGTTGAAGCTGTCTGGGCTAGTTAGCCCAGACATCAAATTTTGTTGTTGGACGTGGAATTATCTGCAAACTCTGTGTTATCAGATGGCTTGCAAACCGCCACCTACTACCTGTAACAGTATAATTGCTAACATAGGAGAAAAATCCATGCCACCCAATGGGGGAATAATGGAGCGGAAAAGATTGAGATAGGGGTCGGTGATCTGGCTCAAAGCCGCAAATGGTTGGTTATACCAATTAATATTGGGGAACCAGGTCAATAAAACCCGAAAAATTAGCAAATAGCTGTAATAGGTAACGAAGGCAGCTAGTGTTCCAAACAGTAAATTCATGGAGGGGTTGGTTTCCTGCTAAGTGTTAAACGCGGTCTTACTAATTGATTTTAATTTAGTCAATGTCGTCGCGTCTGCGTTTAGCTGTCGCGTTTACCGTAATTGGCAGTTGCTTGACAGTCTCCTTTCTCTAGAAGCTGGGGGATTTTTGAGGAAGGTTTGTCAAGAGGGCGACAACAATCGCCTAGCCGCTTACTCGATGTCTCAAGCTATTTGCTCGGCGCGGCATTGATTCTAGTCACGCCAAAGTGTGCTTTAGGAGTCGTGTCCGAGCGATCGCTCATTAATCGGCTGAGGCACACTGCCATTGACATTCCCTAACTGCTTTCGCACATCATCAATTGTGGCATTCAACTGGGCAATTTTATCTTCTAGCGATCGCCTCGCCGTTTCAATTTCTAGGCTTTCACTGGCAGAGGCTTTCATCTGACGCCGTCTTGGTGGTACTTTATTAGTTTCATCCTGGATCTGGGTCAGTTCTGTCTCTTCTTCAACTGCCAATTGAGTATCGCGTCGAGAAACAATCACTGCTCCCAGAATACCACCTACTAACCCACCGACAAAGGCGCCTGCAAAAAAACCACTGGCAAAATTATCTCGCTGACTCATATCTTTACCGCCTTGAAGAAACCTGGGATTTTTAAAGTCATTAAGCTATTTTTCCGCCCTAGGTGCATCCTAGCTCAAGTGCCAAAGATGCGATCGCCTGCATCTCCCAACCCCGGCACAATATAACCCTTGCTGTTCAGCGTTGCGTCAATAGTAGCGGTGTAAACAATTAAACCTGGGTAAGCAGCATTCAGTTTTTGCAAAGCCGTTGGAGCCGCCACCACGCAGACAATCCGCGTCAACGCAGGATCAACACCCCGTTGGACTAATTCCGCCATCGCCGCCATAATCGATCCTCCCGTCGCCAACATCGGATCGGTAATTAACACCCGCGTTTGGGGGTCGAATTTTTCTGGCAGTTTATTCAAGTAACACAAGGGTTCTAGTGTCTCCTCATTTCGCACCAAACCAAGATGGTAAATTGAGGCCAAGGGCAGCAACGTCTGTGCTCCTTCTAATAATCCTAGCCCAGCCCGCAAAATCGGCACAACCGCCACAGGTATCTCTGGATTAATCAAAGTTGCTGGACAGGTGTCCAACGGACTCTGCACCGTTGTCTCTAGGGTCGGTAGCCAGTCTCGCGCCGCTTCATAAGTTAGCCATCGTCCCAACTCAGTTATGGCACTGCGAAATAATACTGAAGGCGTAGCAACATCACGAGCGACTGCCAACCAGTGCTTGATTAGGGGATGGGGTGGGACATAAACAAGCAGTTGTTGCGTCATAGCCAGATATGGGCGACTTTTTATTCTAAAAATAACTGAAACATCATCATATCTCTTTCCCGCGTGCTGCTGATAGCCAAAATCCATCCACCTAATTTATTGATAAAAGTTTTCATTAACAGTTGACATTAATTCTCAATCAAGGTTATATTGTCATATAGTGTTCTCCTCTCTTTAAGGATCGGCAGACGGGATAAGCGGGCAGTAGCAGGCTTGTCCCTCTTTTTTGTGCGCGGAAACAGAAAGCAATTCACAATTTCCTAACTTACCCCAGTCCCAAATAAATTTATCAAAGGTCATTTGAGCAAGTATTTTGAGAAAAATTAAATTACAACAAAGTTCGTAGTCAGGACTTTAGTCCTTAAAATATTTGAATCAAGCGATTTATCGCTGACTACGAACAAAAATTTAATTTTGAATTGCTTATGCCCCCGCGTACTTTATTTGATGCGATTGTAATTGGGTCTGGTATTGGTGGCTTAGTCACAGCAACCCAGCTAGCAGCGAAAGGAGCTAAAGTTCTGGTGCTGGAACGTTATCTGATTCCAGGTGGTAGCGCTGGTTATTTTGAGCGCCAAGGTTATCGATTTGATGTTGGAGCCTCAATGATTTTTGGCTTGGGAGATCAAGGCACAACCAACCTACTCACCCGCGCCTTAAATGCTGTAAATGTCAGCCAAGAATCTATTTTCGATCCAGTGCAGATTCACTATCATCTGCCGAATGGATTAGATTTGAAAGTTGACCGAGTTTATGAAAAATTTTTGCAAAGTCTTATTGCTTATTTCCCTCATGAACAAAAAGGGATTCGTCGTTTTTATGACGAATGTCAGCAAGTTTTCAATTGCCTTAATCGCATAGATTTACTGTCACTAGAAGAACCCAGATATGTGATGCGGGTATTTTTCCAACATCCTTTAGCTTGTCTTGGTTTGGCCAAATATTTGCCACAAAATGTTGGCGATGTAGCGCGACGCCATATCAAAGACCCCCAGTTATTGAAATTCATCGATATGGAATGTTATTGCTGGTCAGTAGTCCCCGCTAACATGACACCGATGATTAATGCTGGCATGGTCTTTTCTGACAGGCATTATGGCGGTGTCCGCTACCCTAAAGGTGGTGTGGGACAAATTGCCCAAAAATTAGCTGATGGTTTAGAAAAAGCTGGGGGTGAAATTAGCTACCAAGCAAGGGTGACAAAAATCATTACCGAAAAAGGTCGAGCCGTAGGCGTGCAACTGGCTAACGGTAAAGTTTATTACGGTAAACGTATAGTCTCTAACGCTACCCGCTGGGATACTTTTGAAAAATTACTACCAGCAGATGAAATGCCAGTTAATGAAAAAAACTGGCAACAACGTTATCAAAAGTCACCCAGTTTTCTGAGTCTACATATCGGGGTGAAGGCGTCAGTTTTGCCAACTGGGACAGAATGTCATCATATTTTGCTGGAAGATTGGCAAAAAATGGCAGCACCTGAAGGCACTCTTTTTGTTTCCATCCCCACATTACTTGACCCAGATTTAGCACCAGCAGGATATCACATCATTCATGCTTTCACGCCGCACTGGATTGATGATTGGCAAAAACTTTCACCGAGTGAGTACGAAGCGAAGAAAGAACAAGCAGCAGGGCGAATTATTGAGCGCTTAGAGCAAATTTTTCCCGGTTTGGATGCGGGGTTGGATTATCTGGAAGTAGGAACACCGCGCACCCATCGCCGCTTTTTGGGTCGTGCAGATGGCACCTACGGGCCAATTCCTCGGCGCAAGTTGCGGGGGTTATTGGGGATGCCATTTAATCGCACAGCCCTTCCTGGGCTTTATTGTGTGGGGGATAGTACCTTTCCTGGTCAGGGGTTAAATGCGGTGGCTTTTTCTGGCTTCGCTTGCGCCCATCGCATTGCTGTAGATTTGGGGCTTTAATCATAATATTGCGAGAAATGTAGGGGCAATTCATGAATTGCCCCTACAGGATTAGGTGAAATTTATTTACGTCTAGTGAAATACCAAGCCAAGCCACCAAAAACCAAAGTAGCGATCGCACTCCAACACAAAGATAGTATGAGGGGATGGGGTGGATTAGCCCAAGATATGGGTGCAAAGGGTTTGTCGATGTGTTGGGTGACAACGCCGGAAACTATGGCACCACCACCAAATCCGATGCCGATTACTTGGATTGTACGTTCTAAAGAGCGATCGCGTTCTGCCTGTTCTATCTCTACTATGCCGCGAATTGTGTTGATCAATTGGTCGAAGAGACTTTGACCAGGGGTAAGATAGCCTAAATCTGTATTAATTTGTTCAATATAAGTTCCTTCAGCTAGTTTAAGAAAACTTGATAAAAACTCTATATTATCATCTTGAATGCATATATTATTTAATTTGTCAAAAGATAAAGCTAGATTTTTATTATTAGTTTGAATTGTATTTTTGTGCAGTTGTAAATCTCTTAAATGACGAGCATAATTAAAAGATATTTCTGGTATTTCGTTGAGCCACTGATTAAACTGCTGTAATTTAGGACTTGCCGGCTGATTTTTCAGGTTATGAAACTTAATAACTTTCTCTTCTAACTTACTATACTCTTCTCTAGCTTTTTGATTACACCAAATAGCTTCAGAACGAGCATAAATAATTTTACTGCGACAGGTGAGGAAATCAATTAAGGGGTAATAGTAATCTCCGTGATTTTCTAATTGGGTAGTTTGGGGATTTGTATTTAACCAAATTAAAATATGACACTGCTCTTTAGGAGAATCAGCATCATTGTTATATTCAAAAATTGGACTACCTAATAATTTACCCTGGGACTGACAATAAATATTCAGTTGCTTGACTGTTGTTGCTGATAGCAAACTATTGACGCAAGCATCAGCAAAAGCTTGTTCATCTTGAATGTCACCCAGCGGTTGAGCAAAAAATACTAAGGTTTGTCCTAGAGAAGCATTGATATTGCTGGGAAGTAAATAATTATCAGGATTTAGTCCTTTTAAAGCAGCAATTTGTACTGCTGGTTCGGCGTAACTTAGGGTTAAATCAAGGGCGTAAGTGTCATGAATTTGCAGCGCATTAATTGCTCCCCTTAAGTGGAGATGTGTTTTGTGTTCAATGGCGGTAAAAGGTAAAATGCCAGTGATATTGGGTGCTGGATAATTTTGCTTTTCGATTAATTCCGGTAAGGTTTCTAGTTTAGGAATTCCCAGCTTTTTGCCTAGTTCTTGACATTTAAACCATAAATTATTGGCGTCATTAACTGGAGTTTTGATTCCTTGGGCTAGGTTATAGCGGAGATGAAAGGCGTAGAGGGTGAGTTTGGGGTTTGCTACCTTTCCTGATGTAAGATAATCATTAACTTTTGATGTTTGTGCTTGCATAAAAACCCAACATATACCTTAAATTGTAGGGACACAGCATTGCTGTGTCCCTACAGATAAATCAATTTTTCAATGAAAGCAGAGGCAGAGCCTCTGTGATAGCATTCCCAGCCAGAGGCTGGGAACGAGTTATTGTAAGGATTTGAGCTTAAGTTGATCCTCATGAGCAATGCTGTGCCCCTACAGATAAATCAATTTTTACGAGTCTTTTTTTCATCATCATCTTTACTCGGAGATGAACTTTGCTGAATAGCGTTATTCAGAGTTTTTTTATCGGGCTGGTAATCGGGAATATTAGGATTAAACACACCATTTCCCGGAGGTCTATCTGTTTTCTCTTCTTGTTCTATTTCTCCTAAAGCATTATTTACTTCACGATGTTGTTTAAGCCAATCTGAAATAGTGTTTGAGAGGGTGACAATCTCATCTGGTTGAGGCTCAATTAATTTACTTAGTTCTAACCTATCTTTTGGAGAAAATAATGTAGGCTGTGTTTTCAACAAATGGATGAAATTGTTAACCGTGCTTTTGTGTAATAACATAAAGATATTCCTATTTACCAATAGCAGTAAATGCAGCCCAATGATCAGGAGATTGAAATGGTTGATCTCCAGTAGCTGTATTTGACAACAAACGAAGGATCTTTGCTTGCCAGGTGCTATCTAATGATAGCTCATTTATCCATTCTTCTAATTCCTTTCTAGTCACATCCCGCAGCCAAATTTGCGCTTGATTAAGGGCAACTGCTACTGAGACATCTTCACCCTTAGTGAAAGCAGCTTGGAGATGCTGATAGAACTTAATCATTAAGAATGCGGTGGATAAATCGTTTACTCTCCACAAAGTACTCACGATACTGGGACTACCTGCATAAAGAAATCCGCTGGGAAGTCCGATATATTCATCACTGGTATTGCTAAAGTCAATCAAGCCTGTTTCACAAGCGGAAAGACAGACAAGACGACAGTTAGGTAATTTGATTTTGAAGATATCTTCTAGAGTCAGGCATTGTGTTAAATCAACTGTTGTCTCATTACTAACTCGCAGATAGCGCGATGATGTGGTATTTGCCAGAATGTGAGAAACTTCAGCATTGGCTAACTGTAAACCAGAATTTAGGGGTGATTTAAAATCAAAATATCCATGACAGGCAAAGTGCAGCCATTGAGCATTGTGGAAGTTATCTTTTGTGGGTGCTTCGGCTAAAGCTGCTTTGCTGGCTTGACTACTTTTGAGGATTTCATGGGGTTGAAATAGGGCGGCGATTGTCTCAACTTCGATATCTGTAAAAGTTAAATCATTTGTAGGATTTTGAATGGCGAATAGGTTGCTTAATTCTGCCTGGAACCCCACCCCAATTGTCCCTGCAATGGGGGAGGGTTCGAGGTTTTGGGCTTGGTTTTGAGCATGGCGCAAAAGTTGGCAACTGGGAGCATAACTCACGCCGTTAGGGAATTTATCAAATAGATATTTCTGTTGTGCTAGGGGTAAAGCATGGAGAGGTAACAGGTGCAAGCGACGATGGGGAATTAAAATCAGCTTTTGGCAACGGGGTGGAACTAGGGAGATAATTTGCTCAAGGTGGAGTATTTGCCCTAGTTCGGTAAGTTGATTATTTAGTTTTTCTACCCATTGGTCTTTGTTTTTGTCGTAAAGGTCGAGATAGATATCAATCCAATTTTTTAATTTTTCTAAGTCTTCAGTTGCTGATTGCCAAATTTCCGGCTTGTCATTAGTGCGGGTGATGATGAAAGCGCGGAAGCAATCATTGAAAATATAAAACTGGATAATTGCAGTTTCGTTATCTAGGAGATTTTGAATTTCGTTAAAAGTAATCGGAAGTGACCCAATACTTATTCTTGTTAGTTGTTCTCGTTGTTGACGTAGATTTTTTAGGGTTTTTAGGTTTATATCGTGTTTCTCAGAAGAACGCTCTTTTTTTATTAATTCTGACTTTTCTGTTTCAATGTCTAATTCAACTTTATGCCGGATATTTTCTAGTAAAGTTTGATTTTCACTAAACTCAATATATTCAATTGCTAAGGTATATTCATTTAATTTGAGACAAACCTCTATTATGGAGAAATAAATTTTATCCCATTTATCTCTAGAAAGAATTAACCCCGTATCGCTTACAACAGATTCTAAAGTGATATAAGCTGATATTAAATGACCTGATTCTTGGTAAAGAATAGCGAGGTCAACTGAAGTTTCAACATGATATTGTGGAAAATCAGCACGGGTGCGGACTTGGAGTGCAGCAGAGTAAGCAGCGATCGCCTTTTCTAAATTCTCAGCTTTATCTCCCCTGATTCTGTCTCTGTAACTATTCCCCAGATTATTTTGCGTCGTTGCCCAATTTTGGGGAAAGTCAGCGCGGGTGCGGACTTGGAGTGCAGCAGTGTAAGCAGTGATCGCCTGATCTAAATTCTCAGCTTTATCTCCCCTGATTCTGTCTCTGTAACTATTCCCCAGATTATTTTGCAGCGTTGCCCAATCTTGGGGAAAGTTAGCGCGGGTGAGAACTTGGAGTGCAGCAGTGTAAGCAGCGATCGCGTTTTCTAAATTCTCGGCTTTATCACCCCTGATTCTGTAAAGGTAAGCATTCCCCAGATTATTTTGCGTACCTGCCCAATCTTGGGGAAAGTCAGGGCGGGTGTAAACTTCGAGTGCAGCAGAGTAAGCAGCGATCGCCTGATCTAAATTCTCAGCTTTATCACCCCTGATTATTTGACTGTAAGCAGTCCCCAGATTACTTTGCGTCGTTGCCCAATTTTGGGGAAAGTCAGCACGGGTGAGGACTTGGAGTGCAGAAGAGTAAGCAGCGATCGCCATTTCTAAATTCTCAGCTTTATCACCCCTGATTCTGTATAAGTTAGCAGTCCCCAGATTATTTTGCAGCGTTGCCCAATTTTGGGGAAAGTCAGCGTGGGTGTAAATTTGGAGTGCAGCAGTGTAAGCAGCGATCGCCATTTCTAAATTCTCAGCTTTATCACCCCTGATTCTGTCAGAGTAAGCATTCCCCAGATTATTTTGCAGCGTTGCCCAATCTTGGGGAAAGTCAGCGCGGGTGTAAATTTGGAGTGCATCGATGTAAGCTGCGATCGCCTTTTCTAAATTCTCAGCTTTATCACCCCTAATTCTGTATAAGTAAGCATTCCCCAGATTATTTTGCGTCGCTGCCCAATCTTGGGGAAAGTCAGGGCGAGTGAAAACAGTTAAAGCTATTTCATAGCCACTTATGGCAATTTCCATATTGCTGGCTTTGTTACCCAAGGGAAACTGCTGAATCAGATTACTAAAATTAACAATCAGTCCAGCGATAGATGCTGCTGTCTCTGGTTCCGCTTCTGCTAGGGTATTTGTTGCCCAAAGACGTAATATTTCGGCAAAAATATCATTTAATTTATCGGTATTCGCTGCTAGCAATGGGTAGACTACTTGCGCGTCACCGTTGTTTTCTGCTGTTGCTTGCAGTACCTCCAGTAATAATTGCCCATAAGCCTGTAAATCTGGTGCTGTCGTCTCTAAATTCAACTCCCCACGGAGTTGAGTTGCCAAATTCCTCAACCAACCAGCGTTATTTTCATTCCCCTGCTGCGCGAAATACTCTGCTACTGCTTCCAGGGTTGGCAAAAAGCCTGCATCGAGTAAGTCTTGATGCGCTTGTAAAATCCCCGGTTCTTCCACATTAGGGCAACTTAGCAACTCTTTGATTAGCTGGTGATAAGCCTGTTGTCGCTGTTCGTTCATGGGTGGGGGCGGGTGTTAAGTAATACCTCTCTTAATTATGGAGAATAAACAGGTGTTTTGGGTTGTTGAGGCGGTTATTTCTAGTCCAGAGGCTTGATTTTCTTGCTCGTACAGCGGTTTTGGCTTGTATGCAATACACTTTGACCTCTCTCCAATCAGGCTACAGTGTACACACAAGTCTTCTAGAGTTGCCTCACACCGTTTTGATCCCCCCAACCCCCCTTAAAAAGGGGGGCAACAAACTCTTCAAGTCCCCCGAAAGGGGGATTTAGAGGGATCTACGGGGATTTTGGTTTTGCACAGAGATGTGTGTACACGGTAGCCTATGAGGAGAAAGCCTTTAATCTTACTCCCCTTCCCTCTCCTCTTAGGAGAGGGCTAGGGAGAGGTGGGAAGGGGTTGGGGGTTAGGTCTGTATTCGGGTCATCTCTCCAAACCTCTCTCCAATGAGGAGAAAGCCTTTAATCCTACTCCCCTTCCCTAGCAGCGAAGGGGTTGGGGGTTAGGTCTGTATTCGGGTAATGAGAACCGTCATACACCAAGTTCCGTGGTTTGAGGTTGGAGTTTCGTGGTTTGAGGTGGAAGTTTCGTGGTTTGAGGTGGAAGTTCCGTGGTTTGAGGTGGAAGTTCCGTGGTTTGAGGTGGAAGTTCCGTGGTTTGAGGTGGAAGTTTCGTGGTTTGAGGTGGAAGTTTCGTGGTTTGAGGTGGAAGTTTCGTGGTTTGAGGTGGAAGTTTCGTGGTTTGAGGTGGAAGTTTCGTGGTTTGAGGTTGGGGTTCCGTGGTTTGAACACCAAATTTTAATTCTTCGCTTCGTTGTCATTCCGCCTGGGAATCAATTCCCAGTCTTATAGCCGAAGTCATTCCGCCTGGGAATCAATTCCCAGTCTAATAGCTGAAGTCCGTTAAAACGGACTGAAATTTTTATTTAGGCAAATTCAATGGTTTTTGAGCCGGCTTTGGCAGGCTTTGTTCTGGTGGTTCCGCGATTTTAATCGTCTGGTGCAAGATGTGAGTTAAAACGGACTGAACGAAATTTGTATTCAGTCGTCTTTAGAGGATGTTTGAAAAGTTTTTGGTGATGTATTAAGCAGCAGCATATCCCCCTAAATCCCCCTTCCGGGGGACTTTAAGAAGTTTTACCCCCCTTTTTAAGGGGGGCAAGGGGGGATCTCGATCAATTTTGATCCTTTTCAAACAACCTCTCGGACGAGTTTTGTTATTGGTTCCTGAGAATTCATTCTTTGGCGGTTATTGGAACTATTTTAATACCTCGCTTCTTTGTCATTCCACTAGATATTTTTGCTAATCTGTAATAGTAAATTAAGTGACACAAAAAAATGCTTTTATTCAAACAGCGTCTATTAACATTCAACACAGGAATAAAATGTCTAATTTCTTTAGAGGGTTGTATAGTCAATCTGACAACATTCATTCCCCAGAGGGAAGTAGAAGATTTTGAAACTCATAAGTTGAATGACCAGGCTGAGGCTGAAAATCTTTACTTAGCAATTATTAGGAACTATGAATCTATTTGTTCTTCCTCTATAGAAGAAATTCCTATAACTCCTCCTATAACAGAAACCCTATTAACACAAAGAATATATCTAGAATTTTCTGACAGTAAATCTCACAAGTTTTACGAAGTCGTCGTTAAGGGTACAGAAGTAACCATTAACTATGGTCGAATTGGGGCACAAGGGCAATTTTCTACTAATACCTATTCTACTGTAGAAAAAGCACGGTTAGCAGCATCTAAAAAAGTTAATGAGAAACTGAAGAAAGGATATGTGCAAACAGTCAAGAATAAACGCAATCTCTTGGAGCATAAAGATTTAGATATATCTCAATTCATCCATCCAGCTTGGAAACCTATAGTCAGGGAAGGAGATGATTCGCTACTATCCTCTAAATTTGGGGGTCGTCCTTGGTTGGCTGAAAATGAATCTTGGCCAACTTGCCCTTGTTGTGGTGAGTCATCTATGCAACTCTTTTTTCAACTTAACTTGAGCGAATTACCAGAACCTGTAAAAAGCGAATATGGTACTGGATTAATCCAAATGTTTCATTGTCTTCCTGGTGACTGTGAAGGAATCCTGAAACCTGCTCAAGTCTACTATGGTAGAACTGCCTATCCCATACCGAATGTGCTGATTCGGATGATTTCAGCAACTTCAGAAGCGGCTATTCCACCTTTACCAATGATTTATGGGGAAAAATATGGAGTTAATTTTCCTGCTAAAACTATTATTGCTTGGCAAGAAGTGGCAGATTATCCGGAGTTGGAAGACCTTGTAGCCTTGGTTTATGGTTGGGATCAATTGGGAAATGAGACGCTAGAAGATGAGGTGATTGAGCGATTGGGTTTTGAGGATCTGGATGATTTTTGCGATTCCATCACACCTCTAGAAGGAGATAAACTAGGGGGTTATCCAGTATGGGTGCAGGGAATGGAATGTCCTGGCTGTCCCATTTGTCAGGAACCGATGCGTCAGGTTTTTCAACTGGCTTCTCAGGATAATCTACCTTATTCCTTTGGAGATCTGGGCACTGGACATGTTCTTCAGTGCAAGTCACACCAGCATGAGTTTGCCTTTGTTTGGGCTTGCGGCTAATAGACATAGGACTGAAAAAGAATGTAGAGACGTTCCATGGAACGTCTCTACAAGGGTTCCTATCCCGAATATTGGTAAAAGGCAGATTAGCCAACACAATCTCCACTATTGTGCTTTAATGGAACTCGATTTTCGTTGGTTCCCAAATCTTCCTTTCACACAAAGTTTTAATTGATGCCACTCTCACACACACACAAAATTATCAAAGCAAGCTGGTTTGTATCCGGCTTTTTAAGTGTTTTTCTCCTTGGTTCTACTGTCAAAGCCGCTACCGTCGCTAATTGGCATTTTGACAGCAATCGCAATCAGTTGAACTTTTCCACAGATGAAAATGTGCAACCTAAAGTCCAAGTACTTACCAACCCTAGCCGTTTGGTAATTGATTTGCCAGGTGTGAACCTCGGATATCCCCAAGCTAGTCGCAGAGTTGGGTTAGTAATTAAAGAAGTTGGCATCAGACAGTTTAACGCAGATACCACTCGCATCCAGATTACCTTAGCACCTGGTTACACCTTCGATGCTGCACAGGTGAAGCTGCAAAAGGATTCTTCTAACCGTTGGTTTTTGCAGTTACCTAAACCGCTGCAAGTAAGTACCAGTCCACAAATGAGGGTGTTTCAACCGAATATTTCCCCAGGAAGTAATGGAAAGTTGTTTGCTGGTGTGGTTCCTTTGCATTCACCAATGAAGGCGCTGGAACCGCAGATTAAGGCTTTGATGAGTCGGTACAGCTTTCTGCAAACGGGGATGTTCTTTTTGGATCTGGATAATGGGGATTATTTAGATATCGGTGGCGATCGCGTTTTTCCCGCCGCTAGCACCATCAAACTGCCGATTCTCCTCGCCTTTTTTCAATCTTTAGACGAGGGTAAAGTCAGCCTCGATAAACAGCTAACCATGCGCGGTGACTTGGTAGCCAGCGGTTCTGGGGTGATGCAATATGAACGAGTCGGTAAAAAATACACGGCTTTGGAAACCATCACCAAGATGAGTGTGATCAGCGACAATACCGCTACCAACATGATTATCGATTACCTGGGTGGCCCGGCGCGACTCAATCAGCGTTTTCGTAGTTGGGGAATGAAAGACACGGTAATTCGTCGTCTTTTAGGTGACTTCCGGGGAACTAATACCACCAGTCCCCAAGATTTGGCGCGGGCCTTGGCTTTGTTGGTGAATGATAAGCTAGTTTCTAGCCAAAGCAAAGAACAGGCTTTAGATATTCTGCGTCAGACGAAAACTCGCACACTGCTTCCCGCCGGTTTGGGGAAAGGTGCGGTTATCGCCCACAAAACTGGCGATATCGGCTTTCTGATTGGTAATGCTGGTTTTATTACTACGCCTAATGGTAAGCATTATCTAGCAGCTATTTTCGTCAAACGTCCTTATAAAGATGTCAGAGGTAGAGACTTTATTCGCCAAGTTTCCCAGCTAGTTTACGATTACCTGAGTCAGCCGGTTCCGGTGGCCTCAGTTGATTCACCTAATACGTAATTTATCCCGTAGGGCGGGCATCTTGCCTGCCCTGAAATTGCCCTTATACGGAATATTTGATTTTTTAGACCAATTTGATTTTACCTGCCGCCACCGTCGCTTTTTGCCGCGCTTCTTCTACATCTGCGCCTTTTGCTAAAGCTACTCCCATGCGGCGATAGGGATGAGCATTCGGTTTACCAAACAGCTTAATATCTACATCTTTTTCTGACAAAGCATCTGCGACTCCTGTAAAAGTAACTGCATCGGATTTTTCTGAAGCTAAAATTACGGCGCTGGCTGATGCACCCAACAGTTCTATATGGGGAATGGGTAAGCCTAAAATAGCTCGCAGGTGTAGTTCAAATTCGTTGAGATTTTGGGAAATTAACGTTACCATGCCTGTATCGTGGGGTCTGGGAGAGAGTTCTGAGAAAATCACTTCGTCTTCGGTGATGAAAAACTCTACTCCAAAAATTCCCGCTCCTCCCAAAGCATCGGTGACTTTTTGCGCGATCGCTTGGGCATCTAATATTTTAGCTTCTGCAATGGCTGCTGGTTGCCAAGATTCTTGATAATCTCCCCTTTCTTGGCGGTGTCCAATGGGGGGACAGAAGATTGTTGGTGCATCCCACTGTTTAATGGTGAGTAAGGTGATCTCGATGTCAAAGTTAATGAATTCTTCAACGATCACTTTTTGGCTGTCTCCTCGCGAATTAGCGATCGCATAAATCCACGCTTTCTCAACCTCACTCTGACTCTGCACCACAGATTGACCTTTACCAGAAGATGACATCACCGGTTTCACAACATTGGGAAACCCGATTTTATCAGAAGCTGTAATCAACTCTTCTAGAGTAACTGCATAACCATATTTAGCCGTTCTAATCCCTAATTCTTGACTTGCCAATTCTCTAATTCTATCACGGTTCATTGTGTAGTTAGTCGCCGCCGCCGTGGGAATAACTGTAATTCCTCGCTGTTCAAACTCCAGCAGCTTCTCAGTTCTAATCGCTTCAATTTCCGGAATAATAAAATCAGGTTGATGCTTGCTAACCACAGCTTCTAAATCATCAGCACTAAGCATAGAAATAACTTCATAACAGTCAGCTACCTGCATAGCCGGAGCATTAGCATATCGGTCAACCGCTATCACATAATTCCCCAAGCGTTGAGCCGCAATTACAAATTCTTTGCCCAGTTCTCCTGAACCCAGCAGCATTAATTTTTGGGGCAGCTTAAGCGAATTTCTCATAATCTTATTCATAGCAACCTTAATCCAACAATCTTAATTTACAGCACTTCACAAATGAATAAAGTACACATCTTAAATATTATAAATCCTGTGGGGTGGGACGAAAAGCCCGCCCTTCTCTACCTTACTCAGATAAAATATGCTGTATTTTAAATATCATCATCTGAATAGTTAAACCTAGCCCCCCGTAGTTGTAAATCTTTACGTTGCAGTTGTGTCAAACCAATCCCTGTACCTAACTGACATCCATCTACTAAAGCATCTAACCAAATAGTCTGATTTAGTGTTGCACCGCTTAAATCGGCATTTTTCAAATTGGCTTTGGTAAAATTTACAAATAGAAGGTCAGCATCGACTAAACTGCTATCTTGCAGATTCGCTCCCGATAAATTCCCCCGTATCAAGTTTACCCCATCTAAAATTAAGCCAGATAAATCTGCCCCGATCAGATGCGGAAATTTTAGCTGCTTTGGATATTGGAAAAACCGCATTACACAAATTATATTTGCTTCATTGAGGTGGATTTTGGTTAAAAAATCATAACGACCTATGCCCAATTGCTGAAGAGCTTCTAAGCGATGTTGGGGACTATTTTCTAAAAATTGGATAGCAGTATCGCGCAGGTTTTGAGTTGGGAAATTAGGCATAATTATTAAATAATTTGCACACTTTTGTCTTGAAAAATTTTAACCGCCAATGTCCGCAGATAATTATCTAGAAATCATCGGCATGTCTGGGCGGTTGTAATTGTGCATTGTGATTGATTTAGAGCAACAACAATTTCAATGCCCACAAAGACATTTAAGTCAGTCGTGGCATTCTTGTTAGATGAAAAGCTTGGTAAGCTAAAAATCATCTAATTTGCATAATAAAATTAACTAAAACTCTTGTGGGGTGGGCATCTTGCCCGCCCGATGAATGCAAATTAAATTAGGAACAGCTTAGTTAAGTTGATCACTTGCAATCAAAACTCCTCTTCTTCTTCATAAAACCAAACTTCAGCCAAAAGTGATAAGCCAATCAGCCAGATAAAGACCAAAACTGAAAACCAAATCATTCCCATCATGGCTAATAACTCCTTGATTTCAGCAAAGAGACACCTTTAAATTTATCAATATTTCAATACAGCGAGAGATACTTGCAACAAAGTGTAAAGTAATAACTTATTTCTCTACATGGCGTAGAAAGCACAACGGGGAACCCCCGCAAGCGACTGATACCATTTCTCTTAAACCTTGATATATGTGATTTATCTTAGCCCCCCTGGACAAGGGGGGTTGGGGGGATCTCATTTGTTTCAACCTTATGGGGAATTAGTATGACTCACCACTCCGTTTCATAAAGACAATTAAAAGCCTGGTTACTATAACAGCAACCAGGCTAATATTTAGCCTACACTAGCGCAATTATTAGCTCATGACAACTAATTAAGCTGTAGGTTGTTCTAAATTAATCTTGACAACCTTGTGCTTTTCTTTTTCAAGTTTGGGCAGAGTTAAGTTTAAAACTCCATCCTTGTATTCTGCTGTAACTTTAGTATTCTGAATTTGAGCAGGCAAAGGAATCAAGCGTTGGAATTTACCATAGTGAAATTCACTCTTGGTAAAACTTTTTTCATTAGTTTTTCTTTCTTGCTTACGCTCACCGCTGACATAAACGGCTTTTTCTGTGACTTGCACATCCAGGTCTTTAGATTCAATTCCCGGTAGTTCTATTCTTAAATGAATCGCCTCTTCAGTTTCTTGCAACTCAGCCGCAGGAACCCTGACAACATCTCTTTCAACCAATCCAGATGAAACTTTAGTATCTTCAAACAAGCGGTCAATTTGACGTTGTAAAGTGTTAAATTCTTGCCAAGGGTTGTAACTAACTAACATATTGGTTTTGTCCTTCTGTGAATAGTATGTTTTGCCAACCAATTGCCGGAATTGAATCCTTGCTTTGTTCTTATATTATTGGATAGCTAAATTCATGTAAATTCGGCTTTTATTACCTAGTTAGTGATGATTGCCGAACCAGAAGAATAGGTGTGGAGAACTAGAATTTTATTGGTTCGGTAAACCCGATAATCTCTGACTTGACTACGGAAACTTGGCAAGAGCTATTTCTTGTTTCATCGGCTTTTGAGCTTTTTTAAACTGGATAGTTATTTCCGCGACGCTGCACTAGCATCTACCTTGTTGTTTCCCAAACCTGGATAACTTGACTAAAATCCTTGACGCATCTGTTCAGCGTGTAATATAGTATATTACAGCAAGCAGAGTAAAATTAGACCTTTTGCTCATCATTTACCACTTGTCCTGCTTCAGGCTTGAGAATTTTCATCCCAGCAACGAGTAAATATGTAAATTTATGTAATACAGCAGCGGCTGAGTCAGAATGTTCTGACTGGTTGTCTTCTTCAAATTTAGCCCCTGGTATGTCTTAAGAGTTCAGAATCGACAAACACAGTTTTCACTGTGTAATAACTTACCAGCAGAGTTCCTCACCAATAATGAACGCTTTACCCTGGCAACTTGTACGCAAGTAGTTTATAGTTACAATCAAACTTTTTCACAAGCTTCTGCCTCAGAACTGAATCAAGCAAACTATTGCTGCACAACCGAAAATATGGAATTTGATTATTTTAGAAATAATGAAGGCAATCCCGCGAATAATAACCGTCAAAGCTTACTGGCAAGCGGTTGGCGTCCGTTTCACCGCGACTTTGATTGGGGCTTTTTCTGGCAAATTCTGTCTCATGATACCCAGGAATTAGGCCAAAAAAGTATTAACCTAGCAAGTTATTATGCTGATGCTTTAGGCAGAAAAGATTATTCTTGGTTTGCAAATATATTAAATGTAGCTTCAGATTATACCCGTGGTGAGTTTCAAAAGTTTTGGAATTACATTACACCAGAACCTTTGATGCCAGATCAACGCTACAAAGACGTTTTGAGTACAGAAACGCCTATCTTGCAATTTGTCAGCCGCAGCAGCATTCCTATAGATTACGTGCTGAATAGACTGCAAGAAATTACTGTCTTGCGAGTCTTAAATTTGTTGGAACGTCCTGATATTATTACCCAATATTACTCAGAAAGAGATTTCTATTTTCCTGTAGAAAAATTTGTTAACTGGGAACGTCTAGAAGTTCTTAATACTGTTTATGCTTACTGGATAAAGTACGATCTTTGGCTGCAAATTGATCCCTATGATCGCGGACGGCGGCAATATACCTTACTGTCACAAAATCTCGCGCCATTAATTAACAAAGCGACTTATGACTTAGCAGTAATGCTGAGTGGATATCAAAGTCGTGTTGGCAAGGTTCACAGTCAGTTTCCGATTCGCACATTTCCGGCAGATATCCAAAACTTTACTGACTCGGTACAGCAGGCAATTCTCAACCAAAATCAATTGGCGGTTGTGGTACATGGAGAACCAGGAACAGGTAAAACAGCATGGACACAAGCAGTCGCAAAAGAAATTTTGGTAGCTTTAGGATATGTAATTTTTATTCTCGATCATGATGCGATTGAAAATTTTGTTCCACCGACTTATTTAGAGCGGATTTGTATTGTCATCAATGAAGCTGATAATTTAGCTCAAAATCGGGCTTCGGAAGTAGCACAATACAATAACAAAACTGAACACATTCTGGCTTTGTTAGATGGGACTTTGTACCAAAGCGTAATTGATGAATCGGGCATTCAGATGAAGCAGCGTTTAGTGATATTGATGACTTGCAATACTACTGAAAGATTAGATCCAGCCATGTTACGTAAGGGTCGGGTGGATTTAATGTATGAGTTTACCCAGCGCTATGTCTAAACGATAGAGGTTAATTACAGGGGATGTGATGAAATTGATATTTTGCTCAGACCCATTGCAAATACGAGCGCCTGATTTATTATATCAGGATGAAGTCAGTGCGATAAAAAGCTTAGGACTTGAGTACGAGTTAATTAATTACGAGGCTTTAGTTGATGATCATCCTTTAAAAGCTGTAAGTCGGATAAAGTCGCTCAATAGCTGCACGTTAGGAATATATCGAGGCTGGATGTTGCCACCTAGAAGTTATCAGCAGCTATTTGAAGCCCTTGTTGATCAGGGAATTCATTTAATCAATGATCCTGATGCTTACAAGCATTGTCACTATTTTCCTGAATCATATTCAGTTATTGAATCTTGTACTCCCAAATCTGTTTGGACTAAAACAATAGGAGATATTGCAACTCAGGAATTAATGGAACTTTTGCATCTATTTAATTCTCAACCTATTGTAGTCAAAGATTTTGTCAAGTCTCGCAAACACGAATGGCAAGAAGCTTGTTATATTCCATCTGCATCTGATATAAGTTCAGTTGAACGTGTAGTTCGCAGATTTATAGAACTACAAGGAAATCAGCTAAGTGAAGGACTAGTATTTAGGGAGTTCATTGAATTTGAACGACTGACGCAACATTCAAAAAGCGGGATGCCCTTAACAAAAGAATTTCGTATTTTCTTCCTTGATGGCGAACCAATATATACAGTTGAATATTGGGAAGAAGGTAACTATCAAGGAATTACACCGCCCATTGACCAATTTCGCCAAATTGCCAAATCTGTGCAAAGCCGTTTTTTTACAATGGATGTGGCAAAAAAACTTGATGGTGAATGGATGATTATCGAACTTGGGGACGGACAAGTAGCAGGACTACCTGAAAAGGCTGATGTTTTGAGTTTTTATCAGATGTTAATTAATCACCTAGCTAAATAGAGATTAATTATAGTGGAATAAATGCCTAGATATAATAGAATATGCGAAAGCTGAAGTCTTGTGGTGTAATTGTCATGCAAACACATCCACAAATGAGTTTCTTGCTGTTGTGCTATCCTGACCGCTACGATTTACCAAAAGGTCATATAGAAGCTGGTGAGGATGATTTGGCTTGTGCCTTACGGGAATTAAATGAAGAGACAGGAATTCATGCTGATGATATAGATATAGAGCCAGGTTTTCGCTTTACTGATATTTATCAAACTAGATACAAGCGATTTCCTGGTGAAAAAATTGAAAAAACATTAGTTATATTTTTAGGATTCCTCAAGCAAGAAGTGAAGGTGAAATTAAACGGTCACAGTGACTATTTATGGGTGGAATGGAATCCGCCCCATAACATTCAGGAAAGAACTATTAACCCATTACTAAAAGAACTGCAACGATATTTTACTAGATAGGCGATTGGCATGATTTCTCTTTCGGTTGAGAATAAATAGCATAATCTTTTATCTTAGTAAAACTGCCGTCAATGCCACAACCGAATTCCGTTACTATAACTGATGTGCAAGCAGCACAAGAGCGTCTTTTGGGGATTGCTCACTGCACACCAGTGCTGACTTCCACAATTGTTAATGAACGCACCAATAGCTTGGTGTTTTTTAAGTGCGAAAATTTTCAGCGCACGGGGTCATTTAAGTTTAGAGGTGCTTACAATGCTTTGGCACAGTTATCAGCAGCACAGAAGCAAAAAGGCGTTCTCACCTATTCATCGGGGAATCATGCTCAAGCGATCGCACTTGCGGGACAATTGCTGAATATTCCTGCCACTATCGTTATGCCTGATGATGCCCCCGCAGTCAAGCAAACCGCTACTCGCAGCTATGGTGCTGAGGTGATTCTCTATAATCGACAGGAAACCAACCGGGAAGAGTTAGCCCAAAATCTGGCAAGCGATCGCAATTTAACACTCATCCCTCCTTACGATCATCCCCATGTGGTAGCAGGACAGGGTACAGCTGCTTTAGAGTTAATTGCTGAAGTTGGTCAACTAGATTTACTGTTGGTTTGTTGTGGCGGTGGTGGTTTAATATCTGGATGTGCGATCGCGACAAAAGCACTTTTACCCAATTGTCAGGTAATTGGCGTTGAACCAGAACTAGCCGACGATGCCACCCGCTCTTTCCACAGCAAAACTCTGCAAACAGTCACCAATCCTGATACTATTGCCGACGGTGCCCGTACTCCCAGTCTAGGGAAAATCACTTTTCCCCTAGTGCTGCATTACGTTGACGATATGGTGACGGTATCTGAAGCAGACATTCTTCGCACTATGTTTTTTTTGTGGGAACGCCTGAAAATTGTTGTTGAACCCACCGGCGTCTTAGCCGCAGCAGCTTTACTAGAAGGTGTAGTCACCGCACCACAGGCGAAAATTGGTGTGCTCATCAGCGGTGGCAATGTGGATTTATCACAAGTTGGTAAACTTTACACGCAAATTTAATACTTCAAAAATATTTAGCTAATGGGTAATAGGTAGTAGTACACGCGGACTGTTATTTACCCATTACTAATTAGTTATCACGAAAATTTCTGTAAGTCATAGAATAATTAACCTATGAACAAGGCATCCAACTGGTCTACCTTTAGGGTGATTTTATCATCAACGCAGTTTTCAGCAACTTCAGTCTACAGGTTGATTCAATCATTAGCTTCTTCAAAGTAAAGTACAGATAGAAAAAATCTGCGAACCTTCAATGAAGAGTAAAAAAGTCAATCGCCAAATTTCAATCGGAATAATTAATGGGTAATTTACTCATACTCTATTCCTAATTAAATAGACGCGAAAAGACAAAGATATTTTCATCACAAGATTCGTTGCTAAAGAACCTGAGAATGGAAGCTTAAACATCATCTAATTGGTAAGCTTGACCAATTAGGAAGGTTAATTTGCTTACTCCATTAGCAGTTCGTCCCAAGTTGTTAACGCTGTTATCGAGGACTTGACATGAAATTTATCAGTTTCACTTTATCGATGTTGCATCCAGTGCGGTTTCTAGTTGTGGCTTTTACCTGTAGTTTAATATTTTTATCCACTGCTTTTCCCGCTTCGGCAATCAGCAGTTATCAAAGCGATCCAACTGAAGGCCCTACACAATTACTGGAAACTCAACGCAGAACTGATGAAGTAGCAAAATCACCACCCCTTTCACTGAAAGAGGTACAAAAGAACTCGAATGAGGGTCTTAACGAAGTTCAGGGAGACGCTGACATTGATAAAATGAAACGTCCTGAAAATTCACAAAGTGCAACCACAGTGAGAGAGGAAGTAGAAAATTTTCTAGAAAAAGTCACTGGTGACAAGAAGTAAGCAGTATTAATACTTTAATAATGGGTAATATCTTGTCCAGAATTACCCATTATTAATTGTTGTATTTATTTCATAATGGCGAGTATTTTAAACACGGTGATTTACCTCATTCCGAGATTAAATCTCTTGTTTAGCAAAATAAAAATAATATATATCAGCAGTTATTTAAAAAACAAATTTGCTGTTGTAGAAGCTTTAATAAATAGGAATATTGCTCTGCGGCAAGTATCAAAATAACAATAAATATTCTCCTAAATCTCTCTCTATTCATCACAATTAATATTACTATTGATTCAGCTAACTGTTCAATTAAATTTAAAATTCCCGTATTAAATATTCACCAAGACATAAGCATAAGTATCATCATGTTCATCAATATAATCTTTATTATCTTTCCTTGGGTTGATGTGGATGATACCAATAATCTGGGAACTTATAAGTAAGTGCGTTTAGGGATAAAAAACAATGACTAGAGTAAATATTGGTCTGACAGAAGAACAACGTCAAGGTGTGATTAATCTGTTGAATCAAGATTTATCAGATGCCTATGTACTGTTAGTAAAAACCAAAAAATACCATTGGGATGTTGTCGGTCCACAGTTCCGCACTCTGCACGAGCTTTGGGAAGAACACTACGAAAAATTGACTGAAAACATTGATGCATTGGCAGAGCGAACTCGCGCTTTAGGTGGTTTCCCTGTTGGCACAATGGAGGGATTTCTGAATATTGCTACCCTCAAGGAACATGCTGGTGAAATCCCTACAGCTACAGGGATGGTGGCTCGACTGGTGGAAGACCACGAGCAAGTTGTTCGCAATTTAAGGGAGCATGTGGATCAGTGTAGTGAGGAGTTCCATGATCAAGGGACTGCTGACTTTTTGACTGGACTAATGGAAGAACATGAAGAAATAGCTTGGATGCTGCGCTCGTTTATTGAAGGACAGGCACTGGAACCTGATCAAAAACGGCCGACAGAAGAAGCTAAAACCCCCGTAGGTGTGTAGTTCAAAATAATGCCTGAGTTGAGGATGGCAGTATGTGAAAAGCATTCTATCTGCATCTGCCTCTTTCTCCACCGCCAAGACAAGATACAAGGAGTATGCAAGTGCCAGAAGTCTATAAAGCTGAACGTACCATATCAGCGGTATTTAAAGATCAGAAGCAAATTGATGATGTAATTCGGCGTTTACTAGACAGGGGTGTGCCTAGAGATCATATCTCGGTGATGGGCAGAAATTTCCAGTCGGAAACTCGAATTGCAGGCTTCATTACCAAGAGGGATGTAATTCTGGGAGGTTTGAGAACAGGGGCGATTTTTGGTTCCTTGTTTGGTTCATTCCTCAGTTTGCTGTCTGGTGTAGGCGTATTGTTCATTCCCTTTGTCGGACCAATTGTGGCAGCGGGCCCGATTGGTGCTGTGTTGCTGGGGGCAGCTAGTGGTGCGATCGCAGGTAGTGCAGGTGCTGGTTTAGTATCAGTTCTGACTACTTTGGGGATGCCAGAAGATAAAGCCGCTATCTACCAAACGCGCTTACAAGCTGGTGAGTTCTTATTGTTGGCAGAAATACCGAGCGATCGCACTGGTGAATTTCAACTGCTACTCGAAAGTGCTGGTGCTGAAGAAATTCACACAACTGAGAACACATTAGCTCGTCCTTGTACTGGGCCATGCAACAGCCCAGCGGATTTGTCTCCTGAAGTTCGCGCTCACCTTTCTGAAGAAGCTCAACGCACATTCATTGAGCGCTATAACAAAGTACTCAATGAGACTAGCGACGAGTTTACCGCTGAACAATCCGCCTGGGATGCAGTTCGCCAACAATTTGATGAAGATGAGAACGGTGTTTGGTCAAAAGCTAAGGTGAGTGTTTAAGCAACGACAGATCAATAATTGGTATATTTCCAGCGTCGTTGGTTAACAGTCATGGGTAAAGGGATAAAACTCATTACCCATTACAGCTAACTCATTGCATCACTCTTAGAGGATGTTTGAAAAGTTGTTTGTGATAAATATAACACTCGTAGATCCCCCTAAATCCACGCCAGTCGCTCATGGGGAGCCACTGCGTTGGGCGGCTCCGCCGACTTGTTCGCGCAGCGTCTCCCCTTGGGAGAAGCATGTGGCGTGGAGACAAGACAGTTCTGCGCGCTGGCTCCCCTTTCCAAGGGGGACTTTAAGAGTTTATTGCCCCCCTTGGAAAGGGGGGTTGGGGGGATCTCGATCAATTTTGATACTTTTCAAACATCCTCTTAACTTAGCCTAACCTGACTGCTTAATAAATATCTAAAGTAATTAGAGACAATATAAGCAGAAAAAATCAGGTTAAACCAAAGTTAGCAAAAGGCAAGGTCTTTTCTAAAAGTTGATGCATCTACCAAGTTTACGAGAGATTTTAATTAGAGGATTTAATACTTATTACTCCACTACCTTTTAGGCAGTGGAGTATTTATTTGGGCTAAAGATGGGAAAAGGTTAGTTTCTAATAATTTTGCTCTAACCATGGTTTTTTTTGTATCGGCTCAATAAGTTGTACGCCCAGTAAATAAGCCCCAGAGAAAAATCGCAATAATTGCACCAATGATGGCAACAATTATTCCAGGAATACTGAGAGTTGCAGCTGCGAATTGTAGTCTTCCCGTTTCTAAGAGAGTAACTATAATTCCCCCGATGATTGCACCGATAATACCTAAAATCATGGTTGACAAAATTCCGCCGCCCTGACGACCAGGGTAAATAGCTTTAGCGATAGCTCCAGCGATCAGACCCAGAATTATCCAAGCAATAAGATTCAGCATAATTTAACCTATCAAAAATCATATTAACTAGATTAGTGATTTTAGTTGATTTGTCCTTCTACCCTAAGTGATAGTTAATCAACAAATCATAAAATTACGTGCCCAATTTGACTTTTGACTCCTCCGCAGACGATATGTGAGCGCTGAAATTTAGGCTTTTAGTAGTGCTGCTTTCGCTAAAGCGCCACTAAGAACATTAATGCTACAAATTTATTAATAGCTAAATTTAGGCAGAAAAACTTACTTTATGCTGGCATAGGTTACTATTCGATGGTGTTGGAATTCTCATTAAATTTTGCTGAAAACTCAACTTTTTTGTAAATACTCAGGCGGCACATGATCCACTAACCAAACATCATTATCAGAACAGTAAAATACATAACCAGCCTGATGCATTGCCCCAGTAAACACAGTAAAAACAATGGGTTGTCCATGCCTGGCACCTACAGTTTTTGCTGTAGCAATATCCCGTGACAAATGGACATGATGCCGCGACATTTTGTCAAGTCCCGTTTGGAGAATTGACTCTACAGATTTACGTCCTGTACCATGATAAAGTATATCTGGAGGCACAGCAGGTTCTAACTGTAAATCAATCTCTACACTGTGTCCTTGATTAGCTCGAATTAGAGTACCTGTAGAGTCAAAAGAAAAGCGTTGTTTATCGTTGAACTCAACTACTATCTGTAATTCCTGACGCGTGACCGGAAACTTGTTTTTAGCACAAGCAGTAAGTAGTTCATCAACATCAACCCAACCACCAGGAGCAAGTTTGATTCCAATTGCATCCGGTGCGTGTCGCAGATATTTACTTAGATATTTGCTGACTTTAACTATGCGAGAATTAGTCATTTTGTTTTGGGTGTTTTGGTGGACAATACCCAGCCGACAAAAACTTATTTGTACATTGTCATAATTTGCCTCGTTATCAGACCTAAGGCAATTGCAATCACCACAATTAGTGTCACTTTACCACCAGGAACCAGTGGTTGATTTATCCCATTGGTGAGTTCTTGTGCTTGACGTTGCTTCCAACTCATCAATGCTGGAATAATCCCACCTAAAATAGAGATACTTAAAGTTCCCGTGTAATCTAGAGCAGTAAAAAAGATGCTGGGATTGAGCGTTCCCAGACTCATTGGTGGGAACAAAATCAGTGAATAGAGGGGTAGACGAGAAAGTCCACCTTGTGTAAGTAGGGAGATATCTTTGAAGAAATCTAGTAACCCATAAACAAATCCAATGAAGGATGTAGCGATCGCAAATTCTGAGAAAATTGAGACTAACACGCCTAACAATTCTCCTGCACCACCCGTTCGCAGAACTTGCAAAGGGTCAAAAACAGTTGCACCAACTGATGCCAGCTTTAGCATATCGGGACTAACGCTTCCCAAAATCACAGCATTCCATGCCAAGAACATAATTAAGGGAATCAGGGAACCAATGACGATAGACTGACGAATCTTGTGAACATCTCCTTCCAGTTGAGTCACAACCACCGGCACAACATTTTGGTAGAACAACGCTACACACATCACAGAAACGGCACTACCCAAAGCAGTCCAGTCTTGAAATAAGATTTGGGCGCTCTTAACTTGCCCTCCTCCCAGTAACAATAGTCCTAAGAAGGAAACAATGACAATGGCAACAAAGGCGCTGTTTAACTTTTGAATAAACCTTTCTCGCCCAAGATACATAATGCCGCCAAACAACAGCGTGAAAGTCGTTGTTCCCACCCATGTAGGTAAAACGTTCTCCATACCCAAGATTTTAGCGATCGCAGATATTAGAATATCTCCACCTTGGGTGATGTATGCCACTAACAAGGCATAGTGCATAAATAGATATGCACCACCGGCAATTCTTGCTCCCAGCTTACCCAGCGTCTTCTCAACAACTACCAACAAACCTACACTCGGACGTCCTTCCAGACGCATCGCGTTCAAAGTCACTTCTGCAATCAACAAACCTGAAACTAAAGCGTAAAGCCAAACAGCAATCAGCAGGGCGGTAGATGGCAGCACACCAGACGGTAGAGTCACCGCAGGTAAGGCAAGAATACCAGCCCCAACAGTGGTTCCCGCAATCAGTGCCGTACTCCCTAATACACTGCCTGGTTGATGATTTAGCTGGTTTCCATCAAATTCCAGGTGAGAAAATAAGCGAGTTACTTCGTTTTGATCTGATTTGAGAACAGTCTTCATAGATGTTGGTGCCAAAACACGTGCCCAAAGTGAGGACACAATATTAACTTATATAACTAAGTATAACAAACTTCCTCGATTTACTGAATTTTTCAGCTACAAGCTAGTTCTAGCGGCAAATTACGCTATGATAGATGCCACTTTCTCATCTCGAAAATTAGTGGCGATCGCTCCCGTTTTTAGTAGATAGTGGGTGATAGAGGAGTCGAACCTCTCTAGTGCGGATTAAAAGTCCACTGCATAGCCGCTTTGCTAACCACCCATTAATTAAACAGTAAATACACTGGGAAGGTACTGCCCCTTCTACAACACAGTTATCGGCTGTGTGCGTCGCTATCCCGCCTCCAGTGCATAAAAGGAAGATGGAGGAATCGAACCCCTACAGTTGCCTATACCCTGGTTTTCAAGACCAGTTGCCGTCCATTCAGCGGCATCTTCCATTCAGGGGTGTCTGACGGGACTTGAACCCGCTATAACTGGTTCCACAAACCAGCGCCGCGACCACTTTGGCCTCAAACACCACAGTCACTATGGTTCGGTTAACGTTTGAATCTATCGAAGCTCCCCCCAAGACCGCGCTGGCTCCCCTTAAACAGGGGGGCTTTTAAGGCTCCTTTACCCCCTTTTTAAGGGGTCGCCGCAGGCGGGGGGATCTTATCCGAACCGTATTGACACCACAGTGGAATCAATGGGAATTGAACCCATAACCTCCTGCTTGCAAGGCAGGCGCTCTAGCCATTTGAGCTATGACCCCATATTTGGTGGATACTGATCGGACTTGAACCGATATCTTTCTAACTGCCAGTTAGATGCTTTGCCAATTAAGCTACAGACCCATAAGCGAGAGTGGTAGGATTCAAACCTACAACCATCGAGGTAGAAACTCGAGGCTCTATTCATTGAGCTACACTCCCATATTTGGTAGTCCTTACAGGATTTGTTCGCTCTTCCCCTTGAGCTACAGGACTAAACAAGCGAATGACGAGATTTGAACTCGTACCAAGAGGTTGGAAGCCTCACATGCTGCCGTTACACTACACTCGCATTTTGAAGCTGGTGACAGAAGTTGAATCTGCAACCTACTGATTACAAATCAGTTGCTCTGCCAATTGAGCTACACCAGCAATAATTTTGGTGACGGGGGCAGGAGTTGCACCTGCCGATGTAAGGCTTATGAGACCTTCAAGCCACTCTTGCTTCATCCCCGCATATCACCAAATACCCCTGACTGGACTTGAACCAGTAACCTCTTCGTTCTAAGCGAAGCGCCTCGTGCCAATTGGGCTACAGGGGCAAAGTCGGAGTGACAGGGATCGAACCTGTGACATCCTGCTCCCAAAGCAGGCGCGCTGCCATCTGCGCTACACCCCGTTGATACTCCTGGTGGGAGTCGAACCCACACATAAACCGTGTTTAAGACGGCCGCCTCATGCCAATTGGGCTACAGGAGCAAGTTTTGGTACTCCTGGTGAGACTCGAACTCACAACCTACTGATTTTGAATCAGTCGCCTCGTACCAATTGGGCTACAGGAGCATATATAAATTGAAATTGGCTGCCCTGCCTGGGTTTGAACCAGGAATCTTCCCGTTCAAAGCGGGAGATGTTGCCAATTACACCACAGAGCAATAAATGGATGCCGGAGTTGGGGTTGAACCAACCTCTCTATCGTTCAGAGCGACAGCGACTTACCTAATCGTCCATCCGGCAATAAATGGCTGCCTCAGTAGGATTTGAACCTACAACCGCGCAGTTAACAGCTGCTTGCTCTACCAATTGAGCTATGAGGCAATGAAGTCCCCCAGGTCAGAATTGAACTGACGACCTCCTGTTCTTCAAACAGGCGCTAACTACCAACTGAGCTACCGGGGGATAAAACGGAGAGGACAGGATTTGAACCTGCGACGGATGTTAAAACCCGTTTCCTCTTAGCAGGAGGACGCTTTGAGCCACTCAGCCACCTCTCCACAGTGGGTTGGGTAGGAATTGAACCTACAACCAATAAAGGACACTTTTACAGAGTGCTGCCTACACCATTAGGCGAGCCAACCCAGAACCATAGCCCCAACGGGAATCGAACCCGTGTTAACCAATCGAAAGCTGGTTGTCCTTGACCGCTAGACGATGGGGCCAAATAACGCAGGGACTAGGATTTGTAGACGCGGAGCGGCTTCCCGTAGGGTATCTAAAACTAACGGTTTTGGAGACCGTGATGTTGCCGTTACACTATCCCTGCATTTGGTGGCAGCGGTGGGATTTGCACCCACATCACCCAGGTTATGAGCCTGGTGCTTTGCATTAAGCTACGCTGCGTTATCACCAAGGCTGAGGTGGGATTTGAACCCACGAACAATTAGTTTTGCAGACTAATGCCTTCGACCACTTGGCTACTCAGCCATTTGGTAGTCCTGACGAGATTTGCACTCGCAATCTTCAGCTTGAGAGGCTAACCGGATTTTAGATTTTGGGTTTTAGATTAAAAGAATATCCAAAATCCAAAATTGATTGACGGCTTTACTCTTTGCCGACAGGACTATCACGGGAGTAACGAGAATTGTTCGCGTAGCGTGCCGTAGGCATACTCGCAACCTTTCGCTCGACAGGCGATTGCTCTAACCAATTGAGCTATACCCCCATGTTTGATATCTGTGCCTAAAGTTTTAGGGATTTGGGCACAGATGTTTGGTGAATTTGCCCATTTCTTATTCAGTTTTCAAGGTTCGGAAGATTTACTTTTAACTTTGAGAAATCATTTAGAAAAACAACCGACGATCAAGGTAATAAACTTGTCGTGTATTACGGATGTACTCTGTGGTTTTTATCTTGGCAAACTTAGAACTTTTCTTGTTCATTGCCTCTACTTCAGATGGTTTGGAAGTGTGAGGGGTTTTAGTGGGTGGGGAATTTGGTTGATGCCAACGTTTTTCCTTTCTTACCGTGTAGAACATGACTTTTGACTCTTGAGAAGCTTTGTTTTCCGCTTCATACATATATACTACATAAATACTACAAAAGTGTCAAGGGGTTTGAGAGAAAAAAAATCAAATTATCGGAAATTGTCTAAAACTGCTTCTGTACTTAGCTTTTAACCTGATAATCTCTCGCAAAAGTCAAACTACAGCTTATGATTATGTGAGTCTTTGGAAACCTGATTTGACAGACAACCACCTTCAGCGACAAAAGATTCTTGGTGTTGTCGCGATCGCCTTTTTTGTAACCGCTTGTAGTATTGCCCCAGGCTCGCCCTTAAAAAAACAGCCTAAAAGCGAACTCAATTCGGTATCTATTCCCGAAAATCCGGCAACAAACCAAGTTAACCCTCAATCACAGCCAGTAGCCAAAGTAGAAAACCTCGCTTTTAGCGTCCCAGGTAAATTTCAGGGAAAAACCGTTTATCAAGTACAACCCAGCAATAGCGATAAAGTGATCGCCCTGACTATTGATGATGGACCTTGGCCGAAAACAACCTTAGAAATGTTGGATATACTCAAACAAAATGACGTTAAGGCGACATTTTTTTGGGTAGGGAGTGCCTTAGAAGCACATCCAGAAATTGCTAAACGAGTTGTAGCTGAGGGTCATGCCATTGGCAACCATACTTGGCATCATTGGTATCGAAAGATGGATGAAGCCACAGCGAAGAGTGAAATTGAGCGCACGGCTCAACTGATCTACAAAACTACAGGCGTAAAAACATCTTTGTTTCGTCCTCCTGGCGGCTTTTTAAACAACGGATTAGCCGCTTATGCCAAAAGCCAGAAACAATCTGTAGTTATGTGGTCTTTGACTTCAGCCGATACAGATCCGCATGCGAAACCACAGGCATTTGTGAATAATGTCCTCAAAGGCGCAAAACCAGGTGCTATTGTGTTAATGCACGATGGCGGTGGCGATCGCTATAGAACGGTAAAAGCATTGCCAGAAATGATCAGTGGACTCAAACAGCAAGGCTATCGATTTGTCACAGTTCCCCAACTACTATCCATGGAAAACTAATGGGTAGGCTGCACACCTAACCCAATAGTCCGATTATTCACTCATTACAGAAGCACTGCTTTCTTGCGCCTCCCGCCAAAGTTTGTGCAGAAAGAACTCGGTGCGATCGCTCAAAGTAGTGACGAACACACCCACAGCACCCTCATTCGTCTCTGATAACCAAGAACCTTGCAGAGTGACTTCCATATATTCAGCATCGCAGGTGGACAGTGCCATGATTTCACTGTCATCTCGCTTCACCCCAACCTTAAGTGTTTCTACTCCTGGTAAATCAACAGGAAGCAAAAAGGAAGCAGTGCTGGGTTCAATGCAGACACTTTGCCCGACTCGCAGTGCCAAAATCACTCGCTGTGCCACCCATTCTTCCAGCGAATGAGTGAGACACTCTAAATAAAAGCTCCCTTCGGTGTAAGTTAATTTCAGCATTCCTTATGCTCTCCTGTTACTCCAGGTTTGCTTGCACATCATTCCAAAACTGTGTGGCGCTTTCGCGCACGGCAAAAGAAATCGCCGGGTGAAGTGGAGCTTTCGGTTTGGTACTTAGTTGCATACCAGCTTCAGCGGGAGTGCGATCGCCTTTACGGGAGTTACATCTTTCACAAGCCGTGACTACGTTATCCCAGGTGTGCGGGCCGCCTTTAGATCGCGGCTGCACATGATCTAGTGTTAACCGTTTGTTGCTACCGCAATATTGGCAACTGTGATGGTCTCGCCGCAACACTTCCCGCCGATTGACAGGGGGAACTTTCCACATCCGCTCGGTAGAAGCGATTTTCAAGCGGATGTGTTTTGGCACAAAAACTACCAAGCTGGGTGAGTGAACTTGCCAACCGCTTTCTGCTGGCAAATCCAGCGCTTCTGCCTTATCTGTTACTAACAGCACAATCGCCCGCTTGATATTGACCCGACACAGTGGCAAGTAATTTTGCGAAAACACCACCACAGATTGCTTTAACACTTGCATTGCGCTCGTCACAGCTTCACTCCTTATAAAGAAACCCCCGCTTCTTATTTAGTAGAAGCGGGGGTTAGAAATAGACCGAAAGTTCTCTGGTCTTATATTGGTACAGTGTTTCTTTTCCTGTACCCCCCGCTTCTTTTGTCTAGTTGTGGTTTGGCATTCAGCCCATTAATGCTGATATATCTAAAATCATAATGACTCTCTGTGTTCTGCCTGTGATCTCGTCCGCCGCTACCTATAAATAAATACTCCACTCCCATAGCCGCTGATTCCCAACTGAATTGGCAGTTGGTTGCAGACAAAGAAGTAGAGATGGGGTAAGCGGATTTCACAGAAAATTTCACCTATTGAATATTCCTTTAAACATACTACACTTGTATTACTATCCTGTCTATACCTTTAAGGAGAAAAAATCATGCATACAATTACTCGCACCCCAACTACCGATATGGAAGTCACCAGCATTCGCTTGGAACGGGAACTCAAAGATAAACTCAAAGAAATAGCCGGCAATCAGGGATATCAAGCGCTCATTCGCGATATCCTCTGGAATTATGTCCAGCAAAAATCAGGCGAGTGGAAACCTCGATTTTCGCGTTCCGATATTCGAGCGAGTATCGCAGCTACAGCCCAGCAAGAGGAACGCTGTGTACTAACAGGACAACTAATTCAACCACAGCAACCGATGTTATTAGGATTGACGAGGAATGGCGATATGGTGCCCCTAAGTGTCGAGAGTTTAGCTCTGTAGTTTTATATTCTAAAGCCCCCGTGTTTCCATCGCGGGGGTCAGATGCATTTGTGCATGACATCTCGAAAATTTTGCAGCATTCTGTATTTTTAACCACATAGTAATGCGTTTGCATGACAATATAATCACTTTCTGAGCAAAAGCAGCACCTTGCTCAAAGTTATCTGTGAGATATGTCAAATGCTAAAAAGTTAACTGAGAGAATATTTTCATGACAAACTTAGATTCTTCAAATTCGTATCTTGCTCAACTAAAGAGGCTAATCACTGAAGGAGACAGCATTTATGAAAATCGCAAAGTTAGTCCAGGTAAATTTGTAGATAACAGACGAAGTTTGTACGGATTAGGTGAGCCTACCAAAACACCAGATATAGAATATGTTGATTCTCAAAAGTGCGATATTTGGAAAATTCAATGTCTCTCTTTTCTAAACAAAATCATTTCTAAAGAAAGCCCTCATCAAGATCAAGTTACCAAGTTTGATAATTTAGGCTGTGTTCCTATAGATGTTTACCAAGGCGTTTCAATTTTAAAAGGTATACAAGCAAGTCTTGAAAATGAATTATTAACTTTCCCCGTTGCTTCTCAAAAAATCTCCAGAATTGATGAACTTTGTAATTTATTACGTCGCGTACCTGCTGGACTACGTCGTTGGACTTGGGAACAAAAATCGCGCACAAGAGGAGGAGATGCTCGAAAGTGGCATATTGATAACGAATATCATGTACAAAACTTACTCTGTTTTCTGCTCACTCCAACTTTTCCTGACGTCACAGACGAAGAATCTACACTCCCTGTTGGACAAGCACATCCGCGTCTTGACCTTGGCTTACCTTCGCTGAAGACAATCGTTGAAGCGAAATTCATGCGAGCAACTGATACCCCTCAAAGCATGATTGAGCAAATTGCAGCTGATGCAAGTCTTTACCTTGTTGAGGATTCAAGATACAGCAATATCATAGTTTTTATCTGGGACGACTCTCGTCGTATAGAACAACATGATATGCTAATCAATGGACTCAGACTGATTTCGGGAGTAGTGGATGCAGTTGTGGTATCGCGTCCAGGCATAATGCACGAAGCCTAAATATGCCTTCCTACATTCGTTAAGGGAATACCAAAAATTAAATTATCCAGTAATCATAGACTTGTAGGGACACAGCAATGCTGTGTCCCTACCGATTGGACATTTTTTTAATTGGAAGTCCCTAATACAAGTTAAATATTTTCTTCTTGACTTAACCAAACTTCTAAATCATGCACATGAGAAAAATCAAATAATGCTTCTCCCAAATTTTCTAATTTATTAGCAGATAATATTTTTATGTTAGGAAATATTGTTGAATCTTGTTCCCACAACCGTATAACTCGATAACGGTGAGTAGTTGTCTCATTCACATATTCTTCAGTAAAAGCGATTTGGTCGTCTGTCTCCTGTAAGAAAATCACTACTTGAGTTACGGGAACCTTATATTTGCGTGTCAGCCTCACAGAATAATCCAACATCCTTAAAGGGAGTGGAGGTTTTGAGGTGGTGCGAGTTTGAAATTCTAAATGTAAAATCCGATTCTCTGTTTGAAGAAATGTAACAGAATCTGCACGAATTGGTTCGATGCTTAATTCAGCTTTTAATACTTGGATTTCTCTAGGTTCGACGGTTAGCAACCACCGAGCAAAATCCTTGGGATATGTTTCTGCTAAAGTTTGACATACGTTGTCATAACCCACAGTTTTTATCCAGATTAATCTTGAACGGCTGATGTGATTTGGGGGTACAGCAGTTTAGCTCTCACTCATAGATTTTACCCTTATACGCCGTTGCTCTGGCTGCGATCGCCCTTTATTATTTCTGTCAATGCATAGTTCCTAGTTATTTAAAATTATTATGACTTACATACTGTACAAATTTATAATCTTATGCATCTAGAAAAATCAGTTGTTTCCGGCTTTTGGGGATGAACTTCAGATAGCGATAGCGTAGCCTAAAGTCGATGATCACTAAAAAAATTATCCAAATTTTTGACCCCTGTTTCCAATCCTTGATACAGTCGCCAAATGTTTTCTTCCTTCTCTGGAGATAGAAAAGTGGCGATCTCAAGCCAAGGTTAGTGAAAAAAATATTACGTATTGACATAGGCATACCAGTGTTAACGCGGAGATAATTAACGGTGCTCTGGCTGCAATTCCAGAGAAATTACGGTTTAAGAAGAGTTAGAGACAGGATATTCTAGGTCAAAGATAGTAAATTAACTCAAAACATCAATGCCAAAAATAATATCTGTTAGGCATTTATGTGTGGGAAATTTTATTATACTTTAGATATTTTCTCGCCTATGTAGAAAATTGTTTATTATACTAAATAACTTGTTCATCTGAAATAGAAAGGAACTATAACAGGTGAAAAGACCCTTCATAAAAAAGTAGTAATTTATTGGGTGTAGCAACACAACTAACGGTAAAAGAAATACCAAGAGGTTGGGTAAAAAAATGGGATCATTATCCAAATCCAAAAGCATGCTAGGAATGAAAAAGCGTTTATCATCACCGCCACAGTGCTCAGATGACTTTGAACGACAAGTATACCCAGTCAATCTAATGCAGCATCAGGAAGAAACTGCCCATACTTTGGCACAAAAGATTAACCAAATCATCGCCAAAACTTCGGTGTCTTCTTTGATGTTGCAAGAAATTGCTCACTTGCTTGGAGTAGCCTTTCAAGTGGACTGCTGCTGCTTGGTTACAGTGACAGGTGAGGTTTCTGGTGAAGCGACTGCTGCTAATTGGTGTGCTGACAAGTATTTAGGATTGCCGCACTCAGACGAAATGTTCTCAATGGAACAATTGTTGATGAACTTGCCCGTGGTAAATTGTGCTGCCGAAACATTGACTATTGAAGACATTTCGAGCATTCAAAAAAGTCTGGTAATTGGGTGTCAACATTTGCCACTACCAATCAAAGCGGTGTTAGCAATTCCGACTCGATTTAGTGGCAATAATAATGGCGTAATTAGCCTGATAAAATTCCAACCCTATGATTGGAGTGAATCAGAAAAGCAATTGCTCAAAGCGGTAGAGTCATCTTGTGCGATCGCTTTTTCTCAAGTGGCACAATCACAGTTGATTGCCTCTCAACATCAGTATTTACAAAAGAGCAACCAGTATCAAAGCTTAATCAAGCAATTAACTATACTGAGTCGTAGCAACTTGGAGTTGAATCAAATGCTCCAGTTAGTTATTGCCTCCACTGCCGAATCGCTACAGGCAGATCGGGGTTTGCTCATCCTTTTAAAATATACAGACCCCCTGTTTAGGGCTCAATCTAAAAAACAAATTCCTAAAGCAAAAGCTACTGTCATTGGGGAATGGAATCAGGTCACACCCATGTCCGGCAGCAATCAAACAGATAATTTGGATCAGTCCTACTGGCTTTCAGAGTGTAGTTTATGCCAGCGTGTATTCACGGAATCAGGGAAACCAGTAGTCATTGATGACTACACAGAGCAAAAGGATAGCTGGACAGCTGGGCCATTGTTTGCTATTGAGGAACTGCCTGCGGTATTGTTAATGCCATTAGAGAGCCAAGGCAAAGTTTTAGGCTTTTTAGTGCTCCAACAAGCCGTTGCTCGCCGTTGGCAACCAGCAGAATTAAATCTTGTGGAAATGGTCTGTGCTCAAGTGAGCAATGCCATAATTCAGTCACAGACACTGCGGCAAATCCAGACTTTGGTAGATGAGCGCACAGAGCAACTTAAGCGTAGTTTGGAAGTGCAGGCCAAATTGTACGAAAGAACAAGGCAATACGTTGAGCAATTGCAGGAACTAAACGAGCTCAAAGATGAATTTTTGAGCAATATGAGCGATCGCTTGCGTTACCCTCTGACAAATATGCTGATGTCAATCCGGAACTTGCGTCTGCCAGGAATTGCTCCAGAGCGTCAGGTTAAATACCTAGATATTTTAGAGGTAGAGTGTACCAAAGAAATTAACTTGATTAATGACTTGTTGACGCTCCAGAAGTTGGAGTCTCATCAAGGAACTCCATACTTAGAAACCATCGATGTAAATCTCAAAATTCAGGATTTAGCAGCTTCTGTTAGCAAAAATCTGATAGATAAAGGATTAACCATCGCTGTAGATTTACCAAATAAGCCGTTAAAACTCCAAACTGAACTAGAGAGTTTTGACCGCATCCTCAAAGAGTTATTAACTAATGTCTGTAAATACTCGGAGCATGACACCATCGTCCACTTGCAAGTTGCTCACCGAGTTGATCAACAAATTGATCAGGTTATTATTAAAGTGACTAATATCGGACGTGGCATTTCTGAAGAAGAAGCAACCTATATCTTTGACAAGTTCCGTCGTGGTAAAGGTCGCTGGATTCCAGGGACGGGCTTGGGACTTGCTTTAGTCAAGTCTCTAGTGCAGCATTTGAATGGAGCGATCGCACTTGAGAGTATTCCCCTCAAGGATTCTCACTTAAGCGAAATTGGCTTTACCCTAACTCTGCCACAATTTTCTGACGCCAGCAAACCACCCAACTGAAAGTGACTAAACAACACAACACTATTGAGGGACTTGATTGCAACGCCCCTAGTGAAGACAACAACCCAGAAAAAACTTTGAGTGCTAACGCAGCTACTGTACCAGCTGATGTAGCTATCCAAGTTGAGAAAATCTCAGATCGACAGCGACAAATCACGGCTAGGCTGCAAATTCTTCAACCAGTGGAAAAAATCTGGCAGATTCTCACAGATTATGAATCCTTAGCTGATTTCATCCCTAACCTAGCCCAAAGTCGTCTGTTAGCACATCCCCAGGGTGGTATTAGACTTGAGCAAATAGGCTCCCAGCGCTTACTCAATTTCAAGTTTTGTGCGCGTGTAGTTTTGGATCTTGAAGAATTATTCCCCAAAGAAATTAATTTCCAGATGGTAGAGGGAGATTTCAAAGGCTTTTCTGGCAAATGGTGCTTAGAGCCTTATTCCCTCGGTGCAGCCCAAGGCACAAATCTCTGCTACACAATCCAAGTTTGGCCTAAGCTCACTATGCCAATATCAATCCTCGAAAATCGCCTCAGCAATGATCTGCGGTTAAACCTGCTAGCGATTCGCCAGCGCGTAGAGTCATTAACTAGTTAACGAACTTACAAACTAGGTAAGCTATTCCCAAAACCTAAATTAGTGGGGTGGTTTACTTAGTTGCGAAGAATAGAATTACACTTTCTTCTGACTTTTTTAAAGTACCCCCAGGGGAATTCGAATCCCCGTTACCTCCGTGAAAGGGAGGTGTCCTAGGCCTCTAGACGATGGGGGCATCTGTCTCAAACCTTTTATAAATTAACTGATTTTTCAGCAGATGTCAACAGCTTTTACAAAAAAAGTTTTGGTGGCTGCCTATATCTCTAATTTTTGCCCAAGAAGGCCCCCGCATCTGACTGGAACATCAGAGAGACAAAGAACATCGTTCATGGAAGAACATCCCTTGAGGGCGGTTTGCTGGGTAGTGGGATTTTTTCTGTGATACTAAAAGAGCACGCCCAACTGTCCCTACTTGATCGCCAACCAGCTAATAAGTAGGTATTATAAAAACCCAGTATGAGAAAACCTCAAAATTCAGTAAGGGACAAGAGATGTACTGTCGTACCCTGTAGAGCTAAGATTTATTACTCTTTACAAAAGATTTTGAAATCAATCACTCAAAATCTACAACATGGAAGCATCATTTGAAATCACCCTACAGATGGTGGTTACTGTCGTTGCAGGCATTAGCGCCCAGGTACTGGCTGCATACCTAAAAGTACCCAGCATCGTCTTGTTACTCATGTTGGGCATCCTGCTTGGCTCAGACGGCATTGGGCTATTGCACCCGCACTTGCTAGGCACAGGACTGGAAGTGATTGTCGCCCTAGCAACGGCGATCATCTTGTTTGAAGGTGGACTCAACTTGGATTTGCGAGAGTTAGGCAGAGTTTCAGTCAGTTTGCAATTGCTCGTCACCTTAGGCACGCTGATCACACTACTGGGCGGTAGTATGGCAGCTCACTGGCTGGGTGAATTTCCCTGGAACATCGCTTTTCTCTACGCTTCGATTGTTGTGGTCACCGGA
This sequence comes from Cylindrospermum stagnale PCC 7417, assembly GCF_000317535.1. Classification (NCBI taxonomy): domain Bacteria; kingdom Bacillati; phylum Cyanobacteriota; class Cyanophyceae; order Nostocales; family Nostocaceae; genus Cylindrospermum; species Cylindrospermum stagnale. Next base: position 3,394,741 of record NC_019757.1, read on the forward strand.
CCAACGGTTGTCGGCCCCCTGCTCAAACAAATCAACGTAGATCGACAGGTAGCGACGCTTTTGGAAGGGGAAGGGGTTTTAATCGACCCAGTGGGAGCTATCCTCGCCTTCGTTGTCCTAGACACGATTTTGAATGGTGATGCTGACCCGATCAAAGCCATCATCGGTTTACTCATGCGTTTGGGTGTTGGCGGGGCAATTGGTGGCGCTGGCGGTTACCTAATGAGCTTGATTTTCAAACGCGCCAATTTTCTGTCTTTTGAACTCAAAAACCTGGTGGTGTTAGCAGTGCTGTGGGGTCTGTTTACCTTAGCCCAAGCGATCCGCAGTGAATCGGGAGTAATGACGACAGTCATCGCTGGGGCTGTATTTGCCAATTCTTCGGTGCCAGAAGAACGCTTGTTGCGGAGCTTTAAAGGTCAGCTGACAATTCTCAGCGTTTCTGTACTATTCATTTTGCTCGCAGCTGACCTATCCATTGCCAGTGTGTTTGCCTTAGGTTGGGGCAGTTTATACACAGTTTTGGTATTGATGCTAGTTGTTCGCCCTATTAACATTCTTTTGTGTACCTGGAACAGTGCTCTCAATTGGCGACAGAAGCTATTTTTAAGCTGGGTTGCGCCGAGGGGAATTGTCTCTGCTTCCATTGCTTCTTTATTTGCGATTTCTCTGACACAACGGGGTGTTAACGGTGGTGATGCGATCAAAGCTTTGGTGTTTTTGACAATTATCATGACAGTTGTCTGTCAAGGACTAACAGCTGGACAGATTGCTAAGTGGCTGAAAATCACTTCTAAAGATGCAACTGGAGCGGTGATTGTGGGTTGTAATCCCTTGAGTCTGTTGATTGCCCGATTTTTTCAAGAGCGGGGAGAGGATGTTGTCATGATTGATACTGACCCGGAAAGTTTAGCCCAGGCTGAAGCCCAAAATTTCCGGGTAATTGCTAGCAGTGCGCTGGATGCTGAGGTTTTGGAAGAGGCGGGAATTGCCTCTCTAGGAACTTTTTTGGCGATGACCAGTAACGGTGAGGTGAATTTTGTTTTGGCGCAACGAGCCGCTGAGGAATTTAATCCGCCCCGCGTCTTAGCAGTTTTCCCCCGTGAAGGGCAGGCGAATAACTCTGCTAATAATAAAGTTAGCCAAGCTTTTGTCTCAGATTTAGCGATTAAGACCTGGATTGAGTATTTGAATGATGGGCGGGTGAAGTTGGGGACAACGACCCTGAATGAGGGGGAATTTTCCCTTCAACAGGAGCATATACAGGAAAAAATGCGGAGTGGCGTATTGGTGCCGCTGTTGGTAGAACGGGAAAAAAGCCTACAGATCATGCAAGTCGGCCAAGAATGGGAAATTGGCGATCGCATTATCTACTTGTTATATGATTCCCGACCGAACCTGTTAAAACGCCTATCTGGTGCTAGTCAGTCTACTCCCCTTTCTTTGGAAACCTTAGCAGAAGTGGAAGAAGTCCCCCTAGCTAAATTGTCTCAACTTTCTGCTAGTGAGGCTTCTGCCAGTTGAATTACTTCGCCTGGACTAGCCATTTCTTTCTCTTGCCATAACAAAGCAGATAAATGCATCACCGCTAGAATGATGGCAGCAACGGAAATAATGTAACTGTGTATGGCGTAGAGATGCTGCACAGTTACGGTGCTAATAGCTCCACCACCAGTGAGGATGTCTCGCAGTTGGCTACCAATGAAAGGAATGGCTTCGATATTTCTTAACTCAATGTTAAAACGCCAGTATCCTTCTTGATCCCAGCCGAGAATCATCGCTGTCCAATTTAAGGCGATCGCACTTAGGGTAAATAAAATTCCACTAATCCAAGCTGTCAGCCAGCTTTGACGAAATTGCCGACCTAAAAACATCACCACGATATCAATTAGAGCTATCACAATTACGGCATGACCAGCAAGATCATGCGCTCTGTGAAATAACCAGCCGTAAGGCACTTGTGTATTAATCATTTTCAATGACTGATAAGCTCCGCCGGCTGTTGGTGCATAGTAAAAAGAAAGCATTACGCCAGTAGAGGTATAAATCAGGCACAAGGTAAGAATCACGACAGATAATATCGTCGCCAGTCGCCGCAAAATCCGATCAAATTGGGTGGTTTGCATGGCTGACCCCTCTTTCCTTAACTAATTTTGTATTTATATGACAATTTTAGCTAATAAATATTAAATTTTTTGAGCAAAATTAGATATTCAAGCTAAATATGGCACCCAAGCTTTTAACAGTTCTGGTGAACCATACCAAATTCCCGGACTTCTGGGAGAATGTTTCGCACCTTCTAGGACAAGATTTTGAGCACCATCCAAATGAGCAGCTGCAATAGGTGTGATCCCATCACCCCAAGTGTTACCTTGGCCACAGGTTAATTGATAACTACTGTAAGCTAACCAACTACCGCGTCGCCTTTCGCCAAAGATAGTTTTGCCGGCTACACAAACATAACGAACGTTTTTGTAAAATGCTCCGGGGTAGTTATTTTTGACAAAGTCCAGATTCCAGCGCGTCCAGCGTTCTTGGCTAATATGGGGTGTCCCTAAGGTGATGAGAGTGGCAACCGAGGGGTGAGCGTCCCAAGTACTTCCCAAATAAGGTTTTTCTCCTAGGTAGATGCGGGATATCCAACCACCGGCTGAGTGACCAATCAAGTTAATTTGAGCAGCGTTATATTTCTGCAATATCCGCTTTACTGTGCGATCTAGTTGCTGCACAATCGGCGTTACTGGCCTTCCTCCAAAAGTAGGTATCCAGTCACGCCGTCGCAGTGGTACCGTAGCTGTGGGAAAACCCAAATCTTGTAGAGATTGTTCAAGTTGGCCGTAAGCGATCGCACTTTCTAAATAACCGGGTAAAATAACTGTCGGTAATGCCATTTGGGTCTTTTGATACAAGTGGGACTTGAAATTTTTCTCTTGAATTCCCTAAAAATATGGATAGTGATACTTAATCAAGTCTGAAGTTGAGAAAAAGTTTGATCCGGGAATGATACTCCCGTTTTGTTCAGAGTCAGTTTATCTGACTAGCAAAAATTTGGGTAGTTTTAAAAGCGACTTGTTCAAATATAACCAATTGCTCCAAATCAGCACCCATATAGCTTTTGGGTTTAATCTCGCCGATTATAAACATCATCAGTACTATTTTTTCAACTCTTTAGTTAGCAAGTGCAAATTTTGAAGTATAATATTAGTTCATTAAGACCATTACCACAAAAAAAGGCAATTTTCCTGTTTTGAGTGCTAGTGTAGGAAATTATTATTTGTTAGAGAACCCCATTCTCTAATAGCGCAATATAGTCTGAAAGATAAAATTGCTAGTCAACTGCAACCGAGCCGAGTGAACGATAACAGCTATGTCTTACGCCTCCCTGCTGAGAAATATACCAGAAATCCTAAGCCAACCAACTGGGATAGCAGCTATAGCCTCTCTTGGCATCCACGGTGCTATTGCGTTGATTGTGCCATTGATGCCTGTGGACTCCAGTAAACCCAAAGCAACAGACTCGTCAAAAACGGTTGGACTGCTGGAATTGAGCCAAGCTGACCAAAGCCGTCTGCCACAAACGCCGCTTGACTCACCCCAAGTTGCCCTACAACAGCAACTGCCTGCACCGAACTTTGGTGGACAGACGACTATCTTTCCCCCATCCCCTGCATCTGTATCCAACCAGATGGGAATGCCAGTTATCCCCTCATCAACTGCTAACTTCCGCACATCCTCCTCGCCCAGAAGGCAGTCTTCATGGAGCCTTGGGAACACAAATAATCGGTTTGATACCTCTAGTTTTAATATCGGTAGTAAATACTCTTCAGCTTCTCGTTTTAATGAAAAAAATGTCAGGATTGTAGGCGAGTCTTTGCCTGTGAATAGGTTGCCACAAGTCCAGGCAGATAATTCACGACCTAGGGATATAGGAAGCGATCTTGCTGATATTGCCCCAACGACAGCAGCAAGGGAAAATACCACGCAACAAACCATGCCGAATGGAGATGGTGCAGCCAAAGTAACTCAAAATGGGCCCCTAGGTTCTCCAATGGCAGCGATTCCACAAAGTAACGTAGGCCCAGATGGGCAAAGCGTCCAACCAAGTTCATTAAATAAAGCACCTGAATTGCCTGGTTTCAATAAACCAGAGTCGTCTTCAAAGGTCACAGATGGAGCGATCGCGCAGGGAAATTTAGAGGGTTTTGACAATCTGAGAAAAGCAGTTCTGGAAGAATACCCGAATTCTAAACAACAACCAGTTATTCGCGACACCATCTCTACGGATAAACCGGGTTTGGAAGGTACTGTTTTGGGTCGATTAGTCCTACATCCTGATGGTAAGGTATTAGATATCAAGTTCCAAGACAAGTCAGTAAACCCTGAACTGGAATCAAAGGCCAGGGAATATTTCAACGCCAAGCGACCCAAAGCTGATCAGCGAATTAGCTCTTATCCATTCAACCTGCGGTTCCAAAATAACAGCAGTCAAACGAATGCGGTGACTTCAGAGTTAAAACCCACGCCATCAACAACGATTAAGCCAGCGGCACCGTCCGCGAACAATCAGCCTGTGCCCACACCCTCAACAATGATTAAGCCAGCGAGCGCACCGTCCGCGAACAATCAGCCTGTGCCCACACCCTCAACAATGATTAAGCCAGCGAGCGCACCGTCCGCGAACAATCAGCCTGTGCCCACACCCTCAACAACGATTAAGCCAGCGAGCGCACCGTCCGCGAATAACAATCAGCCTGTACCCACGCCAGAAGCCAATAAGATTCAGCCTGCCTCCTCAGCTGAACTCGCAAGACTAAAACTAACGAGACAGTTACGCCAACTGAAGCAAGAACAACAAAACAACTCTAATCAAAAATAATCAAAACCCTCTGACTTACCAAAGGGCTATCCGAAGATCCAAACAAATCTGGCGCTCGATTACCAGCCTTGCTCGGCTTTTTGGAAAACGTAAGCCGCTACCTCTAGAATCTCCTGAGCGCTTAACTTGTCCTTGAAGGCAGGCATAGCATTTTTCCCATTTTGTACCTGGTAAATAATTGCCTGGATAGAATCGCTATCATAATTTGCCAGGTACTTCGACAATGCTTCTTTTTTCAAGGTTTTGTGCTCAATTAGGATGTTACCACCACCTATATGGCAAGAAGCGCAGTTAGCATTAAAGATTTTAGCGCCGTTGGCTGTTTCGGCAGCTAGTGCTGGATGAACAAATGTCAATTTAAACAGAGCGATCGCCAACAGCAGAATTAATAAAAATATTCTCAAGAGATTCTCCTCGCAACAAGCATCCAGCAACTGAAAAACCTTGTTCAGTTGCTATTCTATGGCGGATATTAGCCTTTACAGTTGCCAACCGCTATGTGTACTCTACTGTATGTTGCCGATAAATCTCTGATTATAGGCAAATTTGATCAAAATTGGCGGAACGAGCTTCATCCCAACCATTACCACTAGGCTTTCACCACCTTAGGTAGGGATAAATCTCGTTACCGCCACTATTCATTTTGTGCGCCACTTTATACGTATGGCTTGTGACTCAACGCTAATTTCCCTCATAAGCAAGGAAAATTATTAAGTGTCAAAAGTGTTGTTTCTAGCCTTGGACAGTAATTTTCCCAACCATGCCAGCGCCACGGTGAGGTTCACAATAGAAGGTGTAATCACCAGCGGGGGCATCTGCTGGGAAGGTGGTTGTTTGTTTTTGACCAGGACTCAGCAACAATTTCTTATAAGACAGCGATGTGGCTAGAGCAGCGTCCTTAGTAGGGTTTTTAGCCTTATCAAACACAACGTTATGGGGGGGAACTTTGTTGTTCAGCCATTCAATAGTGTCACCTGGTTTAATTGTCAACTTTGATGGTTGAAATTGCAGTAGTCCTTTATCACTACCCAGTTTGACTGTGTAAGTTTCAGCCGCAGCGCTGGGAGTAAATACAGCAAAGCTGCTAACAACTAAAAGGATTGTCAATACAGCTAAACTCAAGCGTCGCCAGCTGGCAGCAATCGATTTCATGGCTCTCTCCTAACAAATAGTTTTATTTTCCTCTTCTCATTTTAAATAAAATTGACGCTAAATATGACAATCTGTCGTAGATGATTTTTTTTTTAAGAATTGGCAGCCGTAAGTAGCAAAAACCTGTGCAATGAGTAAGAATTACTAGATTGCCATACACCAATATATATATGGGTGGTTCCCAGAAAAAAAGTTAAACCACAAACAAGCGGATTTTAATTTTTTCTTTCGCAACCTAACTGGTCAAAAATTTTTAGCAATCCTAAGAGCGTTAATGCGATTGCCTCATAAAGGGCGCTCCCTCTCCACGCCTGTGACACAACTGTATGCCCATCGCTCTTTGAGCGGGCGTCTCGCCATTCCCTAGGTTGGGTGCCTTGGGCGATCGCTTAACCCAGCTAAAATTCCGAGTTAAGAGTCCTAATTCCAGAGAGAAAATTCCAGCATTGGCAGGGAATTGACGGCCATCAGTTATGAGGACTCAGAACTCAGAATTTTTCAGTAGTAAGGGTAGATTTCCCCCTACATTACTTAGTATTGAGATTTGCTAGCCTGGATTTAGTAATAAATCTTACCGCCTCCCCACTTAATGCCAACAACTTTCGGTTGTAAGAGAACATGGCCAGCGATCGCCACCAAGTCATCATCCGTCAGATTTCGCATTTCTGTGAAAATATCTGCACTCTTCATACTGGGATGTACTTCAGAAATTTCCTCTTCCCCGTCGTAAGTAGTGGGATTTTTCAGATAGTCCACCAAACCTTCAATATTGTTACGGTTAGGTGTTGCCAGTGCCAAATCTTCTGGAGTAAGTCCCACATTCTGGTTTGTCTTGGTAACTCCCCCAGCATGACATTGAGCGCAAGCGTAATTAAATAAAGCTTTGCCTTGCTTAACTTGTTTCAGGCTGAGTACAACAGTATCACCCTGAGCATTTAATGGCACTGTTCGGATCGCTTCATCCAGTTCCACCGCTGTTGCACTACCGACAACCAACTGAAACGTCAGCAAAACAGTAACCACAACAACGCCAATTAGTCTTTTAAACATGTTTCCCCTTAAAGATATTGATGCTTAACACAGATCAAAAAGCGATGCTCAATCTCCACGTTGCCAATTGCTAATAGCTAATTATTCTTTGCTATTAGTCATTAACGATTAGCCAAAGCCTGAGATAGCTCTTCAGGTGACTTCCGTATCACCCACCAAGTTGCTAGTACCTTTTGGGTGTGTTTCAGACAATATTTGGATTTGGGAAAGAATTGCCTTTGCATCCTCTAACGCCAAACGGGTCTTTTGGTGTTTATAGGCAATTCCCAGTTGGTTGCACAGAGAAAACACTTTTTCTACAGGAACACTGTAGTCTGCTGCTATCTCTGCGATCGATAGGTCTGCAAAACCCATAATGCTTGTTAACTGATAGATAGAGATTGAGTCGCTGTAATACCAATATCACGTTAAGAGTGCAATTTGTTGCTGAAAATAGGGTTGAATCTCAGATGGCGATCGCAGAACATGGGTGATGGGGTGATAGGGAGAAATAACTCTTAACAAATGAACGGGATTAGGCATTGGGCATTGGGCATTGGAGAAGACAAGGAAGAGTTTTCTTCAATAATTGCTCTTTGTCCTTCAGTACTGCATGTATCGCCAGCGTCAAACCAATGCTTAAGCCCAGCGTGCTTTGACCATTACCCTTTGCCGCCTGTAAACGTCACACCTTGAATAAAGTAGCGATTGAAAAAGGCGTAAATTCCTAAAGCTGGCAAGGTGAATACCATAGAAGCTGCCATAATATAGTTCCAATAGCTGATGTATTGACCTTTAAAGGTGTTCAGCCCCAAGGGTAGAGTAAACATGGACGGGTCAAACAAAATCACCAGCGGCAGTAAAAAATTATTCCAACTGCCCATGAACACAAAAACCGCCTGTGCTGCCAGCGCTGGTTTTGCCAGAGGTAGAACAATATAGCGGAAAAGCCCCAAGGTATTTAAGCCATCCAGTTGCCCTGCTTCTTCTAGTTCTTGAGGAAAATTGACGAAAAACTGCCGCATCATCAAGATGAAAGTGGCATTGACCATACTGGGGACAATCATTCCCTGGTAGGAATTCAGCCAACCAATAGCTTTCAAAATCAAAAATGTGGGAATCAAGGTAATCTGTGCCGGTACTGCTAGCACCGCCAAAATCAAGAAGAACCAGAAGCGTTTACCCGCAAAGCGCAATCTCGCCAAGGCATAACCTGCCATTGAGTTTAACAGCAAGTTTAAAATCGTCACACTCAAGGCGATCGCTAAACTGTTGAACAGCCAACGCCAGAACAGCGGTTGTTGTAAGAATATTTGCCTGTAGTTGTCAAGAGTAAAATTCTGCGGTAAGAAATTCGGTGTACCGCTGACAATTTCCGATAGCGGCTTAAATGATGCCGAAATTGCCCACAAAAAAGGAATCAGAGTGATGAGAGCATAGATTGTCAGCAACAGGTATAACAGGATTTTGAGCCACCAAAACCGAGAGATATGAGTCAATTGCCCTCCCCTCCGAAAAGTCGCCGTTGAATCAAAGTGATAGCAATAATTACCGCTGCCAGCAAAAAGGCAACTGCTGCTGCGTACCCCATCTGTAAATTGCGAAATACAGCTTGGTAAATTAGCAACACCACCGTCAGGGTAGCGTTGTTGGGGCCACCAGTCCCGCCAGAGAAAATATAAGATTGGTCAAACAGTTGAAAAGTGCCAATCACCCCCACAGCCACCACAAAAAAGGTCACAGGCTGGAGGAATGGAATAGTAATGTAGATAAATCTTTCCCACCCGCTGGCCCCATCGAGTTCAGCCGCCTCGTAAAGTGTTTGGGGGATGTCTTGCAAGGCCGCCAGGTAAATCACCATGTAAAAAGGCGCTGTTGACCAAATATTCATGATCATGATGCCTTTAAGGGCAACTGCCGGATTTCCCAGCCAGTTATAGGTAGGAAGTCCCACCCAAGCGAGAAAATCGTTTAGTAGCCCATCGGTGTTATAAATCCACATAAAAATTAGCGTCAGCACCGCTGAAGAAGTGACTGTCGGTAAAAAATAGAGAATGCGCCACCAATTTTTGCCGCGAATCCCAGAATTCAGGGTTACTGCCAGAACTAAAGCCAAAATAGTTTGAGTTGGCACCACAATTGCTACATATTGTGATGTGTTTCTTAAAGCAATCCAAACTCGTTCATCTTCAACCAACCGCGTGAAATTACCAAAGCCAATAAACTCGTACTTAATGCCGCTTAGGAGTTGGACTTTGTGCAGCGCCAGAAACACAGCGTAGAGAATAGGTAACACCACAAAAGTGCCTAACACTAAAATGGTGGGCATCATGAAAATATACCCAGCAAGGTTTTCTGCAATATTCCACCTGGGGTTGCTTCGCCGCCTGCTAGTTTCAAACACAACTGAACCTCCGCCTAAACCAACTGTGGCGATGGGTTATGCATAATTATTGATCCTACTCCTGTAGGGAAGACATTGTTGTTCTAGTTTGGCAAGCTAGCTAGATGGTACACAATTGACTCTTAAGCACCCACCCTAGATGAATTTAGCTTGTATCGCTAAAGATCGATACCTTTCGTGCGGAACGCTATACGCAAGCGTTGCTCCTCAGAACAAGGCACGGTAAGCTTCTCTTTACACAACGCTACGCGATCGCTGGTTTCAGTTAGCTTCATGTGTAACTTAAGAAAGTATATCTTTAGTTTCTGTTAGGATGCTGATCAACACAATTTAGAAAAAAATACAAAATGTCCTATATAGCCTACTTACGGTCTATCAAAAATGAACTCCAGAGAACTGGCAGAGCAAAAAAGAACCTGCGAGTTAAAACCATCATGGAACAGTTTGGTTACCAGCGCCGAAGTCAAGCATTTATAGATGATTTTAATACTGCTCTTTTGACATTAAGACTTTGTGCAAATCCGGCATTTGATCTATATATTCCTTTAGACACCAAAATAGCAATTTCTCTTCAGGGATTTCCCGGGGGAAAATCAAATCAAGTAGCTAATACAGAACCAATTGCCAAAAGACTTCGGCAACCCATTGCAGTTAAACATGATTTTTTCTATTATTTATTTGATTTTGGCTCCGAGCAAGAATATGAACGTTTCCAAGCTTGTTTAGACTCAAATCAACCAGTGGGAATTTTTTTGATTCCCCAAGCAGAAGATTTTTTTTCTGATATTGCTGTAAAGATTTTCAGTTATGAATTAATTAGAAAATATCAATATCGAGGCAATAGTGATATTCCTAAATCTTCTAACAGAAAATTTTCGACAAATATTGTTGAGTCAGATCAAGGGTATGAAAATAACCAAGAAGATTCCCTTTCTGACGCTAGTATTTTTCACTTTTATCGTTCAACCATGACTAGCGTTATACTTGGTACAACTGGCATGGAATTGCTAGATTCTGAAAAATTTGACGAGCAGTTTGAACAGATATCTTTATATGCAAACAAGTATAATTCTGCACAATTCTTTATTTTATTTCATTGTCCATCAGTATCAGAAATTCAATCTCAGCAGAAAGAAGATGCTTTGGGACATTTAGTAGATAGGGTTGCCAGGAAAATTCCTTTTACTTTTACTCTTAGATGTAAATATTCAAATGAAGATTCTATTGAGCAAAGAGAAGAAATATATGCCCATTTTCGGCTGCTGATGGAACTTCCATGCTATGAAATAGAAGAAGATAATGCATCTCTGCTGAATTATTTTCTAGAACTACAAAAAGCACAAATTCAAGCTGAATCACAGTTATTAATAAGGATGAAACCTGAACATTTATGCAATCTAAAATGGCAGCAAGAAACTACAGAATATATCTATTTTAAGTATTTTGCTATAAAGACTCTGGAAAGCCTAGGATACGAATTGTCTAATATAGGCTGTGAAGTAGAATTGACTTCTAGGGATGAAGAAACAACAGACGAAGAGATGGCAGAAGATGATGAAGACTACCAAAATGAAATCATAGAAGTATATGTAAAAAACAAGGTGGTCGTAGAGATAGAAACTCTTAAATATCAAGATTTTGGCGACAATAATCTTTTCTTTGACATGGTTAAGAGGATTTTGAGAAAATCAAAGGTATGGCCTAACAACTTGGAGAGTGTCTGGTTAGTACTTCCAGGTTTTGAGATTGCCCGTAACTATTACCAACTTAAAAAAACTCAGCAAATATTAGAATATAAATTATCTGAATATTATGGTGATGGTTTCCAGATTGTAGTCATGGCTCCCGATTATGAAAAATACCAATTAGTGCCAGTATCCTTTGACTCAATTGATTATCCATCTTTTGAGTTTGCAGCTAAAAAGCCTAGGTTAGTACAAACATACCCAATCGCTAAACAAGCTAAACTTAACTTTAATCAAGTTAAAGGTCTAAATGAGGAAAAGGAAAAATTAAGCAAACTTCTCAAGCTGCAATCTCAAGGACATAAAGGTTCAATTGGTGGTATTCTCTTCTATGGGTTGCCTGGTTGCGGTAAAACTCTCATGGCAAATGCATTTGCCAATGAATCTGGCAGATATTTTTTTAAGTTTTCTCCTGCTGATATAATCAGTATGTGGATCGGTCAAAGTCAGAAAAACCTGCGTGATATCTTTGCTCAAGCTAAAAAGAAAGCTCCTTCAGTTTTATTCATTGATGAGTTAGACAGTATTGGGTTTAACCGTAATGATGACAATGC